>CAXTMT010000001.1:0-3043 GCA_964245355.1 uncultured Sphingomonadaceae bacterium
AGTGCGGAAGCGAGCGGCTTTGATCAGCAACGCGCGCCGCGGCAGAACCGGGCAGAAAGAGAGGACGCCTAGGGTCGCAGGGTCAGTTGGGGTCGAAAGGAATCTGACGATCAAGAGCTGGTACGACCGCCACCGAGAATCGGCACCTCGTCGCTCCCCAAGGACCAGGCACAGTGATGCCGCCACCGGCGATTGCCCGCATGTCGGTACCGGCTAAGAGACCCCTCAACCGAAACTGAACGCGTCGAAGCATAGGCAGCGGCGGCTCGTGCGATCGTCGTGGGCATCGACTAGATCATGACACGCATCCTAGCGTTTTTTTCGCTCCGGCGCTTTCACGGGCCGCAAGGCTTCGAAATCGCAGCCGACATCCTTCGCGTGGATAACTCGGCCATGCCTGGTCTTGATCCCGTCGCCGCGCACCGCGAGCGCTGCGCCCGGCTTGAGCAGTTTGGTAAAATGCCCGGCGTCCTTGGGCCCGACGCGGATCGTGGTGCCGTCGGTCAGTAATGCACCGCGCAGTTCGCCCTTCGGGCCGAACAGCGAAAGATACACTTTACCTTCGGCTTCCATCGGTTCGTGATCCACCGCAGGATGCTCGCGGTCGTGATCGGGACCGTTATCGATGACCTGATGGCCGTTCTTCGCCGTGACGGCTACGGCGGCCAGCAGCTCCGCACCTCGTGGCCGCACGCCGTTGACGGTAACCTTGTCACCCACCTTCACATGCCGGGTGAGTTGCTTCTCCATATGCGGGGGCGTGTGGACGAGAATGTCGCCATTGCGGCCCGACCTCATGACGAAGCCGTCGACTTCGCCGTGAGGGTTGAGGACGAAGAGTTCAACTGTGCCTGCCGTTTCCGGCAGGCTCTCGGGATCGATCCAGTGCATTGTTGTCTCCAGTAAAACGTTAGCGGGACGCCGCCTTCAGCGCGGCAGCGGCGGGCCGAACTCAGGCGGGGGCGGCGGTCCGAGGCGACCTGGCCCTTTCGGTTCGCCCTTCGGCCCGCGCGGCGGTCGAGGCTCCGTAAGTTCGGTCATCCGGTCAGGCGAGGCACCGATAGCGCTTACGTCGATTACTCGACCGAGGGGCGTATCAAGCAACGCGCCGCGAACGGACAGCGTTTGCCCCTGCCGCAGCCAGCCTTCCAAGCGTTCGGCTTCGGGCGGCGGAAGCCGCAGCACCGTACCGTCCTCCAGAAGCGCACCATTGACTTCACCGCGCTTGCCATGCAGCGCAGAAACAATCTTGCCGCTGACGGTCTGTTCCGTCGCGCTACGGTCGGGCGGGCCGTTGTCGATGACGCTCTTACCGGTTGCCACGTTGGTGATGGCGGCCGCGTCAATCAGAGGGATTGCACGGGCTCGAAGGCCGCGAACGGAGACTTGGTCATTTGGACGGATGGAAAAAACCACCTGCGCCGTGAGGTGCGGCGGCAGCTTAACTTCCGTGCCGTCGTTCAGTATCAATCCATCCACGTCGCCGCGCGGCGTGAGCGTATATTGCTTCACGGTACCGCGCGTCTCGGGGAGTTGCGTTGAATCCCACATCGGTCCGGTGGTTTGTGCGCAGGCCACCGCAGCAGCACCGACGACGGTCGTGGTCAGCAGCCCGGCGAGAAGCAGACGCGATCGTTTTGTTCTCATGGGAACACTCCTTCATGATGCGACTCTCGTCGCGAATGCCAGGCCGTGGAGCAACCGGCATGCCAAGAAGGACTGCGTTGATTTGATGGAGGCTTTTGAAAACGGTGATCGTGCCATCGTCGCCTTTGCCGACAGTGCCTGTCAGCTTTCCTGACGATCGGCGTCGGCGATGCCGTAGCGCTGCATCTTGGTGTAGAGCAATTGGCGATTGATGCCGAGACGGCGAGCAGCCTCGGCTCGGTTTCCGCCGCAAAAATCCAGAGCCTTGCGGATCATCGCCTCTTCAAGCCGCGCAACAGCACCGGGCAAATCCTCGTTGGACACGGCTGCTGCCGTCAAGCCATGCACCTCTCCGGATGTGTTGATGTCATCTTCCGAAATGACCGGGCTGCGCGACATGACACAAGCGCGTTCGATCACATTGCGCAGCTCACGCACGTTACCTGGCCAGGGATGCCGCGCGATCTTTTCGATCGCCGTGGCGCTGAGTTGTTTCGGCGCGCTTGGGTCGCAAGCGAGAGCCAGAAAATGCTCGGCGAGCGGAACGACATCCGACACACGCTCGCGCAGCGGCGGGATCGAGATCGGCACGACGTTAAGCCGGTAATAGAGGTCTTCGCGGAACGCACTCGTGGCGACAAGGTCCGCCAGATCGCGGTGTGTGGCCGCGACAACCCTCAGATTAATGCGCACCGGCTTGCCACCGACCGGCGTGATGACGCGCTCTTGCAGAGCGCGCAGGATTTTTGCCTGCATCGGGAGAGGCATGTCGCCGATCTCGTCGAGAAATAGCGTGCCGCCCTCGGCGTCACGAAACGCGCCGGCGCGGTCGCTGGCGGCGCCGGTGAAGGCGCCTTTGACATGACCGAACAGCTCGCTCTCCAACAAGTCTTGCGGGATCGCCGCGCAATTGACCGCCACGAACGGCTTGTCCTTGCGGCGGCTATGCATATGCAACGCGCGGGCGACAAGCTCTTTGCCAGTGCCGGTCTCTCCAAAAATCAGAACGGTGACGTCGCTGTCGGCCGCGAGGCCTACGGCTTTCTGTACGCGCCGCATGCCTTCGCTCGACCCGATCAGCGAATCGGGAGCCTGTGCGGCCGGCGCCGTCGACGGGCCCGATGGCCGGGGCGGGAGACGCTGTAGAAGGGCTTTCAGATCGTCGCGGCCGATCGGTTTTGTCAGATGATCGAAGGCTCCGAGGCGCATCGCCTCGATGGTGTTTTCCGCGCTGGCAAACGCCGTGAGCACGACGACGGGCGGCGCGTGGCGTTGCGACTGGATGCGGCGCAGAACCTCGATCCCGTCCATGCCGCCGGGCATCCTAAGATCGAGCAGCACGCCGTCGATGTCGTCCGAAAGCTCCGCCAGCGCCTGCCGGCCCGAGGCTGCCATG
>CAXTMT010000001.1:3143-79977 GCA_964245355.1 uncultured Sphingomonadaceae bacterium
GGGCAACGAAGATGGTGCCGCCGAAGTTCCCGCCCTCAAAAAAATTCCTTTGGCGGCGGCCAGCTCCTGGTGCGGCTCAATCACGCGCACAAGGAACGAAGAAAGGTCAACATCGGCGAGAGCGGGCGCGCGATTATGCGTCATGTCAAGGAGATCGCGCAGCAACGCGTCCAACCGTGCAATCTGCTGGAGGACCGCTTCAAGCGCGTCACGCTTCCGCGTGTCGTCGCCGCTGGCAAGCGCGTTCTCGGCTTTGAGGCGCATCGCTGCGATAGGATTGCGGATTTCATGCGCGAGGCCGGCCGACACGCGCCCGACAGCGGCAAGCCGTTCGCTCGCCGTCGCGCGTGCCCGCTCTTTTGCGAGCGCTTCGCCGGTCGCGTTCAACGCGTCAACGAGACGGTCAAGCTCTTGTTCGCCTGTGCGCGGCAACGCTGGAAGATCGACCGCGTGTGGCTCCCGGCTCCGTAGCACCGTCTCAAGAGAGGCGATCTTGCGCGACCACGCATAGAGCACCCACGCCAGCCAGACCGCCGTGCCGAGAATGGTCACGGCCAGCACGCCAAGGCCCGCAACAAGCTGGCTGTAGGCCGGCCCTTGGGCGGTGAATAGGCGCGTCATCGTCCAGCCGGTTGTCCCCGTGAGGGGCCCGCCAAGCGGGCAGGCATGAACCAGCAGGATCTGCGATCGCCCCGACTGTCGAACGAATGCTGGATGCCCCGATCGTGCGGCGTCCGCGTTGACTTCCTTGATCGTGGTGGACTCAGCGGCCGGCAGATCGGTCTTGGGACCGGTGCCTTCATAGGTCGGATAAGCGTAGGCAAGTGAGCCTTCATCCTGGTGCCAGATGCCGCCTTCAATACCGATCGCGCCGGCAAGCGCGGTCTGAACCACATTCGTCAAATCCTGCTTGAGGCGATCATCGACCGGAGCGCCTCTCCAACCCGACACATAAAACTGATAGCGCTCGGCGATATCTCCGCAGGCCCGCGCAACGACTTCCTCGGTGCGGGCGAGCCGCGCATTCGCGCTTTGCCGATACGATTGATAGAGCAGGAATGCCGTCGACACGCCCGAGACAAGGAGCATCACCCATAAGACGAGAAGACGGAATCGGAGCGAGCGCATCGAAATTACCAATAGCAGCAATCTTATCAGTTTCTTAGCGTAGCGACTCTGCCTCGCCCGTCAACGATTTGCGGCGCGTGAGTCGGCCAAGCCTTCATTCGTAAGAAAAGCTGACACCGGTGTCGGAATGGCTGACACATGTGAAGGGCACGCTCTCGGCAAGCCTTGTAAATCCGGGCTTCCGGCATGGCACGCCGATTGCTGAACACCCGGGGCAACGGACACCCAAATTGTCCACGAGATTAAAGCGAGCGGCGCGCCGAATTTTGAGTACCGGCAGCGACGCCAACACGATCGGTGCCTGGGAAGAGCGGTATCTTTTCGGGACACAGCTCGGGCCCAACCGAAACGGACGGAAGTGTTGAACATGCGGCTGCCTTTAGTGGCAGCCCGAAGGTGAAGGTCTCGTGTGATGCAGAATATCAGCGCTGTTTGGCTCTACCCCTTGATTATCGCGGCAGGCGCCTTGCAGGCTTGGGGACCGCCCATGAACAACGCGCTGCGCAACGCGCTCGAAAATCCGTGGCTCGCGAGCGCCGTCTCCTTCGTGCCGATCGTGGCGTTCCTCATCGTCCTGTTCTGCTGTCTGCCGCATCCACTGCCGACAGAAAAAGGTCTGGCCGCGATGCCATGGTGGGCGCCGCTCGGGGGGCTGATCGGCGGCTTCGCGGTGATCGCGGGTCTTTTGTTCGTCGCCAAGGTCGGTGCGGGCGCATTCGCGGGCCTCACCATCACCGCCAATATCCTCATGTCGCTAGTCATTGACCGCTTCGGTATGTTCGGCATGGAGGTTCACGATCTCACGCCGGGCCGCATCGCGGGCGCCGCGTTGATGATCGGGGGTGTCGCACTGGTTTCGATCTACTGAGCTGCCCGGGGGCATGATCATGAACAACAAAACCTCCCCTTCGCGCAGTCTTTGGGCGCTGATGGCGCTCAACTTCTTCATGGCCGACATGCAGGCCGGAATCGGTCCGTTCCTCGGCGTTTTCCTCCAAGCACATGGCTGGCAGAGTGGGCTCATCGGCACCGTGATGACGGTGGGCGGTGTCGCCGGCATGCTCATGATGACACCCGCTGGTGCGCTGATCGATGCGACGCGGCACAAGAAGTTCTTCGTCATTATCCCCGGTATCTGCTCGGTCATCGGCTCCGGCATTGTCCTCCTGTCACAGGAATTCTGGCTGGTCTCAGCCTCGCAGGTCGCAACGGCGATTGCGGGTGCCGCGATCGGACCGGCAGTCGCCGGGATTACGCTCGGCATGGTCCGGCAGGCTGGCTTCAACCGGCAGAATGGCTGCAATCAGGCCTTCAATCACGCCGGCAATATGGTCGGTGCCGGCCTCTCGGGCCTGCTTGGCTGGGCCTACGGATTCCACGCCGTCTTCTGGCTGGCCGCCGTGTTCGGTGTTCTGTCGATAATCTCGGTCCTTCTTATTCCATCGGATGCAATTGACGACAATGCCGCGCGCGGGCTCGAACATGACGCGGGCCATGACGCCAAGGTGAGCGGCTTCGCCGTGTTAGCTGAGAGCAAGCCGCTCCTGCTGCTCGCGGCTGCGCTCGCTCTCTTCCATCTCGGCAACGGTGCGATGCTGCCACTTTATGGACTTGCTGTCGTTGCGGCGAAGCAGGGCGATCCGGCGGGCTTCGTCGCGATCACCATCGTGGTCGCGCAAGGGGTCATGATTATTGCCTCGATCGTCGCCATGCGTATGGCCGAGCAAAGCGGCTACTGGCTCGTGATGCTGATCTCGTTCATCGCGCTGCCGATCCGCGGCCTGATCGCCGCTCAATACATCGGCTTCTGGGGCGTTTACCCGGTGCAAATCCTCGATGGCATCGGCGCAGGCTTGCAGAGTGTCGCCGTGCCCGGCCTCGTTGCCTGCATTCTCAACCGCACCGGCCGCGTCAATGTCGGCCAGGGCGCGGTGATGACCGTGCAGGGCGTCGGCGCGTCCTTGAGTCCCGCCATCGGCGGCTGGATCGCGCAGGAGCTTGGCTACGGCGCGATGTTCTTGATCCTTGGCAGCTTCGCGATCGGCTCGATCGCGCTCTGGGTCGGCTTCGCGTCCGTGCTAAGGCCGGCTTGCGCAGGGATACGGTCTGACATGCTCGCAGGCGCGGCGATGGCCGCTGGAGGCACCAGATGATGAGCGCGCACGTCGCGACCTGGGGCATCGCCGTCGCCGCGACATTCGGTGTGATCGCGCGACCCTTTAACGCGCCGGAATTCATCTGGGCAATCGCCGGAGCCGTGCTGCTCGTCCTCTTCAACCTTCTGCCGTGGCAGGATGCCCTTGCCGCCGCCGGCAAGGGCACCGACGTCTACCTTTTTCTGATCGGCATGATGCTGCTGGCGGAGGTGGCGCGGAAGGAGGGGCTCTTCGACTGGCTCGCGACACACGCGGTGCGTCACGCGAATGGATCAGCCAAGCGCCTCTTCATGATCGTCTACGGCGTCGGGACACTGGTCACGATCTTCCTCTCCAACGACGCGACGGCGGTGGTGCTGACACCAGCGGTCTATGCGGCGACGCGCGCCGCAAGAGTAGAGCCGCTACCCCATCTCTTAATCTGCGCCTTCATCGCTAATGCGGCAAGCTTTGTCCTGCCGATTTCAAACCCGGCCAATCTCGTCCTGCTCCGCGACAAGATGCCGCCGCTGATCGAATGGCTGCGGCACTTCGCGCTGCCATCGGTCGCGGCGATCACTGTGACCTACGTGGTGTTGCGGTTTGCGCAGCGCCACGCGCTCAACGAGCGCGTGGCGGCAGTCGTCGAGGCTATGCCCCTGACCCGCGGCGGCAAGCTTGCGGCGCTTGGCATCGCGTTGACGGCGGTCGCGCTACTGGCCGCCTCCGCGCTCGATACGCAGCTCGGCCTGCCGACCTTCATCGCGGGAACGCTCGTCACCATCGCCGTGATGGCGATAGGTCGCCAGTCCCCGCATATCATGCTGAAAGACGTGTCGTGGAGCGTGCTTCCGTTAGTCGCCGGCCTTTTCATTCTGGTCGAAGGCTTGAACCGCACCGGCGTCTTGACCGTACTGGCGAACGCCCTGCGAGAGGGCGGCGTGCAGGCGCCACAGGCTACCGCTTGGACAGCCGCGACCGTTGTCGCGGTTGGGTCCAATCTCATCAACAATCTGCCGACGGGTCTGATTGCCGCAACCACCAGCCAAGCCGCGCACGTGCCGACGACTGTAACCGGTGCAATTCTCATCGGGGTCGATCTCGGGCCGAACCTGTCGGTTACCGGCTCGCTCGCTACGATTCTTTGGCTCATCGCGCTGCGTCGCGAAGGAGAGAATGTCACCGGAATCCAGTTCCTTAAGCTCGGCATCCTCGTCATGCCGCCTGCACTTGTTGCAGCGCTCGCGACCTTGCCCCTGTTTGTGAAATAGGTACCGCACGAAGAGCACGGCGTGTCATGAAATATCGCTCGGTGACGTGTCCCCGCTGCGGGCAATCGTTTAGGGCCGCCGCAATCGCACCGGTGCATCAGGTCGTAAGAGCGGCCTCGGCCGCTGGAAAAAAGAACGGTGCGCTTCAGCGCATGCTTATTGGTGTTTGCAAAGCGAGCGACGCGCGGTCGCCAAGTCAACCAAGGGCAGGCCGCACCCAATCCAGAGCGCCAGCGGCGCATGGGTGCGGATCGAGTCTCGTTATCGGCGCGTCGAGCTCGACGCGTTACTTTCCTTTATCTCGGCTCGACTTCGCATAAGGCCGCCCATTCTTTGCCTTCGACTTGACGGCTTGAGCCTTCGCCGTCTCCGTGTGCGCCCCGCCAGTCTCGGCGACCACCTGCGGTGCGGCGGCTATCGGCTCCCATCCGGGAAGACCCTGAAGAATGCGCTCGGCATTCTTTACCGGGTTGATGTGGCCGTAATGATCTTCAATCATCTGGACTGACGTACCCATTTGCTTCGCGAGGAAATACACATCGACTCCCTCCGTAAGCCTGAACGTAGCGTAGGTGTGGCGGAAACAATAAGTCGATCGGAGCCTGCCGGAAGAACTCCGCAAGAGACCGGACTCTGTCAGCAGCTTGCCGACCTGCCCCGCGTACAGCGTGAGGGAGGATTTGCCCTCAAGGGTCGAGAACACAAAATCGTCCGGCTCCAATGCCTTGCTGATCGCACGAATGCGTTCAAGATAGTCGGCGACGTTGCTGGCAGCGACCAGTTGGCGGAACTTTCCTTTGCCGCGCACATTCAGAATGACGAATTTGCGGCCCTGATCGTCAGTCCTGATGGCAACGTCGCGCCAGCGCAGGTTCCTGGCTTCGGGTGGACGCATACCGGTATTGCACATGACTAGCAGGAAATTATAGCAGACCGTGCGATACCACGTCGTCAGTGACGATTTGCGCGCACTTTTGACCCATCCCCGCGCGAAGGTGTGGAGCTTACGGTACTCCTCGGGGGTGAACTCCTCGCGTCGGGTCTTTTCTAACGCAGGCCGATCTTTGAAGATTTGGCTCTCGGAGATGTACTTCTTGCTCGCCGCGAACGCCATGATCGAGCGGAACGTGGACATTTCCGTGCGGATCGAGGCGTCGCTGACGAGTCCATTGCGGCCCTTTCCGTGCTTTTGCCGCCAAAGAGGATAGCGTTCCCATCGGTCGTGTCCGACGAGATTGATCTGAACCGTTCCGACATAGGGGTTGAGCTGCGCCTGAACGGTGGATTCGATGTTCTTCCACCGTCTCTGGCTGATCCGACCTGCCTCGGCCCGCTCCCGTTGAAGGGCCACGAAGTCCTTCGCCACTTGGCTGAAGGGGCGATTGAAGATCGGCACTTCATGCTTGATGCGGAAGCGAACGTCGGCGTCCTGATCGAACGCCCGTTCGCGGGCCGCGTCGATGTCGGCGGTCTTTAGGGAAACCGTCTTGTAACGGTCCGTCTTGGGGAGCTTTACTCGGCAGTACCAATTGCGATGTTTTACGTCCGCACGGCGGAAGATGATGAGGCCAGGCTTCAGTTCTTGCGTATCGGTGAGGAAGCCCATGGGAAACCGCTTCTCTGTGCAGAATTTGTGTACTTTTTTTGCCTAAGCCTTTGATTTTGTGTACGCTGTGTATGGCCTGTGCAGGAACTATTATATATGAAAATGCTGCAAAGTCAATTACTTAGTAAGACGATCTCTCCCCGTGAGGGAGAGGGTGCCTGAGATGCGAAGCATCGAAGGCGGGTGAGGGGTGAAACGTCTCGTTTGAACATGACCCCTTATCCGGCTCGCATCTGACGATGCTCGTCCCCTCTCCCGCAAGGGAAGAGGGGACGATGAACTCCCGCGCTATCCACGTCATTCCGAAAACGACGCGAGAAGCAATCATCCTGCACGAGCTCAACGCATCAACACACGCGCAGCGCCTCGACCTTCTGCTGGTTCTCGATCTCGGTCCCGATCGCAGAGAATTTGCGCCGCAGCCAGATATGCGCGGGGCTGTCGTTGAATCGGCGATTCCACACCAGCCGGAAATCGGCGCTCGGCATTTCGAACGGCAGGTTGCGCAGCACGAGCGGACCCGCCACCGCGAAAGCGGTGGCCGCTCCCCACGTCATCGACGCGATCATGTCGGACCGCGCGAGCGCGATCACCGCGGCGAGCCCGTGGGGAAGACGCATGACGATGTCGCGTTCGCGATGCAGGCGGGCGAGCGCCTGGTCGATCGGATCCGTCGCCGAGCCGCTCATGCTGACGAGCAGATGAGGCTTGCTGCAATACGCGTCCAGCGTCATCGGCATCGACGCCAGCGGATGTTCCGCATGCATCGCGCAGACGTAGCGGTCGCTCAGCAGCCGGCAGGTCATGAAGCGGTCGGGCAGTTCGTTGAACTGCCCGACGCCGAGATCGACGCGTCCCTGGTCGATGCCGGCCAGGATGTCCTGGACCGAAGCCGACCGCGAGGTGAGCTTGAGGCCCGGCGCCTCGCTGCGGAAGATATCGACGAGACGCGGCAGCACGATGATGGTCTCGTATGTTTCGACCGCGACGGTGAAAGCGCGCTTTTCGCTCGCGGGATCGAAGCGCGGAGCCGCAAGCGCGCCTTGGATCTCCTCCAGCGCGAGGCGCACCGGACCGGACAGATCGAGCGCGCGCGGGGTCGGCTCCATTCCGCTCGATGTTCGCACCAGCAATTCATCGTCGAGCAATTTGCGCAGGCGTTCCAGAGCGTGGCTGGTCGCCGATTGGCTGAGGCCGATACGGTCGGCCGCGCGACGAACGCTGCGCTCCTCGACGAGAGCGTCCAGAACGACCAGCAGATTAAGATCGATGTTGCGAAGATTCATCAATGCTTGCCCGCGACATCTCGAGGTTCGATCCAATGTCCATCGACTGAGAGCCTGACGACTTCTCTTCGAATCGTCATCCCGCTATATCCTCATGCTTGAGCATGATCTTTTTCGGAAAACCGCTACCCACTTTTCCGGATCATGCTCCACAACATCAGTCACCGCCGCGGCGAAAATCCGCGCGTACGGCCGGCATCGAACGATCGAGATCGCGTTTCCGTCGCATTTCCGTCCCCGGCGATAGCAGTCAGTTGCCCATTCGGGCATATTTCTTGTCGTTCAACGCTTATTCGTCGCGCGGACTTGCGCACGCATTTCCCGCCGGCGCCGAAACGCCGGCCAGCCTCGCTCAGTTCATTATCGCCTTTTCCCGCTGGGCGTCGAGGGCGAAGCTGTAGTCGAGCTGATAATAGGCGCGGTCCGCCGTCTGGCCTGTCACCGTCACCCCGGCCGGCCGCTGCACGAAGTCGCAGATCAGGCTGTCCTTGACGCCGAACACCACGTCCGAATCCAGATACTTGTCTCCCGCCACGAAGATGTGGGTGACGAGTTGCCTGAAGCCGGGCGCGCTGATCATGAAATGAACGTGGGCAGGCCTCCATGGGTGACGGCCCTGCGCGGCGAGCATATCCCCCACCGGTCCATCATGCGGCACGGGATACGCTGCCGGTTTGATCGACCAGAACCATAAGCGGCCGTCCTGGTCGGTCCGAAACCGTCCGCGCATCGCGGTATTGTCGCCGATGCCGGCATGCTGGACGTCGTAGTAACCGTCATCATCGGAATGCCAGACGTCGACCACCGCGCCGCGGACAGGCTTACCCTCGTCGTCCCGAACGATGACGGTAACCAGCATCGGGTCCCCCGGCATCGCTTCGGAGATATCGTCGCCGAGCGCGTGCTCCGGCGCGTTCTGAACGAAGAACGGCCCGAGCACGGTCGTCTCGGTCGCCTCTCCCGGCGAGCGATGGTTGAGCGCGTCGACCAGCATGGAGACGCCCAGCGTGTCCGACAGCAAGATGAACTCCTGCCGTTTGTCGTCGCACATCTGGCCGGTCCGCGTCAGGAACGCGATGGCGGCCTCCCATTCCGACTGGCTCGGCTCGACTTCGCGGACGAACGCATGCAGGTGCCGGACCAGGGCTTCGCTGATCTGCTTGACCCGGCGGTCGCCGGCGTTCTGCAGCCGGTCAAGAACGGCGTCGGTGATGGTGAATTCGTCGAAATTCCGCATGTTCTCTCCAAGCACGTTTCAGAAAACCCGCGCGTCGATTTTTAGCAGCGCCCGCGCCTCCATCAACCTCTGTCGGCATTCGTTCAAGGACGAGGCGTCGTCGGCCAGGCGACCGGGGAAGCGGTCAGTCGGTCCGCGCCGCGCTCGGCTTCGGTACGGTTCGCACCGAGGATAAGGACACCCGCGGCCAACGCCGCCAGCCCGATCGAAATAAACATCGGCAGCGAGCTCTGGTAATTCTGCTGCAGCGCGCCCGCGACGAACGGGCCGAGAATGGCGCCCAGCCGTCCGACTCCCAACTCCATTCCGACCGCGGTCGCGCGCACATTTGTATCATAAGCCGCCGCGGTGAAATTGTTGAGAACGAATTGCGCGCCGATGATGAAGAACCCGGCGGCGGCGACGCACGTCACGTTGATCAGGTGATCGTTCAGGAACACCAAAGTGAGGACCGCGCAACCGCCGAATATCCACCATGCCGAGAGCAGGCCGCGGCTATGGCCGAACCGGTCGACCAGATGGCCGAGCGCAATGCCCCCGACAAAGGACATGACCTGCATGAGCGCGCCAAATCCGAAGCTTGTGGCGAACGTCTCGCCGCGCTGGATCATCACCGTCGGAATCCATCCGGACAGGCCGAAGATGCAGAACAGACTGAGGAAGGCGGTGATCCAGATCGCGGTCGTCGTCCTGCGATAGCGCGGCTGCAGCAATTCGAGGATCGAGTTGCCCGCGGTTCGAGAGCTGCCGGCCGACACCGTCGCCGACGCATAGACGTGGGCGCGCTCCGGCCTGAGCCTGGCTAGCATCTCACGAATCTCCGCGACCCGCCCCTGCACCGCGAGGAATTTCGGCGATTCCGGCAGCATCCAATGCATGAACGGGAGCAGGACAAAGGATAGCGCGCCGGTCCAATACAGACTCTGCCATCCCAAGGTCGGGGTCGCGAAAACGCCGACGATCCCCGCAAGCGTGCCGCCGGCGGCCCAGCCCAGGGCGACGCCCCACAACGCAAAGGTATTTGCGACCCGCCGGGGTGCGAGTTCGTTGATGTAGGTCGTGGCAAGCGGCAGCAGTACGCCTAGTCCCAACCCCGTCAGCAGCCGCAGAGCGCAAAACGAAGCAAACGAGTCGGCGAGCAAGGCGGTGATAAGCGTGAAGACGCTGGTTATCCAAAGTCCGGCGAGCAGCGTACCGCGACGGCCGAACCGGTCGGCTGCCATGCCGTGCAACGCCGCGCCGAGCAGAAAGCCTGCCAGCCCGCTGGATATCAGAAGGCCCGCCTGCCCGGCCTTCAGGCCCCAGGGTCCGGCAACGTAGTGGATGACATAAGCGGGATTGAAGGTGTCGTAGCCGTCGAACAGGGTCAGCAGGCCCATCATGGCGCCGAGACGCCAATGGAATGCGCCGACCTTGGCTTGCGCCAATTCCTCGTGCACGTCGATCAATTGCGAAGTCATCCCGCCCCCTTTTATCTTTTTTCGCGCCGTCGTTATTCCGCGGCCTGTGCAACCTCGCCGGTCTGCATCGCGCTCCGATCGTCAAGCTTGAACAGTCGGACGGCGTTGTCCCTTCCGATCTTTCTGCGGTCCGCCTCGCTGATCGTGGCGCTGTCGAACCATTGCGCGGCGTGGTCCACGTTCTCGAACGGCCAGTCCGCGGAAAACAGGATACGGTCGGCGCCGACCTCGAGCAACGCGTCGATCAGCGTCTGGGTGCGGAAGTTTCCGGACGTAGTCAGATAGAAGTGCCGGTTGAAATACTCGCATATCTTCTTCTTGGCCTTGTACCGCGGCGGCGATTTCACCCAGCCGTTGCGGTGATCGATGCGCCACATGCTATAGGGCAGGCCTTCGCCCATGTGGCCGAGGATGATGCGGAGCCCGGGATGCTGGTCGAACAATCCCGACCCCATCAGGCGCAGCGCGTGGACCGCGGTCTCCTGGCCGAAAGCCCAGGTCGGTCCCAGCAGCCATTCATGGCCTTCATAGATCTTGGCATGCTGCGCCAGCGGATTGCGCGGATGAAGATAGAACGGCACGTCGAGCTGTTCGACCTTTGCCCAGAACGGCCAGTAGCGGTCAATATCGTAGTAGACCGCGGTGGCGTCGTCGCCGACCTGGGAAAAGCCGTTGACGAGCGCGCCTTTGAACCCGAGCGTCCGGACGGTGCGTTCCAACTCGGCGATCGCCAGATCCGGGTCCTGCATCGGCAGCGCCGCGAAAGCCTGAAAACGGTGGGGACGTTTGGCGACCTGCTCGGCGAGGTAGTCATTGGCGCGGATCGCGATCTCATTCGCCTTGCGGGCGTCGGGTATCGCCTGAATCGCCGGCGCGTTGAGCGAAAGGATCATCATCTCCACGCCCTGCTCGTCCATCTGCCGCAGCCGCTTTTCCTGGATGTCCAGCAACCGTTCCTTCAGCTCGGGCCAGTAGCTTTCCGGCACGAAGCCGGCCGAATCCATCAGCGTCTCCGGAATCGCGAAGTGCTCCTCGAGCGCGATCTTGCCCTGCATCGTCATCTCCCTTTGCTTTAATATTGGCCCTGGGGCGACAGGCCCAACGCCATCTGCCCGTACATGGTACCCACCGCATCCCAGTTCATGCTGATGTGCCGTCCGACCGCGTTGGCATCGCGCCACGCGCGCTGCACCGGGTTCGCCAGATCGAGCCCTTGCCCGCCGGTCGATGCATTGAGCGCTTCGCTGGCCCGGATCGCCAGCGAGACGGCGAACGCCTGTCCCCGCCGGCTGACGATACGGTCCTCGATCGACACCGGCCGGTTCATCCGGACCGCGCCGGCGCGGTCGCGCAGATCGCGCAGCAGGATTTCGCGGGCGGCGTCCGCGGATGCGGCGGCTTCCGCAACGCGCAACTGGATGGTCGGAAATTCCGCCATCCGGTTGTTGCTTCCCGCCACCGCGCCGCGGGTCACGCGTTTGCTGGTGGCGTCGAGATAGTCCTCGAGCGCGCCGGCCGCGGTCCCGACCGCGACCGAAGCAAGGCAGGACGGAATATTGCACAACATCGGAATCGAAAAGCCGGGGTTTTCCGGATGCAGCGCGGCGCCGGGCGTCTGTCCTGACGTGGTCGCAGCGAAGGTGAGGACGCGGTGCTCGGGCACGAAGACGTCTTTCAACTGCAGCGTCTTGCTTCCCGTTCCGGCCAGGCCGACGACGTTCCAGGTATCGTCGATGACGTAGTCGCACGCCGGCACCAGCAAGAATGCCGCCGTGAATTTATCGGGCCCTGTTCGCGAAGGCAGCAGCGCCGCGCATAGCGACCATTGCGCGTTATCGCAGCCGCTCGCGAACGACCAACGGCCCGTCAGCCGATAGCCGCCCTCCGCGGCGATCGCTTTCGTCGCGGGCGCATAGGATCCGCAGGCCAGCGCGCCGGGATCGGCATCCCAGACGTCGTGCTGCGCCCGTTCCGGAAAACTCGCGACCAGCCATTGATGTGCCGAGAGCAATCCGCCGACCCAGGCGGTCGACGCGCAAGCCTTGGCAAGATCGATGTTCAGCTCGACGAGAACGTCGAAATCGTACTCGTAGCCGCCGAAGGCGCGCGGCCTGACGATCTCGAAGTAACCGATCTCGCGCAACGCCGCGATATTCTCCGCGGGCACGCGTCCGCTCTTTTCGGTCGCATGCGCCCGCGCCTTGATCTGCGGACCGACGCCTGCGACCCGATGCCTGAGTTCGGCGACGGTCGGACGTTTGGAAAATTGCTGATCGGAGCGCCTTTCGATGATCTGCGCGGCAACATTCATGTCAACAACTCCGTGGTCTATGATGTGAGAAGCTCGGACCGCCGGTCAGGCGGCCTTGATGTCGTTGGGGACCGAGGAGCAGTACGTCGCGTCCTGGTAGATCAGGGGATCGGCGGGGCCGTGAACGTCGACGCGTTCGGCCTCGCCGATGAAGATCGTGTGCGTGCCGTAGGGCACGGCGGCGGCCTTCTTGCAGAAGATGTTGATCTGGGCGCTCTTGAGATAGCTGATGCCTTCGGTCGAAACACTCCATTCGCCGAGTTCGAACCGCGATCCCGGCGCCACCGCGCCGCTGAAGGCCGCGGACAACGCCGCCTGATCGCGCCGCAGCAGATTGACGCAGAACCTGCGGGCGAGAAGCATGATGTCGTGAAGCAGAGTGGCCTGGTTCACGCAGACCACGAGAGACGGCGGGTCCAGCGACAACGACGTCACCGCCGTCGCAGTCATGCCGTGACGACGGGTATGATCGGCCGATGTGACGACGGTGACGGCCGCGGGAAAGCGGCGCATCGCAAGCTTGAATGACGCACGAAGCTCGTCACTCGCCACATCCAAAGACATGCTTTTCTCCCGTGATCGATCCGCTTCTTCGGGTCGGAGTGTTTCATAAACAATATTTGCAAACGCAACAGTTTGTCAATCAAAACTTCCTTCGGAAAAATTCCCGGTTGTGCGGCGACTGGGTTTTCCGGTATTTGTCGGCGCAATTGTTGCGACGCACCGGGGATCAAGGCCTTGTACAACCTCTCGAATTCTTTTCCCTATTTACTGAATCGCGTGGGCGTTCGGATGGGCGAATTGTTCGCCCGTCGCATCGCGTCCTACGGCGTCACGCTTCCGATGTACCGGGTCATGGCCGCGCTCTGGGAAGAAGGAGATCAGCGGCTGAGCGATCTTGCCGCGGTCACCACCTCGGAGACGTCGACGTTGTCTCGCCTGGTCGGCGACCTGAAGCGCAAGGGGCTGGTCACGCGCAGCCGGCTGGAAGACAACGGACGGACGGTCGCGATCAATCTCACGGCGAAGGGCCGATCCCTCGTCGAACAGTTGATGCCGATCGCCGTGCATTTCGAGGAAGTGGCGGTGTCAAACTTCTCCGACGCAGAAGTCGGCCGCCTCAAGATCATTTTTCGGGAAATCTACCAAAGCCTGGAGTCGATCGAGCCCGAAATAGAAGCGACGAAAGCTGCTCCTCAACCCAAGCGGCGACCGTCGTCGCAGACCGCCAGACAAAAACCGGCGAGCGGAAGACGGTCGGCACGTTGACGTTTCGATGGTGACACGCGGTCCATGACGTCGTCGCGCGAACCAAGGCCGCTCTCGATGTCAGCCGAAAAAGCGAAAGCGCCGATCGCTTTCTGCAGTCGGTCCACCGAACCGCGCAGCAATCATTCAGGGCTTGTGCCTAGCCCCGCGTGATCCGCAGGGCGAGGACCCGGCGCATCCCAACGAAACCGGCGTTCGCCTTCACTGATCTGCACGTCATTGATGCTCGCCTCCCGGCGGCGCATCAAGCCGTGCTCGTCGAATTCCCATTGCTCATTGCCGTACGAACGCATCCATTGCCCCGCATCGTTGTGCCATTCATACTGGAAACGTACGGCGATAAACTCACGATCGAATGCCCATAGATTCTTCACGAGCCGGTATTCGTGCTCGGTTTTCCATTTGCGGGTCAAGAATTCGACGATCGCCCGACGCCCTTCGAAAAATTCCGAGCGGTTCCGCCAACGGCTGTCTTCGGTGTAGGCCAGCGCCACCCGTTCGGGATCACGGGAATTCCAGGCGTCCTCCGCCATGCGGGCCTTCCGAACGGCCGTCTCTCTCGTGAATGGGGGAAACGGCGGCCGCGACATGAAAACTCCTTGAAACGACGGCGTGCCGTTGTTTGCACCATTCGGTACAATAAGTCACTCGCGCTCTCGACGACACCAAGGTCTTTCGCGCGCGCCGGCGCGCTCGCAGCAGACGTTGACCAACAAGAAGTAGTTCGCCGGCGGCGCGCAGGGCTGGCGAGCTCGCCACCTCGTCCCGCCCGGTTCATTTGACTTGCCCTTTTTCGCCGCGCCGCGCGGATTCCGGCGGGCGGGCGATGCCCCAAGGGTCGTATGTCTGTTCGGGTGTCGGTATGCGCTGAAGCGCGGCGTTGTAGGCTTTTTCATCCACCACCGGCTTCTTTTCGACGAGCGGGCCGCCGCGGTCCTGCGGCCTTCTGTTCGTGAACCCCTGGGAATGCGCCGGAAACGTCAGCGACGAAACGACTGCCGCAGCCGTGGCGAGAGTTCGGGTGGCTTTGCTTCGGCCGACCATGGGCTTCTCCTTTTCCCTGGTGCGTCATTGCCCGGACGGCGTACGCACGCCGTGCCAGGCATCCCGCACCTGGTGATAATGAATATCTGGCAGATAATCCGGCGTGTTGAGGTTCAGGGTGTGAACGTCGAGCCGGCCGACCGCGCTCAGCAACGTAAAGGAGGCGATCACCCGGTCGCGCTGAGCGAGGATTTGGCGGGACCTGGCGTTGGTCAGATCCTGCTGCGCATTCAGAACGTCGATCGTCGTCCGTTGTCCGCCCGCCGCCTCGCGACGGACGCCCTGCAGCGCGGTATCGGCGGCGCGCACTTCCGAATCCGCCGCCGTGAGTGCGACCTTCGTTCCCTCATTGGAGACCCACGCGCTCACCACCGCCGTGCGCGCCTGGTTTCGGACCTGTTCGAGCACCAGTCGGCTCTGCGACGCGACTTCCTTGGCCTGCCGGGTTTGCGAGGCCGCCGTGCCGCCGTCGTAGATCGGCACGGTGATCTGCCCCAGGATCGAGGCCTGATCGGTGCCGAATGTGCCGAGCGTCGAATCCGATTCTTTGGAACGGCTCGCGCTGGCCTGCACCGCCACGGTCGGCAACAGACTGCTCTCCGCGACCTTGATCGTGGTCTGAGCGACGTCGACGTCAAAACCCGCCCCGAGGATTGCCGGGTGTTCATGCGTCGCGGTTTCTATCGCGCCGGCAAGCGCGGCCGGCGACAGCCGGTCGACCGGCGTGGCCGCAACCAGTTGGGACGGCGCTTCGCCGATGACCTGCGCGTAGGTCGCCTTGCTGATCGCCAGGATGACTTCCGCCGCGTTGAGATCGGCTAATCCGCGGCTGAGGCGCGCCTCCGCCTGGGCCGTATCGGTCGGTGTCACGTCGCCGGCATCCAATCGCCGCTTGGTCGTCGCCTGAATCTCGCGAAGGACCGTGGTGTTGGTACGCTGCGCTTCGACCAGCGCCTGGTTGGCCATCACGTTCATGTAAGCCGTCACCGCGTCCAGCAGCACGCCCTGGCCGGTGTTTCGCAGCGCCTCGCGACCGGACAGCACCTGGAATTCGGCGACCCGGACGCTGTTGGCGGTCCTGAAGCCGTTGAACAGCACCTGGGACACCGTCACGCCTATGGTCCAGGGACGCAGCGTCGCGCCCTGCAACGTATTGTCCGGCAGCAGATTGCGAACCGCCTGCAGGCCGCCGCTCAGGCTCGCCAATATCTGCGGCCGGTAACCTGCCAGCGCCTGCGGGACATTTTCATCGGTGCCGCGTTGACGCGCGCGATCGGCATTGAGCTGCGGGTTCGACTGGTACGCCTTCGCCAATGCGTCCGGCAACGTTTCGGCGGCACATGAAGGCACCTCGGCGCAACTCACCCACGCAAGGCAGATCAGCGGGCTCGCGAACCGAAATCCTCTCCTCCAACAGCTCGCTCGGCATCCGAACCTGTTACCCACCACTCACCTCAACCTTGGCCCGTCATTCCGCCGTTGCCAGATGGCCCTCGCCGGCCAGTCCAGGCCGGCTTCTGCGCGAGAACAACGAAATCAGCGCCGGCAAGGTGACGAGAATGACGACGGGAGCCAGCATCATGCCCGCCACCACCACGACAGCGAGCGGTTTCTGAACCTGCGAACCGATCCCGGACGATATCGCGGCCGGCAGCAACCCGATGCCTGCAACCACGCAGGTCATCAGCACGGGGCGTAACTGGAGTTCGCCGGTGCGCAAGATCGCCCTGCTCCGCTCCATGCCCTCGTCGACGAGTTGATTGAACTGTGAGATGATGATGATGCCGTCCATCACCGAGATTCCGAACAGCGCGATGAATCCGATGGCGGCGGACACGCTGAACGGAATTCCGGACAGCAGCAGGCCCAGGATGCCGCCGAACACCGCCATCGGGATCACGCTCATCGTCAGGGCGGTGTCGATAACCGATCCGAAATTGAACCAGATCAGCAGCGCGATCAGGCCAAGGCTGATCGGCACCACGATCGACAACCGCTTGATGGCGTCCTGCAGATTGCCGAATTCGCCGACCCATTCGAGGCGCGAACCCGCCGGCAACCGGACCTGGGCCTCGACCTTGTCCTGCGCCTCCTTGATGGTGCTGCCAAGGTCGCGTTCGCGCACCGAAAATTTGATCGGCAGATATCGCTCCTGCTGTTCGCGGTAGATATAGGCCGCGCCGGACACCAGCTTGATCGAAGCAACCTCGCTGAGCGGCACCTGCGTGATGCCGTTTGGACCCTGCGCCCCGATCCGCAGATTCTGGATCGCTTCGGCGCTCCTGCGGTATTGCGGCGCCAGACGCACGATGATCGGAAAATGCCGATCGCTACCTGGCTCATAGAGATCACCCGCGCTGTCTCCGCCGACCGCGGTCTTGATTGTCGTATTGATGTCGCCCGGCGACAGCCCATAGCGTGCGGCCCTGGCGCGGTCGATATCGATCTGGATGGTGGGCTGGCCGAGCGAGGTGAACACCGCCAGGTCGGTAACCCCCTGCACCGTGCCCAGCACCGATTTGATCTTGTTTGCAGTATCGGTGAGCGCCTGCAGATCGTTGCCATAAAGCTTGATCGAGTTTTCTCCCTTTACGCCGGAGACCGCTTCCGAGACGTTGTCCTGCAGGTACTGCGAGAAATTGAACTCGACGCCGGGAAACCGTTCCTGCAACTGGGCCAGCAGCTTGCTGGTCAAGGCTTCCTTGTCTTTTCCGTCCGGCCATTCCTTTGCCGGCTTGAGCGGCGCAAAGAATTCCGCGTTGAAAAATCCCGCCGCGTCGGTGCCGTCATCGGGACGGCCATGCTGCGACACGACCGCTTCGACTTCGGGCCGCTCGGCGATCAGCTTGCGCATGTCGTTGACATAGGAATTTCCTTCCTGCAGCGAGATCGTCGGCGGCAGCGTCGCGCGGATCCAGAGATTCCCCTCCTCGAGTTTCGGCAGGAACTCGAGACCCAGGAGCCGGACAGCGATGACCGTCATCACCACCAGGCCGGCCCCTCCCGCCAGAACGACGCCACGGTTGGCGAGCGAGCGCGCGAGCACCGGCATATAGATGCGATGCACCAGCCGCATGATGAAGGTTTCGGTTTCCTCGACATGCGCCGGCAGGATGATGGCGCTCAGCGCCGGCGTCACCGTGAACGTCGCGAGCAGGCCGCCCGCCAGCGCATAGGCGTAGGTACGCGCCATCGGGCTGAAAATGTTGCCTTCGACGCCGCTCAGCGTGAACAGCGGCAGAAACGCCGCGATGATGATGGCTGCCGCAAAGAAAATCGACCGCGACACGTCGACGGCAGCGCTGAGGATCGCCTGCTGCTTCATGTCCCCGACGGTCGCCGCGGGGATCCCCGTCTGCTCATTCTTCGACAGCGTTTTGGTATGAGACAAACGCCGAAAGATCGATTCGACCATGATCACGGTGGCATCGACGATCAATCCGAAGTCAATCGCCCCGACCGAAAGCAGATTGGCTGATTCGCCCCGCAGCACCAGGATGCTCACCGCAAAGAACAGCGCGAACGGGATGGTGGCGCCGACAATCAAGGCGCTACGCAGGTCGCCGAGGAAGATCCACTGCAGAAACACGATCAGGGCGATGCCGACCACCATGTTCTCGAGCACGGTATGCGTGGTGGTTTCGATCAGGTCCTTCCGGTCGTAGATGCGCTCGATCCGGACGCCCGGCGGCAGGATTGTCGAATTGTTGACGCTTGATACAAGAGCCTCGACCCGGGCGATGGTCGGCGAGCTTTGCTCGCCACGCCGCATCAGAACGATGCCCTGGACGATATCGTCGTCCTCATTCTCGCCGGCAATCCCGAGCCGCGGCTGCTCGCCGACGCTTACCGTTGCGACATCCCTCACCAGAACGGGGCTTCCGTTGCTCGAAGTCACCATGGTGTCGGCGAGGCTGTCGATCGAACGGATCAGGCCGACACCGCGCACGACCGCCGATTGAGCGCCGATGTTGACGGTGTTGCCGCCGACATTGACGTTGGCGTTCGCCACCGCCTGCAGTAGTTGAGGCAGCGTCAACCCGTTCGCCACCAATTTGTTGAAATCGACCTGAAGCTCGTAGGTCTTGGTCTTTCCGCCCCACCCGGTGACGTCGATGACGCCGGGTACGACACGAAAGCGTCGTTGCAATATCCAGTCCTGAACCGTCTTCAAGTCGAGGACCGAATAGTTCGGCGGCCCAACCAGCCGATACCTGTAGATTTCTCCGATCGGACTGAGGGGAGAAATCTGGGGCTGGGCATTGTTCAGGAGCGGCGGGAGCTGCGATAGCCGGTTCAGCACCTCCTGCTGGGCCTGGCTGTATGTGTAGTCGAACGAGAACTGCAGCTTGACGTCGGACAATCCGTACAGCGAGATCGTACGGATCACCTTCATATTCCTGATGCCCGCGACCTGGGTCTCCAGCGGAATCGTGATGTAGCGCTCGATTTCCTCGGCAGACAGTCCGGGACTTTGGGTCACGATGTCGACCATCGGCGGCGTCGGATCTGGATAGGCTTCGATGTTCAACTGCTGGAACGCGACCAGGCCGCCGATGATGACGGCTGCAAACAGCCCGACCATCAGAAACCGGCGGTTGACGGCGAGGGCGACGAGGCGGTCCATGCGATACGGCTCTCGCGGGAGAAATAACGGTTCGGGTCAGGTGCCCGAGGCTGCACGATCGATGAACAGGCTGCCTCTGGTGACGATCTTCTCTCCGGGCTGCAGATTGGATAGAACCTCGACCAGGTCGCCGTTGATCAGGCCGGTCTCGATCTTTCGCAGCTCGATCGATTTGTCGTCACGGGCCACCCACAGGCGGACACGATCGCCTTCGTAGATCAGCGCCTGCTTTGGTACTCCGACCGAAAGATGATCGCCGCCGGCGAAGATCGTCACGTTCGCAAACATCTCGGGCTTGAGCAGACCCTCCTTGTTGTCGATGGTTCCGCGAACCAGTAGCCGGCGCGTCGTGGGATCGATGGCGGCGGAGACGTAATCGATGCGCGTCGTGAAAGCGCGGCCCGGCAGCGCAAGCAGCGAAAATTCGACCACCTGGCCGATCGCAACCCCGACCGCTTCGGACTCTCGCACGAAAGCCGCAAGCCAGACCGTCGAAAGATCGCCGACGATGAAAACCGGATCGCTGGCGCCGCTGCTGATGAACTGACCCGGACCGATCTTGCGCTGCACGACCGTGCCGGCGATCGGCGAGGAGATCGGGGTGTCGGCGCTCATCTGCCGCGTCTGCTGAAAAGTCGTGATCTGGTCTTCCGAACGGCCGAGAATCCGCAGCCGGTTATGCGCGGCTTCGAGCGCCGTCTCGGCCGAGCGCAGATCGTTTTGCGCGGTGGTCAGATCGGCCTGCGACTGCTGCCAGTCCTTCAGCGGGACGGCCTTGCCGGCGTAGAGATCGTTCGCGCGCTTCTCGACGATCTGCGCCAGGTTGAGCTTGGACCGCGCGGTGTTCAATGCGCCGAGTGCGGCAATGAAATCGTTCAGCGCCTGAACCGTATCGGTGGCTTCGATCACGAACAACGGCTGGCCGCGCTCGACCATGTCGCTCGGTTTGACCAGCAGCTTGGTCACGCGTCCGGCATAGGGTGAAAAGATCGGCGTCGAGGTCTCCTCGTTGACCGCGATCTTGCCCTCGGTGATTCGTTCGGCGCGAAATGCCTTTTCCGATACGGGCTCGACCGTCAGGCTCGCCCACTCGGCCGCGGTCGGGACATAGCGAGGAAGCGCGACCTTTGTCGGTTGCGCCGTTTCGGTCGACTTCGCATGCGGGACAAACATCCGCACGGCACCGACGACCCCCAGGCCGATCACAGCCATCGTCGTCAGGACCACGCTTCCTCGTCGCAAGTTCCAATTTGCAATTGGACTCATATTGGAAATGCGCACGTCAACTGATGTAACCTCGCTCGCGTCGGCGGTCCGCTCCGGATAGCTTTACGTTTCAGTTCTGGACCGGCCCCCGCCATACCGGAGATTTCGGCCCGCCATAGTACTGGATCTGACCGCCGCCGTCGGCTCGCTCGGGCTTGGTCTTTCCGATCTCGACGGCGCATGCCGCCACCGCGCTACACAAAACTGCTGCGGCAAGCATCACGCCGATCTTTCTTCCCAGACCCGAAGTAATCATGCGGCCACTCATGAAAACGTTGGCTGACCGGTTAAGCGCCGCCAAGTCGGTTTGCGCGGAGCGTCAGTATTTCGCGACGACCGGACCGCCGAACTTGAAGTCCACGCCGACCGTCACCACCGAGTAGGTGTTGATCACGGTGTAGGGGAGCTGACCGTTGAGCGGGAAGGCGCGATCGTAACCGCCGAAATTGTAGTAGCGATATTCGAACTTGCCGATCAGGTTGTTGGTCAGCGCATAGGCGATACCGCCGCCGGCGGTGAGGCCGTTTCGGTGGACATTAAACTGGTCCACACCAAAGACCGGGTCGGTGTTGGTGTGCGTGAAATTGCCGTATGCCCAGCCGCCAGTGAAAAACAACAGAAGGCGGTCGACCGCGATACCTCCGCGCCCTCGAACCGTGGCGCCGTTGCGCAGGCTGGTCGCGTCGATTGAGCCGATCGGAAGCAGGCCTGCGTTGAAGGCACCGATATCGCTGCCCTTGATGCCGGACCAGAACCCGTCGGCTTCCGCGCCCAAGACGATATTGCCGCTCTGCCAGTTGTAGCCGACCTCACCGCCGGCGATGCCGCCGCTGGACTCATAGTTGATCGTGTAGTTGGCCAAGCCCGCCGGACCCAGCGCGTTGTTCAGATTGTGATTGCCGAACCCGCCGCCGCCGAACACGCCGGCATAGAAGCCCGACCAATCATACATCGGCGTCGCAACTGCCGGCGCCTTTGAATAGAACGGAAGATCGGCGGCAAGGACTGGCGACACCAGGCCCAGCACCCCGAGCGAAACGGTGGTGAAAAGAAATCGCTTCATGATTATCCCCTGTCGACTTGTTCTGATCGGACGTCCGGCGACCGGGTCGCCGCGACATTTCCACGTTTCAGAAGTGAATGATGATGTCCGCCGAGCCGATCAGGGCGTCCTTCTTGTTGGGCAAAATACCCAGATTCGAATTGCCATTGAACGCAGCCGCATCGAGCGCCCGATAATATGAAACCTCGGGCCGGATCTCGATCTGGGGCGAGAACCAGTGTTGCCAACCGATGCCGGTCTCGAAGTACCGGGTCTTGACGCCGGTACGCTGTCCCTGCTTGTCGTCGAAGAACTCGGCACGATACGAGATGTTGTCGAGCGGGCTCGCCTTGTAGCTCAGATAAGCCAGATAGGTCTGAACCGATGCCGTGCAGGAGTATACCGCCGCACTGGCGCACTGCGCCAGGAACGGGGAGTTGAAGGGCATCACCTGCGGCGAGAACGGCGTGCCGCCCGCGGCCCACGCGGCCAAGGCGACCGGGTTATTCTGGTTGAGCACATTGTCCTGGTGCTCATTGTAGGTCTCGAACGAGATATGCCACTGATCGTTGAACTTGTGATAGGCGGTCAGGCCGTACCATTGCAGGTTGTTGTAACCCCACGTGCCGTTGTTGATGCCGTTTGCGATGACGTAGATGGAGTCGTTGCCGCTGTCGCTGGTCCAGCGAACCGCACCGGAGAAACTCGGCTGCGCACCCGGGTCCTTCGGCATGGTGTTTCCGGGAAACAGCGGGTTCGGGAACGGGTTTACAATCGTCGCCTTGTAGTGCCAAGGCATCGCCTCGGTCCCTACCGACAGACCGAACTGCAACATCCAGTTCTTCGTCACCGCCAGCGTGCTGTTGATGCCGGTATTGGTGTAGTTGTCGAAGGTGTAGGTCATCGAATGCGTGTACATGTAATTGTTCGGCGCGAGCTGGGCCTCGATGTCCGGGATCGAGATGTAGCGGCCAAACCGGAAGAGCAAGCCTTCCATGATCTGCGGGATGAACACCTCGCCATAGGCCATCGGCAGGTCGTAGCCGTAATTCCTGTTCTGGTTCAGAAGCTGGTTGCTCCAAAGCCCGTAGGCCGTGGTATAGCGATAGTTCTCGCCGTAGATCGGCGCGATACGGAAGCCCCAGTCGACGTGATCCTTCTGAACCGTATCCGGCAGACGTTCGATATAGACCACCGCTTGATCGAGTTGGACGGTGTTCGGGTTGTAGTCGTAGGCCGCCGGCGAGTTGCCGCCGCGCACCGTGTTGTTGCTGAGGTTGCCGCCGACATTGACCCAGCCATAAACCTGGATGTGATTTTCGTTCATCCAAGAGCCCGCGGTGGTATTGCCGAGCGCAACCATCAGCGGGCTATCCACCGAACTCGGCCGGGTGACGCCGATAGACGTGGCTCCGCCGTACGGCCACTCCGTGAACGGATAAGGAGGAATGCTCTGCGGCGTTGCAGGCCAGTAGCTACGGCGTGACGGCGGCGCCTTGGGATCGGCGGGCGCGGCTTCGTGGCCCCACTCCAGCCGGTAGTAGTTGATCAGTCGGCTGAAGAAGTCAGTACCGAGATAGGGATCGAGACAGCTGTAGTTCTTGTAGGGATCGCCGCCATAAGGGCACGGTCTCGCTGCCACATCCGCCGCCTGCGCCACGCTGCTCAGCCCGACCGCTGCCAGTGAGACGCCCGCCAAGAGAGTTCTTTTCATAATCGTGCCCCACGTTTGGTTGCGGACGCGCACCGTCGCACTCCGTTGCGACGCACCGTTCATCGTCGAAACGATATTTCGTTGGGCACCGGGAAAAATCGATACGGCTTTCCGCGCGATTTTATAAAGAGAAAATATCCGAAACAGCGCTATCGAGGCCGATTGCACTAACAAGCATCAACTGACTGCGGATATGCACAGCTACTCGGCGAAATCGACGACAGTTTGGCCTGAAATCCAAGCGTGCCGGCATTGTTTCCGCCGTAATGTGTCCTTTTAGCTACATTTTGCGGATGTCGGGTGTCAGTGATGCGATCGCTCGCCGGTCGTCGGCATCGCGGAATTTGCGTCGGCTATTTTTTTTCTATGAAAACCATTGTGATTGGGCATCGAAGAGATATGCGGCGACTGGCTATGCTGAAGCATTGCGCGACATCAATTCGCTCATCGCGAGGCAATCAATGGACATCGCGACACACAATAAGGCTGCCGATGCGTTCGCAGGAAAGGCCAGAACGACGGAGTTCTCGTTTTTGCCGATCAGCCTGATGACGCAATGCCGCAGCCTGATCGAAAGTTATCACGAACTCCACGGATACGCCTGCCTGCCGGATCTGTTGTGGAAGTCCCGGCTCGGACCCCTCATCGAAGCACACCAGGAATTGGAGCGTCTCCTCAAAAAAGCGACGACCACACGGAGCGCAAAAAAATCTCACGATTGCTTTGTGCGGATAACGCAGACGATATTGTCGCTTGAGATCCTGGCGAGCAGCTTCGCCGGCTGGAGCGCCATCTATCCGGATGCCGGCTTACAGGCTCGCGCTATCCTGCAGCAAAATGCGCGCGGCCAGCATATGCACCTGCTGGACTTCTATCTGTATCAGCCCAAGCAGCTCAGTTTCGCGGCGGTCGCCGCCCTGGTTCCGCCCGCAACCCGGCAGCCTGTCGATGCGACCTCGGGTTGGAAGCCGCCGCCCGGACCCGCCGGTGAAAAGCAGGCGTTCAACTACGTCAGTGCAGTTCTCCCTGCGCAGGATGCTGGTTGGCCGCGCTCCGCGGTGGTGCCGTCAGCCTGACCGCGTGAAGCTCGCTGTCGGCGCGGAACGCGGCTGCGGCACTCACCCCGTCGGGCACCACTATATTAAAATGCATGAGCCGCTTGGCAGATGGTGCCTACGTCGGGTGATCGACATTCGATTGCAGTATAATTTTTATATTTCTGGACGGCGCAAAGCACATAGATTTATTACGAGGGTCTGAGCGATGCTGGCGACGGCATTGCGGCGGGCAACTGCGGTTCTGCGGGGGAGTCGTCGCTCAATGGTGATGAGCTTGACCTTACCGAGGCTGGAATGCGTTGGTCGGGATCAATCGGGGTAACTTTCTCGACGAAAGCAGGCTCCGTGAATTTGAATACGTCGATCGTTCAATGGCTCGCGCACGCCGGCGCGGCGGCTGTTGGCGTCAGGACCGAAGCGATGTTGCGGAAACGAGAACCGGCTCCGCACGGCGTTGTCATGACAAACGCCTTTCCGCTGCTGCTCTCGCTGGTCTCGGTCGGGGTTGTGACCGCTGCCCTGCTGCCGTTTGATCGAAGCGTCGCGCTCAGCCTCGTCCCGATCACCTATCTCATACCCATCATCGTCGCAGCTACGCAATGGGGTACCTGGCCGGCCATCCTGGCATCGGTGGCCGCCACGGCGGCGGCGGATTTCTTCTTCACGCCGCCGGTCAACAGTTTTCGCATCGACGACCCACGAGAGGCTGTCGATCTGGCGCTGTTTCTCATCGTAGCGCTGGTCATCAGCAATCTCGCATCGCGGTTGAGACGCGAGACGCAAGCGCTTCGCGGGCGGGAGAGACAGCTTCAGTCTCTGTACGAATTCTCGCGCCTGCTTGCCGCCTGCTTCACCGTTTCCGACTTGATTTCGGCGATTCAGAAGCACCTCTCCCGGACTTTGGAACGACAAGCCGTATTTTTTCCGGTCGGGACCGATCGACGTCTCGAGTTGCCCGTTCCGAGTTCAGTGCCAAAGGCGGTGCAGGAGAAGATCGCATCCATGTACGTGGCCCTCAATATGCCGTCTGCCGCGGTGGTCGACGAGCCGACGCAGCATGTCTGGCTGCTCGAGGCGATGTTTTCGGATACGGCGGTGCACGGCATTGTTGCCGTCAACATCGGAAGCGGCTCAGGCAAGGCCATCGATGTCAGGAAACGGCACGCCAAAACCGTGCTCGAAGAGGTATCTCTGACATTCCAACGTCTCGATATCGAAAAAGCGATCGAAGACGCCCGGTTGCACCTGCAGGCACAATTGTTGAGGGATGCGTTTCACGGGACGCTGTCGCACGAATTGTGCACGCCGCTGGCGACCATCCGGGGTTCGGCAAGCGTCCTCGATTCGATCCCTGCCGTTCGGGACAACCGTCGGATGCTCTCGCTGGTGGAAGCGATAGCGGATGAAGCCGAAGAACTGGATGGCTTCATTCGAAACCTCCTGAGCGCAACGCGGGTATCGGCTGGCAATATCGTCCCGGTTCTGGAATGGACAGATCCGGAAGACATCATCCGTGCGGCGATCAAGCGAAGGGCCCAACGTCTTGCGGCCCACCGCATCGAAATCGAATTTGCGAACGAATTGCCGCTCGTGAGAGTGGATTCCGGACTGATGGAGGAAGCTTGCGGGCAACTGCTCGAAAATGCCGCCAAATACTCGCCTTCGGGTTCGACGATCTTGGTCCGTATCGTCGATGAACAAGGACGGGCCGTCCTTTCGATTTCCGATCAGGGGATCGGCATCACGCCCGACGAGCAAAAGCAGATCGGCAGCAAATCGTTTCGAAGTCCACGCCATCAGGCGACGGTTCCGGGATCCGGCCTGGGCTTCTGGATCGCATCCATTTTCGTCAAGGCGAATGGCGGCGCCATCGCGATATCCAGCCGGGGTCATGGGCAGGGAACAACCGCATCGATCATGCTGCCGGGTGTTCCGACGACGCCTTCCGGACCCGCGGGCCTCGCCGATGAATAAACCCAACAACGTCGTTCTCCTCATCGAGGACGAACTGAAAATCAGACGCTTTCTTCGGGCGGGGTTCGAAATCCACGGCTTCTACGTGCTCGAAGCGGAGAATGGCGCGGACGGCTTGAGTTCCGCAACGTTCAATTCGCCTGATCTCATCATCCTCGATCTTGCTCTGCCAGATTTGCACGGGGCGGAGGTCCTCGAGCGGCTCCGCTCGTGGTCGAACGTCCCCATCATCATTCTGTCGGTGGTCTCGAACGAGGACGAGAAAGTCCGACTGCTGCAGGCCGGGGCGGACGATTACGTGGTCAAGCCGTTCGGCATGGCCGAATTGCTGGCGCGCAGCGAGGCTGCACTGCGTCGCTACTTCAAGACCGCAACCGAAAATCCCGTCGTCGTCGCCGGCCCTCTGTCGATCGATCTGGTCAATCGAACGGTATCCGTCAATAAAGAACAGATCCGTCTGACGCGGAAGGAATACCGTCTGCTTCATATTCTGGCGACGCATATCGGCCTGGTCGTCACGCACGATCATCTGCTGAAGGAAATCTGGAGCGGCAATCAGCGCGAGAATATCCAGTATTTGCGTATCCTGGTCCGCAAGCTGCGGCAGAAGATCGAAGCCGACCCCAATGCCCCTCATCTGCTCGTGACCGAGTCCGGCGTCGGTTATCGCTTGCAGCAGCGGCTCGAGACCAATTCGGCGGAGTAACCATCCCGCGGCGCGCGCGAATTGCAGAACCGGCAATTTGAGTTTGTCACGCGATGGAAACGGCGTGTGTCGGCTATTATTTATATATTTTCTTGAACGTCTTTCGATGCCGCAGGCATGCAACGCCTCGCTGAAAAGAGCATTCCGGATCGTCGTACGACGCAGTTCGCAGTCGCACATGTTTCACATCCGATCTAAAATCGCGGGATCGTAATTCACGATGGGCCGGCAGCCACGCAGGGGATGACATGCGACACCAGATCATATGGGCTTTCGCTGCAGGTATTTCATTGGCTCTGAGTGTGACCGGTGCCGCCGACGCCGCGGATATGGCGGTGAAGGCTCCGGTCGTCGCGCCGATCATCGCCACACCGTGGAGCGGATGCTACATCGGCGGCAATATCGGTGGCGGGTGGACCAGGATCGACACGACGCGGGTGCAATCGGACCTGATCGGACCGGATTTTGCGAATTACGGCCGTGAAAAGGACAGCGGCTTTGTCGGCGGCGGCCAGATCGGCTGCGACTTTCAGACCGGAAATCTGGTGGTCGGCGTGCAGGGCATGTTCGACTGGGCCAACATCAACGGTCGGCATTTCCTGACAGACTTCCCGACGTTTTCGGAGACCAACAATCTCCGGTCGATCATCACAGGAACAGGCCGCGCCGGCTGGCTGTGGACCCCGGCGCTGCTCGGCTACGTGAAGGGCGGCGTTGCTTGGGCAAACAATCGCAATCAGGTGTTCACGCCGGGCGGTACCTTGATCGAGTCTTCCAGCTTCACGGTTCCCGGAATGACGATCGGCGGCGGCTTTGAATGGATGTTTGCGCCAAGCTGGTCGGTTTTCGCCGAGTACAATTATTTGTGGTTTCTGAACGATACCGCGACTCACATGGACCCCACTCCCGGCTTCGTCGGCGAAGTGCTCAACGTGCGCCAGCGTGCGCAAACCGCTTTGGTCGGCATTAACTACAAGTTTCACTGGGAAGGACCGGTAGTCGCGAAATACTGATCCTCCCCTTATCCCGGCGAGCGTCTGAGCCCCGGTGTTGCCGGGGCTTTTTCGTGACCGCCCATGCCGCCGGCTATGCGACCTTTATGAGATCACAGCCGGGCCGGCCTCGATTTATTATCCGGTCCGGACGATATTGCGGCGGACGTTCCAAGCTGCTTCTGCCGAGACCATCCCATCACGTGCAAGCGGTCAATCAGCGACGGGACTGTCGATCATATCGGCGCATCTGATCTTTTGTGAAGGAATACCAACGTGAAGCTCGTCGAACCTCCGTCGTGTAGCACCTCGAACAGCATCGTCTTCATCGGCAAAAACGGCCGTGGCAACTGGGTCGCCCAGGAACAGAACGGCCTTTATGGCGGGTTGTTCGTCAATCGCGCGCAAGCGGTCAAATATGCGCTCGTCGAGAACGGCCATCACTCCGAGACCATCATCGAACTGCCGCTTGTCGAACTCGACATGGGCGGCCGGCTCCCGATCGGGGCTGCGGACGCAAGGCGAGCAGCGTGACGATCTTCTGCGCACCTTGAGCGCGATGACTTCTCTTCGATTCGTCATCCCGCTTTATCCTTAATGTTTGAGCGTGATCCTTTCGGAAAACCGGGTCCCACTTTTCCGGATCATGCTCTAGCAGGTGACCGGGTCGAACGGCTGAGCCTCAACGGTATTCTTCACGCAGAATCGCCGCGGCCTGCACCATCGACGATAATTTCCCCTGCGCGACATGACGTGGCAGATACTTCATGCCGCAATCGGGCGCGAGGACGACCCGCTCTTTTGCGATGAAGGGCAATGCCTTTCGCACGCGTTGCGCGATCACGTCCGGCGTCTCGACATTCATATCCGACAGGTCGACGCAGCCGACCATGATCTGTTTGTCGGAAAGGTCGGCCAGAACGGAGCAGTCGAGATTGGACTGGGCCGTTTCGATCGAGATCTGCTGACAGGAGCATTGCGCGAGTTCCGACAAGAACGAGTATCCGCTCGGCCGCGCATGGATGACGGCGGCATATCCGAAGCAGATATGAACAGCGGTCACTCCCTTGACGCCTTCAAGAGCACGGTTGAGCGCCTTCAAACCATATTCCCTGGCCTTTTCCGGCCGGGCTTGCAGATATGGCTCGTCGATCTGCACGATATCGGCACCGGCTGCGAACAGGTCCCGAATCTCCTCGCCGACCGCGATCGCGTAGTCCGTCGCCGCTTCCGATTCGGTGGCGTAGAAATCATTTTGTGCCTGCTGCGCCATGGTGAACGGCCCGGGCACCGTGATCTTGACCTTGCGGTCGGTATGTCGCTTGAGGAACCGGAGGTCCTCCACTTCGACCGCGTGCCGGCGTCGGATCGGCCCTACGATTCGTGGCACCGGATTGGGATGACCGGACCGATCCAGAGCCGTGCCGGGATTGTCGAGATCGACGCCGTCCAGAGCGGTGGCGAAGCGATTGGAATAGCTCTCCCGGCGTATTTCTCCGTCAGTGACGATGTCCAGGCCGGCTTGCTCCTGCGCACGAATAGCCAGAAGCGTTGCATCCTCCCAGGCTTCCTGCAGATAGGGCTCCGGCACGCGCCACAACTCTTTCGCCCTGACGCGCGGCGGAAACCGGCCGGCGAGCTTTTCTCGATCTATCAGCCATTCAGGCTGCGGATAACTCCCAACGATCGTCGTCGGAAAAAGCATGGCTGCTCCTGGTTTGTAAGCACGGGTGAAAGGTTTGAGTTCCGCCGGCAATTGCCGATCCTGTCGCGGCCGGCCGGGCGCACGCTCCGGTCAAGGTTCGTCAGACGGACTCAGCCGCACACCCGGCGTCGGATCGCCGATAAATTGAATCCCGGCGCGTTCGAATGCCACGCGAATTTTTTCAACCGTCCGTTGATGAGCGCCGACCGTTTCGTTCAGTCCTTCAAGCCGGCGCACGGTTGAAACAGCCACGCCTGAACTTCGCGCAAGCTGCTGCTGCTCCCACCCGATCAAGGATCTGGCTGCCTTTATCTGACGTGTGATCACTAGCATCGCACTGACCTGGGCTGTTGGCGCGCGGCGACCGGAGAATCGGCCTCTTGCCGTCAACTACGCGTCATTGAGACCGACGGGGCTATCGACGGTTCCCTGATGACGGGAACGGCCGTTTCGTCAAGCTGATAACCGGCAAATCGCCGAACGCACAGCATCGCCAGAATTCCTGCCGCGAACGCTCCCAACACCAGCGCGGCTGCAGGCGCATAGAATAGCTCGCGCGTCGAGACACTCATCCCGAGCAGGCCGCCTCCGACGATCGGTGCCGCAATCGATCCGATCCTTCCGAACGCTTGAGCCCATCCTGCGCCGATTGCGCGAACCTGCGTCGGATAGATCATGACCAGAGTGGCGTTGATGCCGAATTGATTTCCGTACACGCAGAAGCCGGCGCCGGCGATGATTGCCCCGATCAGTTCGGGCGGAAGGTTCGGGATGCCTATGGAGGCGATGAGTGGAATGCCGAGGATGAAGAAACCCACGATCGGCAACACTCCCAGCCTGTCAATCAGGAGGGTGAAGACCACGCCACCGGCCAACCCGCCGAGCGAAAACATCGAAGCGGTGACCCCGGCCTGCGCGGTGCTTAGTCCCGCGGACTGGAGGAGGGTTGGAAGCCAGGTGATCGTGAAGAAGTTGGCAAACTGATTGGTCGCTAGAGCTATCCATAGCGTGGGCGTGATGAGCGCGAGCCCGGACTTAAAAAGTTGTACCGGCGAAGACCCGCCGTCGGCGGTCCCCGCCGGAACCTCGGTCGTGAACCGGGTCTTCGCATCGATGACGATGTCCGGCCGGAGCGCGCGGGCCATTCTGGTGACTTCGCCGTCGTGTCCGCCCTCCTGCACCAGGAACTTCAGCGACTCAGAAATGGTGAGCTGCACCGCAAGCGCGACGCCGAGCGGCAGCAATCCTCCGATCAAGAGCAGCACGGGCCAGCCGTATTGCGGCACGAGCGCTGCCGCGGCAAAGCCGGGCAGTGCCAATCCGGCAGGAACCCCGAACAGCACGATCACGGCAAAGCGACCGCGCAAGCGCTTTGGCGCCACCTCCGCCGCCAGAGCCAGCACGTTCGGAATCATGCCTCCGAGACCGATCCCCGTCAGGAAGCGCAGCACGACCAATTGCCCGAGCGTTGTCACCATCGTCGTGGCCAAAGTGAGCAGGCCGTAGATGCACAGTCCGATGATGATCGCCTTTTTCCTGCCCAAGCGATCTCCGGCCCAACCAAGCAGCGGGCCTCCGACAAAGAGCCCGACGACACCCGCGGTCAACGCGATGGTGAATGCCTTCGGCGCGATGCCCCACTGCTTGACCAGCTCGGGCACGACGTATCCGATGACCGCAAGATCGAACCCGTCGCCGACCATCGCCAGCGTGGCGACCACCAGAAAAACGATCGAGGACCGCTGCACCGACTGACCGTCGATCAGATCGTTCACATCCATCGCAGATGCAGCCGAGTTCAATTCCGCCATGGTCGCCGTCCCCTGATTGCGGTTATATTTTACAAATCAATGCGTGAAGCCGTTCCGGAAACCGATCTGCCGGATAACCCCCGGGGAGCATCCGGCTCGAAGCAGGCGTCATGCGCTTTGCCTCCGGCATTCCTCGGCCAGCTTTTCGGCGATCATGGCGCGCATCATCGCCTTGTCCGCTTTGCCTACCTTCGTAAGAGGAAAAGCGTCGACGGTTTCGATGCGCTCGGGAATTTTGTATTTTGCGACGCCGAGCGCCTGCATGAATTCCCCGAGCCCGGCCAGAGTCGGCGCGGACCGGCCGGCATGCATGATCAGGTACGCGCAGGCTTTCTCGCCATAGAACGGATCCGGCATCGAGACGACCCGCACGTCGGCGACGTCGGGATGCTGCACGATGAGGTTTTCAACCTCTTCGGCTCCGATCTTTTCACCTCCGCGATTGATGTTGTCCTTGATGCGGCCTTCGAATGAGTAACAGGTAAGCCCGTCTACGACATGTGCACGCATGAGATCGCCGGAGCGAAAGTAACCGTCCGGCGTGAACGAGGTCGAAGTGGCGGCTTCATCGGCAAAATAATTCGTCAGCGTGTTCGGTCCGCGAAAGCAGAGTTCGCCGACCTCTCCGAACGCGACTTCGCTCTCTTCCCCCGGGACCAGCAACCGCACGTCGTCGCCCGGCGAAACCGGGTAACCGACGGTGTTGTGACGGATAGCGCGAGATCGCGTCGGCTCTGCGGCAAAGACCATTCCTTCCGTCATCCCGAACATCTGTCCGACGGGAACGCCGACGTGGCACTCCACCGCGTCAGCTCGCGTGAGGGAAAAGAACTGCCTGAGCGTCGAGATGTTGTAGCGCTCCAGATCGGTCACTTCGAGAAGCTTTGCCGCGATCGGGCCGATGCTTCCGCTGAAGGTGACGCCGTGCCGTTCGATGAGACGAAGCATCTCCGCAATGTCGATGCGGGGCTGCAGAACGAGCGTTCGTCCGTCGAGCCCAACCGGAAGAACGGCAAAGAGAGTTCCAGCGTTGTGTATCAGCGGGAGGGCCCAAAGAGTGACATCGTCGGATGTAAGTTGATATCTGGCTGCCAATTCGCGGGCGGCTCCCAAATATTCTCCATGCATTCTTGGAATGATCTTGGGCAGGTTCGTCGAACCTCCCGATAGCTGAAACACCGCGACATCGGAACCGCCCGGCTGAACTTCCGCCGTCCTTTTCCTCGCCTGTTCGAAGGTTAACGCTTGTGCCAAGCGGTCAAGCGATCCGGCGCCGGCATGCCGATCCCGGACAACGACAACATGTTTGAGGTCAGGTATGGCGGCAGTCAGGGCCGAGGTGAGGTTTCGCTGGTCCGAACGCGCGTCGATATCCGCTTGAACAAAGATAGCCTTCGCTTTGGTGATCTCGGCGAAATGTTTCATTTCCGCAAACCGGAATTGCGGAAGCGTACAGACCGGAATAACCCCCGATTTCATGCAGCCGTAAAAAGCGGTGAAGAAATCCTTGGTGGTCGCGAGTTGAAAGAGCGCCCGGTCTCCGGGACTCAGCCCCATCTCGAGCAGGCTGGCCGCGACGGATTCGCTTATGCTATCGAGCTCCGCAAATGTTATCGCCCCGTCCGGGTCGACCAGCGCGGCTTTGTTCGGAACCGCCTTCGCGGTGGCGCGCAGACTGTCGCCTATCGTGAGGTCCAGCCAACTGCCGTTCGCAACTTGATCAGCGGCATACTCCGCCGAACGGTAGCGGATGCCGTCGATCGGGTACCGCGGTGCCAATCGTGCGACAATTTGGCTTTCAGGCTGCAAATCCGCCCGCACGCGAAACTCCCTCATTTTCAAACGGGTTGATCCCGCTTTTCATTGCGACGGTAACGTCGGATTTTCTACGATACCGTCGGAGTATTCGTCAACGCCTTTCATGTTGTCTCATCAAAAAACATCGATAGTGTCGAAATATCGACAAATACGTTGAAGGGGTAGCCGGCATGAAGAAGCAGGAACCGACGGCCGGCTTTCGCAATGCGGGGTGGACGATGGGCCAGCTCCCGGAGACCACCGCGGTGTCGGTGCACCCGCTGCGGACCGCCGACGATGCGGCTGTCAACGGATTTCTGTATTCTGCGGGACCTTCGCGCGTCGTTGCGTGCATCATGCATCCTCGCGAATTCCTCGCCAGCCATTACCTCGTTCCCGAACTGCTCCAATCCGGCTATGCGGTATTCACCCAGACCTCGCGGTCTGTCGGGTCCGACCTTCGCCTCGAACACGAGATCGCGCTTCTGGACGTCGCCGCCGGTCTCACGTTCTTGAGAAGCATCGGCTTTGAAAAGATCGTCCTGATCGGAAATTCGGGAGGCGCGAGCCTTTACACTTTCTACAATCAGCAGTCCCTTCTTGCTGCGGAAAAACGGTACCAGAAAACCCCGGGTGGACGCCCGACCGGTCTATCCAGTCTCGAAATGCCGCAGGCCGACGGACTTATCTTGGTATCTCCCCACCCCGGCCAGGGTGTCGTGCTGATGAATTGCATCGACCCGTCGGTGATCGACGAGGCCGATCCGCTTTCCGTCGATCCCGCGCTGGATTTCCTAGATCCGAGCAATGGCTATCGCCCGCCGCCCGACGTCTCGCATTATTCCGCGGCGTTTTTGGAATCCTTCCGCACGGCGCAGCATGAACGCGTCGCCCGCCTCGATGCCCGCGCCAACGACATGATCGCCCGCCGCCTCTCGGCCAGGACGCGCGCGAAGACCGGCGGTGGACGGTCGGATCGCATCCAGGGCGCGCACACCGGCGCCATGACCATATGGCGCACGGACGCGGATCTGCGTTGTTGGGATTTGTCCATCGACCCATCCGACCGCCTCCTGGGATCGATCTGGAGCAACGATCCCTACGCCACCAATTTCGGCGTCGTCGGCTTCGCCCGGTTTTGTACACCGGAGGCATGGCTATCAACCTGGTCCGGGATCTCGTCGCGAGCGAACATGTTCGTTACAGCACGATCGATCGAGCAGCCGCTTCTGCTCGTGGAATACAGCGGTGACCAGATCGTATTTCCCAGCGACGTCGAACGCATCTACGGTGCCATTCCGTCATCCGATCGGACCCGGCTTCGCTTTCGCGGCGATCATCATGGACAGCCGCTCGCGGAGGGCGAGACGCCCGGCAGACTCGACGCGGGGCAGGCTATCAGGGACTGGCTTCCGGAGCGTTTCCCTCGGACGTGAAGGCGATCTTGCCCACTGCGTATCAAGCCCGCTATGACGCTCGCATGTCGAAACGCCGGATGGAGCTTGGAACGGAAATGGCTGTCTCTCCCCCTCGACGCCTGCGCAAAAAAGACGGCGGCCATAAGCATCTCGTGCGGGCCGCCCGCGACGGTGAACCGGCAACGGGCGCGCGGCGGGAGCTTCTTGCCGCAAAGGTCCTCGACACCGCCGCTGTCCTGTTTGCTTCCCAGGGCTTCGCGGCCACGAGCCTGAAGGATGTCGCGGACGCCGTCGGTCTGCGGCGATCGTCCATCTATTACTACTACCCGGACAAGGACTCATTGTTGAGGGAGCTGATTCAGGGCGCCACGTCGCCGGTGATGAAACTCTTTCAGGAAGTTGCGAAGGAACGCTTGCCTCCGCTCGCCGCCATCCGGGAAGTGGTGCGGCGACTCGTCCTTTGGGTCGCGGACCCTCGCACGCATTTCAGGCTTATGGATCGCAGCGAAGCTGATCTACCGGACACGATCGCAGCCATGCATAAAAAGGCCAAGCGCCATGTACTCGCCGAGATGATCAAGCTGATCGAAGATGCGGTATCGGCGGGCGAGGCGCGTTCCGCCGATCTGCGGATTTGCGCGCTTTCCATCCTCGGTATGACGATGTGGACGGCGTGGTGGTTTCAACCGGAACATGGACGATCGTTGGAGGACGTCGCAGCCGAGATTGCCGATAACGCAATCGCGTTGGTGAAGCGCACCAGACCGGCGGAAAAGATCACTGCGGTCTCCGATCTGACACGCGAAATTCGCGAGAATCTCTCGCTCATCGACCGCATGACGACAAACGACGGCCGCTAGCGCGCGATGACGTCTCTTCGAATCGTCATCCCGCTTTATCCTTATATTCGGGCATGATCTTTTTCGGAAAACCGGGTCCCACTTTTCAGGATCATGCTCTAACGCGCGACGACCGGTTCATTCGTCGGCGCCAGCCTGATGCGATCGGCGTCAAACGCGACGATCTTGCCGTCGAGCCCTCCGGTCAGGCAACCAAACCATACCGCCTCTCCGAGGCCTGTCGCGGCCCTGCTGATCTCAACTTCACCATCATACTGTACGAAAATATAGCCGCGCTTGGGCGCATACACTCTGCAAAGCTCGATTTTCCTTGCCGCCGTCACGACCGGCGCAAACTCCGGAACGTCGAGAACGTAGAACCCGCTCAAGACGCCATCTCATCGCCGCGCTGGTAACTTGCCACCCGTTCGGCCTTTATCCGCCAGAGTTGTTCAATGCTTTCCCACCCGCCGCCGTCGGCCAATTGAAGCGCCGCAGCAATGGTGAGTTCGGCATCGATGCCATCGATCCGTTCGACGGCGCGCAAGGGCCGCGTGATCTCCAACGGATAGAAATTGGGATCGCGGAAGTAAATCGATTCCAGGGTTTCGTGTTTGATCGACTGGCTGACCTGGATGCCGGCGGCTTCGAGCCGCTCCTGCCAGGCGAGCAGTTCGTCTTCGGTTTCGACGCGCCAGGCCGTGTGGTTGGCCATCGCCATGTAGCCGCGCGGCACGGCGAGCTCCGGCGGCTGCTCGGTCCCTATGTAGTAAAAGAAAGCGATGGTGCTGCCTTTTCCCGCATCGAAAAAGAAATGAATGAAGTCGGCATGTTTTTCCTTGGCACGGCCCCAACCTTTCGCGGTTATGGCGTGCACGAGCGGCAGACCAAGCTTGTCGCGATAGAACTCGATCGTTTCGCGCAATTTCCAGGTCGGGCGGGCGCTATGGTCCACGCCGTTGAGGGTGAGTGCCCGCCGGTCTGCAAGTTCGCCGCGGATGGCCATCGAGAATATCCATTGCTCGTCTGTATCAAGATCGAGCATTGCTTGTTTCGACGATTGTGTCAATATATCAACGATTGTGACGATCTTGTCTTTCCGTTGTCAGGAAACTTTCGATGTCGAAAATCGCCGTGGTCGGCGGCGGGCCCGCGGGTTTGCTTTTCGCCAAACTGGTCAAGCAGGCCGATCGTGCCCACGAGGTTGACGTATTCGAGCAAAATTCGTCCGGAGCGACCTACGGATTTGGCGTCGTGCTTTCCGATATCGCCCTGGATATCCTGGACGGCGTCGATCCTGACTTGCGTCGTCAGATATCCGAGATCGCCGAGTTTCAGGACCGCATCGTTCTCGTGCATAGAGGCGACAGTATTTCGCTAAAGGGCAATGGCTTCCTGGGTATCAGTCGCGTCAAGCTGCTCCGGCTCATGCAAGACAATGCGACGCGGGCTGGCGCACGGATTCAATTTGAAAGCAGGATATCGGACGCCCGCTCGCTCGGAAGCTACGATCTCATCGTTGGGGCTGACGGCGTCAACAGCACGGTGCGAAGCTCGCTGAATGAACATTTCGAAGCCACAAAGGAACCCCGCCTCAACAAATGGGTCTGGTATGCTACGCCAAAACGCCTGAATTCCGTCGGCCTGATTTTCAAGGAAACAAAGTTCGGAACGTTCATCGCGCACAGTTATCGATTCTCGCCCGACTTTGGCACGTTCGTCATTGAATGCCGCGAGGAAAGCTGGCGCAAAGCCGGGCTGGACAAGGCGAGCGACGAGCAGAGCCGGACGATCTGCGCCGAGATTTTCGCAGACTTCCTCGATGGCGCGCCTCTTATTTCGAACCGTTCGCTCTGGTTCAATCCCGAATTCGTCACGAGCAGGAACTGGCACTATAAGAATGTCGTGCTCATCGGAGACGCGTTGAAGACGGTGCATCCATCGATCGGCTCTGGCACGCGCGTGGCATTGCAGGATGCGGTGGCCCTCGCCACGGCGTTCGAGAGATGCGGAGGCGATATCCCGGCTGCATTCGAGAGTTTCGAACTCGCGCGCAAGACCGGCGCCGATACGTTCCAGAGCGCCGCGATGAAAAGCATCCTGTGGTACGAGTCGGTCGACCAGAAGATGCATCTAGAGCCGGTCGCATTCGCGTATGATTACATGATGCGAACAGGACGCGTGAATCACGAGCGGCTGCGGCGCATTGATCCCGAGTTTGCAGACCTCGTGGATCGTCACAATCTGTTATCGACAGGGTCGACTTGACGTAAAGGGCAAGCAGAAACGCGCGGCTTGCCGCGCACATGCCCTCGAATGAGCGAGACCCGCCGGATAACTACCTGTCGACCGAAAGTTGCAGGACAAAACCCAACTGCTCTTGGTGAAATCGGGCGGCGACCGAGTGGAAATCGATGCAATGTCCCGCCTTTCGAAACAACCGGGCGTCGACCGAGGCGGCATTTGTAAACGCCTCGGCGAAGCCCTGCACCTGCGCGTCATCGACGATCCAAAGCCGGTCGAATTCGGCTTGCCTGTAATGTACAGGTACTTCAACCTTTGCCGTGACGTCACGGACGACGCGCGGCCAGGTGCCGGTAATATCGATCAGTTCGGCACGGGGGCATGTCGTATTCGCCACATGACTGGCGGCCGGCATGTCCTTCTCGAAAGTGTCCGGTGGCCCGAACATGACGATGTCCTTGATTTCGGTCGGCAGACTCACCAATCCCTCCGGCAGAGCCGCCCAACGGGCGTCGTCGCCTGGAGCGACGCTCAAGCCCACGCCGGAAATGGCGATCCCCAGGAGGGGCCAGGATGTTTTGCGGGCCGCCATTGTGACAACGGTTGCACCACCGATCGAATGTCCAATCAGAACCACGCCGCTGACCGAGGCTTGCCTTTGCTCCCAAAGTTTTCCGACCGCTGGAAGCAGCACGTCCGCGTTGCGGGCAATCGTCGATTCGTTTGCCGCGAGCGGGGTGCTGAGGCCGTACGAGGGCCTGTCGAGCGCAATGATGGGAATTCCGTAACTGTCGCCCGCCTCGAGAAACGAGTAACCCGGAACGTCGAAGTACGCGGAACTGTACGTTCCTCCGTGAATGGCGACCACCAGTGGAGGTTTGCCGGACGGCGTCCAGCCGGCAGTCTTGTTCATTCGTCCGGAGAACGACCGGCCATCACACTCAACGACAATCGCCGACTCGAACGTGGTAGCACCGTTATTCTTGTCAGCCGTGATTTCCGTCATCATCGCCTCCGGTCCTTGAGATCGATCGCTCCCCATGGGCACGTTTTGCTTCGAGTTCATCCGAATGCTTGCGCCGAGGTAAGATGGCAGAAAACTCATCGCGATAGAAAAATGTTATCGCCTCATCGTTGGGTATCGCTGATATTCGGATGCGGCCGGACCGCCAAAACCACAAAGACGCTGCACCGCCAAAAAGACAAAGACGATGCGCGATGTTCCGGTACCGTGCCGGAATGACGACACGCAGATGGTGGAGTAGTTGCTACCTGGATCAGACACCGAGCAAATTCAGAAACAGGGATCGATTCGTCGAGGCGTCCGGGCTCGGCCTGTCATGACGAATCAGCCCGACGTTCCGCCGAAGAGTCGTCATGATCTCTCGGGAGACCAGATCGATGTCGGTGTCGGCTGTAGTCCGACTATCGGCATCGAACGGGTCGGCCGATTCATCAATCGGCTGCGGCCGACGATAATCTTCTTTATTTGACAAAAACTTTTTTCTGGGTTGAATCATCAAAAAAGAGGAGGGTTTGAGACATGACGGAAATCAAGGGTTTCATTAAACCGTCCCGTCGCCCCGGAGAACTCGGCGTTCATTCGCTGGATCATTTTCATCTGGCAGTTCCTGATTTGGCGGTAGCGAAGAGTTTTTATTCCGCGTTTGGCCTGGACGTTCACGAAACCGCAAATGCCCTGGGGCTGGGCACGTTCAATCATCCTCAAATTTGGGGATCGGTCGGCGAGGGCCCGCGCAAGAAACACGAGTATCTGTCTTTCGGTGCCTTCGAAGACGACATCGATCGTTTCGCCGACAGACTGCGGTCGCTGGGAATAAAGCGGCTTGATCCACCTCCGGGTATTCAATCGAACGGGATCTGGTTTCACGACCACGATGGTAACTTCGTCGAGATAAAGGTCGCTCCGAAATCGTCTCCGGACGAAAAATCTTCCTTTGGTGCGCGGGAGAGTAGTCCGGGGGTCAGGACGACACCGTTCCGAAGCAAGATCGCACGCGTTCATCCGCGGCGCCTTGCCCACATCCTGATGTTCACGACCGACGTGGAAAAGGCGATCGATTTTTATACCCGCGTTCTCGGACTTCGCCTGTCCGACCGTTCGGGCGACAACATCGCATTTCTGCATGGCGTTCACGGCAGCGATCACCACCTCATCGCTTTTGCGAGATCCAACGCGCCCGGTCTGCACCATTTGAGCTGGGACGTCGGGACGGTCGACGAAATCGGCGAAGGTGCGATGCACATGCACGATAAAGGCTTCAAGAAGGGTTGGGGCCTCGGACGGCACGTGTTGGGATCAAACTTTTTCCATTACGTGCAGGATCCTTGGGGAAGCTTCTGCGAGTACTCGGCGGACATCGACTACGTTCCCGTTCAATGCGACTGGCCGGCAGGAGACCATCCCGGCGAAGACGCTTTCTATGCCTGGGGTCCGGACGTACCGGCCGACTTCGTCCACAACTACGAGGCGTGACCGGGCCGGCTGGTGATCCGCGAAGCGGACCGCGGCGTCTGGTACTTCCGCGGCATCGGATGAACGGTCGCGGCCGTGACGAAGGTCAGACCAGCCGCTGCTTCTGACGACCAAGCGGTCCGCCGTCCAGCTCCATCACGTCGCCCCGCTTGAGGAATGTCGGCGGCCGCATGCCCAATCCGACGCCTTCCGGCGTGCCGGTCACGATCAGATCGCCGGGCAGCAACGTCATGAATTGGCTGATATAGGAGACGATCTGCGCGACGGAAAAGATCATGTCGCTCGTATTGCTCTTCTGCCGGACCTCGCCATTGACGCTGAGTTGCAAAGGCACGTTTTGAGGGTCGGGCAAGTCGTCTTTTGTCACCAGCCAGGGACCGATCGGGCCGAATCCGTCGAAGCTTTTTCCCTTGCTCCACTGTCCCGAGCGGTTCGCTTGCCAATCCCGCTCGGAGATATCGTTCGCCAAGCAGTAGCCAGCCACGTGTCCGAGCGCGTCCTCGACCCGGACTCGCGTCGCCTGCTCGGAGACGAAGATGCCGAGTTCGATTTCCCAGTCGACTTTTTCAGCGCCTTCAGGCGAACGAACGGGGTCGTCCGGACCGGCGATGCAGGTGATCGCCTTCGAGAATACCACCGGCTCGCGCGGAATCTCCATGCCTGCCTCTTCAGCATGGCGGCGGTAGTTGAGCCCGACGGCGATGAACTGCCTGATCCCGGCAACGGGCGGACCGATCCGGGCATCGGGCGGGACCGGCGGAAGCTTTTCAAGATCGATCGCGCCCAGCGCCGACAAGCGATGGCTTTGAAGCCAATGCGGGGTAATATCAGGCACCAGCACGGACAGATCCCGCATGATTCCCGATCGATCCAGCGCGCCAGCCTGTTCATGTCCCGCTTGGCCATGCCTGAACAGCTTCATCGCGATGTCATCCTTTATAAGTCGCCCTTCCATCGTTATATCATAGAACTTTAGGTCGAAAAATATATTTTTTGTGCTTGAAGGCCGTTCTGGGTAAGTCGTAGAGTTATTCCTCAATCATCATCGGACGCCGATGCAGGTCAATTCCGAACAGAGCCCTGCCCTCACGCAAACCAGCCGCGTCTTTCATTCCGTGCGAGCCGATATTCTGGCGTGCCGAATTCTCCCCGGAGCCAAGCTTCGGATCGGCGAGGTGGGGCAGTCCCTCGACGTCAGTCTCGGTGCCGTACGGGAAGCGCTGTCGCGACTTGCGGCCGAAGGGCTGGTCATCGCTGAAAGTCAAAAAGGATTCCGCGTTTCGCCGCTGTCCCTGGAGTCGCTTCGCGATCTGACCGACGCGAGAGTGGACATCGAGACGCTTTGCTTGAGGCGGGCTATTCAGCGGGGCGACCTTGACTGGGAAACCAACCTTGTCGCCGCTTGGCATCGGCTCGGGAGGATCGAGGAGCGCGCGCCCGGCGACATCGATCGTTTGTCAGACGCTTGGGCTATCGCGCATTCCGGCTTTCACGCGGCGTTGGTCCAAGCGTGCGGTTCGACGCGTCTGCTCGCCATTCGGCAACATCTTTACGAAGAATCCGAGCGATATCGACGTTACTCCGTGCCCGGATCGACGATCGAACGGGATGTCGCAGCCGAGCATAAGCGCATCTTCGACGCGGCCGTATCGCGCGATGGCGAAGGGGCGGCAAAGGCGATTTCGGATCACCTTCGGACCACCGAGCGAATAATCCTGACGTCGCCGATACTGTCGAGGTCCAACGCTTATGGAAGAAACTATTCCGGAATATCAGGTCCCGACGACGAGTAAACCTGCTCTTTTGGTCCCGCCTTGCGCGCGAAATCAATCGGCCATGGCTTTTGAAGTTTCATCTGCCGACCGTCCGTCCAAAGCCGGCGACGTCAGCCTTACTCCCGGGCCCGGCCTCCCGATGAATTCAACTCCCGCTTCTTCGAATGCGAATCTGAGCTTGTCCATCGTCTTGGTTCGCGCTGCAATTCGGCCCTCCAGGCCCTCGATGCGCCTGATCGTGGAGATCGCAACGCCGGCCGCCTTCGCCAGGTCAGCCTGCTCCCAGGCCAACAGCGATCGAGCCGCCCTGATCTGCCTGGTAAGAACGAGCAATGAACGCTCCTCCGCCAGCACGGCGAGCTCGGCAAAGCTTGAGGCTGCGCCTAGCGGATGCGTTGCTTTTGCTCTTCGATCATCCATGTCTGACCACGATACGTCCGGAGCGTCGAAGCGTGGCGCGCGCGCCGTCAGCGGCGGTCGTGGTCCGGTTCGCGCCGCACAAACGCTTGCAGAGCGTCCATCGAATACGCATTGGTGTCCCCTTAGGGCTGCATGCAGTCTTCAATCGGCTCGACGGCGATTCGCCTTCGGCAGACTAGGCCGCCGCCGCCGTGGCTCAGAAGATGGCAAATTGATCGGAGTGATAATCGCGGAGCATCGATCGTGAAGCTGCACCATTTACGGGACGTGGTCGCAATCGCCGAACACGGCAGTCTCCGGTCTGCGGCGCGACACCTCAAATTGGCGCAACCCGCGGTCACGCGGAGCCTCGGCGATCTGGAACGCGAACTTGGCGCGGCGCTGTTCGAACGCAGGGCGCGGGGCATGGTCATGACCCCGATCGGAACGGCCTTTGTCAACAGGGCGAAAACCATACTGGCCGATGTTCGTCGCGCGCGCGACGAGGTCGGTCAGTTGAAAAACGACGAGGGCGGCAGCGTCACTGTCGGCCTGTCGATCGCTCCTCACATGTCCATCTTGCCGCACGTGTTGACGCCGTTCCGTGCGCGCTTTCCTTCCGCTCATCTTTCAATCGTCGAAGGGTTCTACCCTACAATTGAAAGCGATCTGCGATCCGGAGGCATCGACTTTTACGTTGGACCTTCGCCAAGGACGATCGTCCCTCCGGACCTCGTCGAGCTCGAGCTTTTCGAGAATTCGCGCATCGTGATCTGCCGGAAGGGTCATCCGCTTCATTCAGCGAAGAGCCTTCGTGAATTGGCCGGCGCGGACTGGGCGACGACGTCCATAACCACCCCTGCCGCCGGCGAACTGAACACGCTTTTCGACAGCTTGGCGCTCCCCCCGCCCAGGATCACGCTCCGAAGTCAATCCGCGCTGACGCTGATGATATGCCTTGCCCATAGCGACCTGTTGGCAATGGTTCCCCGTCAGTGGATGGAATTCCAGCCGATTGCCGACGTACTCAGCAAGATAAATATCATCGAACGCTTGTCGGCGCCTTCGATCGTGTTCATCCAGCGAACCGGCGTTCCGCTCACGCCTGCCGCGCTTTTCCTGGCCGAATCGATTCAAAGGGTGGCCCGCGCCAGCGCCTGACGGCAGGAGATTCATTCATGCCGTGCAGATTGCGCTGACCCTCCGTTCTCGGCGGCGAACGTCAGCAACACGGAGTTGAAAACATGCGGATTGAACTGCTGCGGGAAGTGATTCATCGACGGCACGATCACGTGTTTGCCGTTGGTGATTTTGGCACCGAGCTCTCCGATGGCATCGAAGACCGGACTCCAGCCCCCGGAAATGACGAGTACCGGAATTTTCGCCTTTGCCACGATTTCGGCCGCGTTCCGCAGCGCCTCGGGCGGCGCCATCTTCGCCCGCAGCAGCGCGCATCCGAGCGCAGCCGCCCTGCTGGGATCGTTTTCGAGCGCGGCGAGCGCTTCCATTCCGGGACCCAAGCTGCGCGCGAACACGAGGCCGTATTCGGCGGGTGATGTAGCAGCGAGGGAAGCTTCGCCGAAATCGAGAAAAGCCTTCCGCGCCTCGTCGTTGGCGGCGAGGACATCGCTTCGCGGGAGCAGCGCGTGAAGTGCCGGTTCGACGAGGACAAGTGCGCGTACGCCGTCGGTGCGCCGCGCGGCCGCGAGCAGCGCCTCCGCGCCGCCGAAAGAATGCCCGACCAGCACGACACCATCCAGCATCGCCGAGATCCAAACGGAGTCGCCTTCCATATCGTCGGGACCGCGGCTCGGGCTTTTTCCGAATCCGGGCCGCTCCGGCAGGAGCATTTGCCAGCCCTGCTCGGCGATGACTTTCTGCTTCGAGAAAGTGGATGGCCCCCCGCCAAGGTTTCCCTGCACGCCGCCGTGGATCACGACCATGCGAGGACCCGCGTCGCCCCAGCGCGTCACATTGATCGCCGGCTTATTTGCGGTCGAGGTCGAGGTCGCGGGTGATACGTCCAGTGGCGGACACCGGGCGATCAGGGCTTCCCGATGCGTCGGCAGCCGGATAGCCAGCTTTATGCCTCGCAGGGTGTCGCTTCGATTGGAGAAGATCCAAAGTAGCGAGCCTGCAGCAAGGAAAAAGACGAGACAGATCGCCGCGATCGACCATTTATTCAAGGCCGGTGCCTCCTGTTGGAGATTGTCGGCTGTTGCCTGTCGCGGCTTTCCGCAGCGAACTTAGTAAGTGGTGCTCGAGACTCATGAACGGCTCGACCGTCGGTTACGCCCTTGGAAAACGTCGCACAAGTAGCAGCGGAGCGGATTCGGCATAGCTCGCTTCGCCAGACGAAACGGTCGCCGCTCAAGCGTCAAGCGAAAAGCGCGCGCGAACGACATCTTCGCACGCTTTCCATCTGGTTCTTGAAGCGCCGTCACTTGTGGATCAGCGGTATCTTCGTCGGACCCGGAGCATCCGGTCCCCAGAGTCTGTAGCTGAAGGAGGCGAAGACGGTCGATCCCATCGGCAAGGTACCGAGCGCTGGCGTGAATCCCGAAACTCTCGCCGAGACGTCCCTTAGCGCCCAAATGTTGGCCGCGACCGGACCGAAATCGTAGCCAAGCCGGCCGCCGACGGCCCAGATATCGTAGGAGCGCGTGTTGATCAGGCCCTTGTAGAAATCGCTGGAATCGTCGCTCGTGACCTGACCCACGTAATACCCGACGGCGCCGAGCGTCCACCTGTCGATCGTCTTGGCGGCGGTGAACTCGGCATGAAGGATATTGCCGCTTTTGTAATTGGTGACGGTGCTGCGCGTATTGATTTCCTCGAAGATATTGGCCGTGAAATTCCAGCCGTCCTTCAGATACGAAACCACGAACTCCGGCTGAAAGGTCCACCAGGGATTGCCGACGTTTGAAAGTCCTGCAGGACCAGACGTATCACCGCTCGGAACATACATGCCGAAGCCGACTTTGACATTGAAGCCGCTATCGCCGAACTTCCGGCTCAATTCGACGGGCACGATGTAGGTGTTGTGGACGCCCAACGCCTGCAGATTGATCGGATTGCTCACGGACACCGTGATGAACGGCTGCACGAGAACCGCGTTGTACCTCCATCCGAAGAAGTCGGGGATATTCGGAACGAAGATGAAACCGACCGCGGCTGATTCGGTGCGGATCTGAACCGGCGTGCCGTTGACGTTCGGCGCGGACGGACCGATCAACTGCGCCGCATATCCGAGAAACTGATCGAACATGTAGATGCCGGGCGGCGGCGCGCCGGCCGTTCCTCCACCGAGCGTGATGCCCGGCTTCTGTTCCCATCCCGGAAATCCCGGCTCGTATGCCGATGCCTCCGCCGTCATCGAAACGGCGATGGCCGCACCCAGCAAAATAGACCTTCTCGAAATCATGTGCCCCCCTTCTCATCGCCAGAACTTCCGCTCGCCCGAGTGGCAGAGTTCGTTCTGGTTGCGCGAGTGACAGGGAGTTGAAAGCCGAATTTGTCCGAGATCAATTTAAATTAACGTCTACGTCGATCATTCGAAGTGGTTTGTGGCGGCACCGGTACATCTTGTATTTGAGAGATCATCTTGGCATTGTTATCAGGTCGGAATCGCCTGCCGCGTCTTCGCCAAAAGAACGCTCTGTCCGATTGTCGACATGGATCCGGCCCGAGATGCAAACGGCAAGAGGCCCGGCTTCAGGTTTCTTTCGCGTCCGTAGCCGGATCAAAAGCAACCTTGATCGGACGCGCCGCCTGTGACGCGGCGCAGCAAGCCAGCTACATCCTCGGGAATAGTTTGTCCTCGCCAGGCCACATGTTGATCCGGCCTTATCAGGACAAAGCAGGCTTCGTATCTGGATCGGAGTCGCGCGTCCGGCGGAGCCAATACCTTCAGCGGAATCTGCATGGCTTGGGCTTGTTCGGCAACAAGCGTCACACGCTCGGTATCTTTCGATGTCAGCAGCAGAGTAAAGCCGCTTCCGAAATGGTCGTACAGCGAGGATCCGTCGATCAGCCAGAGATGCGGAGCCAGGCAACCCGGGGAGGCCGACGGTAGATAAACCATGCTGTGTTCGGCCGGTGCTTCACGTCCGTCGGAAACGACAATCGGAGAGCCGGAATAAGACGCACCCAACACGAGACCGAGCGTTTTGAATTCCCGGACCTTGACCGAACGGATGATTTCCCCGACTTCCTCCCTGGTCGCCTCGCCGGCGGGTCCCGCTTCTTCCAGACCCGGCTGGACAAGCTGATTTCCGACGACGCCGTAGTTGATGACCGATTCCGCCATGGTGCGCTCGTGGACGGGGCGCCGCTCCTGTTCGTACGTGTCCAGCAGCCGAGCGCCGCCCCAGCCCTGGAGCGTGGCCGCAAGCTTCCATCCGAGATCGACGGCGTCGCCTATCCCCATATTCATGCCGAATCCACCGAATGGCGGATGAAGGTGACAAGCATCGCCGGCGAGAAAAATACGCTCCGACGAATAGCGGTCGGCGACCAACCTGTGCGCGACCCAGGCATCCGTCGCCACGACGTCGATGTCGAGATCCGCGAACCCCGTTGCTTGTCGGATTAGTTCGACGGCATCGACCTTTTCAAAGGCGAGTCCTTCTGGGATTTTGGTAGCCATAAAAAACCAGACATCGTCGCGATCCATCGGCCCGAGCAGCGAGGGCACATCCTCATTCACCATCCAATACATGATGGCCGGACCGAAATGGTGGCGGCGGGCAAGACCAGGCGATTTGAATATGATCGTAAAATTGCGGGAAAATGCGCTATCACCCGTCATCTGCGCCCCGATGGTTTTCCGCACGGAGCTTCGGGCTCCATCAGCGCCGACCAGAAATGACGCATCGACATTCCGGTCTTCGCCGCTCCGGAGGTCCCGCAGAGTTGCCCGAAGATTGCTGTCCTTCTGTTCGACCTCCAAGAACTCCGTCTCAAACACCACATCCACGCTCGGAAGCGAGGCCGCTTTGCTGCGCAGCACCTCCTCGAGAACGTATTGCGGCACCCATTGTGCTTCTTCCGAATAGAGGTTGCTTCGCTGCCGGCGACCGTTGAAGGCATTCTCGAACCGAGCAAGTTCGAAGCCGTTCATGCGGGTGGCAAACACGACGTTTGCCGGATAGTCGGCCGGAATAGGCGACGCTTCGCGTAGCGCGTCCGCGATACCCCATCTGCGAAGATGCTCGCGCGTTCGAACGTTGGTCGTCTTCGCCCGGGGGCTGTAGCCGACCCGATCGTTTCGTTCGACCACTAAAGAGCGGATGCCACGCTGTCCCAGCTCAATCGACAGAGCAAGGCCGACCGGACCGCCGCCGACGATGAGGACGTCCACGCTTCTTATTGTTCGCATCCTGCGTCCGAACTAGGCTGCGTCGACCGCATCACGCTCGTCCAGATTAAAAAGGCATAAATTGCTCGATCAACCTGGTCACGAGCAGCGGCCTCTGCGTGACACTACCCTCGCGAATAGCCCGTGCCTGCCGCAGGGGATAGATAACATTATTGTTCGAGCGATGCCTGCCAGGTAGCTGAGTGCAGGGCGCAACGGTGTGTGCTACATCGCGCAGTCCTGCGCATTCTTCTGTAAGCCCGGTGATGGTCTGGCCTCGGAATCGACGCCGCTGGCGAGGCGGCGCCGGCTTCGATTGCCGCATTCTGCAAGTTGACGCCGCCTTCCAGCCGAATGCGCTTGTGCATGGCCGCGGCGGTTCTGCGCGCTTCCGGAGTGTTATCCTTGGGCAGAGACGTCGCGCGCGCGGCCGCCTGCATCAGGCCGGCGATCGGCTCCCACGCCTTTGCGGCTTCGGCATCGCGGTCGACGTCGTTGATGCGAAACATCGTCGACGGAAACATCATCGAACCCGCGCCATCGCCGAGTTCATAAGGCGCGCCGGCCCAGGCCGCGAGATCGCCGTCGCCGGACCCATCGATGAAGATGCGGCTACGGACGGCGCGACGGCCGGATTTCGTTTCGATGAAGAGCGTGTCGATTTGCCATTCCGTGCTCATCAGCACACCGGCGCCGAGACTGTGAAACAGGATCCTCACCCCGGCGTCGATCAGCAATCGATCGGCCGCGAGTTTGTAGGCGGCGGTGTCATAGGCCTGCGCTTGAATCTTGCCGAAAACGGTGTGGGGTTCTTTCAGTCCATCCAGCCGCGCGATCCCGTCGAGCAGGTCGTCCGCGATCCCATGCACCACCTGATCCATTCGGCCGAAGCGATTGGCATGCAGGCCGCAGAAATTCGTCACGCCCGCGGCGGTGCCCATGCCTCCCAGAAAACCGAACCGCGCGATCACCAGGGGCGCGGCGCCCGCGCGTCCGGCGACCACCGCGGCGGCGATGCCGGCGGGGCCGCCGCCGAGAACCACGACATCGAACGTTCCATAGAGTACAGTCCGGCGCGCGGGCTCGGCAACAGTGTCGATCGTGCTCATGGAGGTCCTCCGAAAATCAGGACGCAGCCGACCATCTTCCGCTGAAACCAGCAGCACACGAGTGATGTAGCTGGCGGTCTATTCGCCCTTGATGCCGCCGGCCGCGATGATGGGAGCCCAGCGATCATGCTCCTCTTTCAGCACGGCAAGGAATTCGTCGGTGGTGCCGGCGACCGGTGTCATAAATTGGAGCTTGAGTTTGTCGATCACCTCGGGTTCCGCCAATACGGCGATTGCGGTCTCTCGAATCTTCGCGATGATGGCGGGACTTAAGCCAGCGGGCGCGATCAGGCCGATCCATGCGTCGGCCTCGACGCCCGCGATTCCGTCCTCCGCAAGCGTCGGAAGCTCGGGCAGCAGCGCCGAGCGGCGGGCCGATGTCACGGCGAGCATCTTCAACTTGCCTTCCGCAGCCTGTGGAGCCACCGCCCCGGCGGGCAGCACCGCCATCTGCACGTCGCCTCTCAACAGGGCGGTGACAGCCGCGGGTGAACCTGTATACGGGACATGCACCGGCCTGACCTGGGCTTTGGCGACGAACGATTCCATCGCAAGATGCGACAACGAACCCCGGCCGATCGACCCATAGTTGAACTTGTCGGGGTCGCGCTTCAGTACGGCCATCAAGGTGGCGACGTTGTCCGCGTCCACGCCCGGATTGATTGTCAGCACGCTCGGCTGTGACGCGAGAATCGTGATGGGTTCGATATCCCTCGCGGTCTCATACGGCATCTTCGGAAACAACAGCGCATTGATGACCAGCGGGCCGACGATGCTGACGCCGAGCGTGTGACCGTCCGGCACTGCCTTGGCAACCTGCCCCGTGCCTGTGTTTCCGCTCGCGCCTGGCCGGTTCTCGACAATGAACGGCTTGCCAAGCTTCTGCTGCATCCGGTCCGCCAATATGCGCGCGACGCTGTCCGGCGTCGATCCCGCCTGGAACGGCGAAATAATCGTCACCTGGCGTGTCGGCCACTCCTGCGCAGCCAGCTGATTGCAGTGAAGTGCTCCGCAGACCGCCGCAAAGCAGGCCGTGATGATCACGCCCAGCTTCGTCCGGCGTTCACGCCGACCGGTAGCGGCCGATACGACGATTTCAAGGCTGGGCAGAAGCATTCAAGCCCGCGACTTCGGCAATCGCCGTTCGTAGCAATTCCGCCAGCGCGCTGGCGGTCGGATTGGCTCCCCGATCCCGGCTGACGAGGGCAAGGGTCTGGGCGCGGATGCCGCCGCCCTGAATCGGCACATAGACCAGCTTGCCATGTTGTCGGTCCGTCTCGATATCCATGGGCGTCAAAAAGCTGATCCCTTGGTTCAGCATGGCGGCATTTCGCATGATTTCAATCGAATTAGTTTCCAGCGCAGGCTCCAGCTTGACTGAAATCTGGGCGAAGGCGGCATCCAAATGCGGACGGATCGCCGTCGTCTGGTCGGCGATGATCAAAGGATAATCCAGACAATCGCTTAAGCGCAAACTCGATCGCTCCGCCAATTCGTGCCTGGATCCCACCACCGCGCCAAGACGAAATTTGAATGTTGCCAACGTCCGTAACGTCGCGGTCGGCAAAAAATCGAAGCCGAGTCCGAGGTCGGCTTCGCCGCCCGCGACCGCCGATAAAATCGCCGAGCCGGTACTGAGAAGTTGCACACTCAGCTTGACGCGCGGATGAATACGACGGAACTCGCCGATAACGAGCGGAAGCAGGTTGGATGCAAGGCCGCTCATGATGGCGATTGCCACTTCGCCGCGTTGCATGCCTTTCAATTCTTCGATCTGCGTCTGGACACGGTCGAGGTTTCGCAGCGTTTCGCGGATGTGGCGAATGAGAATTTCGCCAGCCGTGGTCAGAACCAGCTTTCGCGGCAGCCGATGAAACAGCGGCGTGCCAAGCTCGTGCTCCAGCGCCAGAATCTGCCTATTTATCGCTGAGGAGGCAACGTTCAACTGGTTGGCCGCCTTTCGGATTGACCCGCAGCGGGCGACTTCATCGAGGTATCTCGGCAATCGACCAAACAGCATCGGCAACTCTCTCGCACACATCCCCTACGGGACGCATCCCACCGACATGATGCCTGAAAGGCAGCAGTGTGCGCAAATAGTGATGCTTCTTCGTTCCGTTTCGCTGATCCATAATTCGGTCTTCGGTTCATCGAAGATGGGAGCTTTCAATGCGTAAGTTCGAGATATCGCGTCGTCAGACATTGATGACGGGGGCCGCAGCAGGAGCCGCAATCATTTTCGGTGGAAGCCGCAATGCCAATGCGGCAACCGAATTGGTGTGGTCGGTCTGGGAGACCAACGGTCGCAAAAATCTAACGACCGAATTCGAAAGGGCGACCGGCAACCAGATCCGCCAGGCGTTTCTGACCAGCGATGACGCCCAGTTTGCAGCCCTCAGGACCGGCGCCGCAAAGGACTGGGATATCGTCAACCCGGCGCTCAACGGAGCCGAACGCTATATCTCCGCCAAGGTGCTCAAGTCACTGGACATCTCGAAAATTCCAAACCTCACCCACATGTATTCCGACTTTCAGGCGATCGACCGCGTCCGGGGAGCAGACGGCAAGACCTACATGATCCCTTACCTCTGGGGACTCAATCCGATCGTCTATCGGACCGACAAGGTGGCGGACGTGCCGACCTATTCGACGTTGTTCGACCCGAAATACAAGGGCAAGCTCGCCATGCGCGACTACGCACTCGAAAGCGTCGCGATAGCCGGCCTTCATCTGGGGATTCCGCGCGAGCGTGTTTTCTCGATGACGGACGTTGAACTGGCGGAGGCGAAGAAAGTGTTGATCGCCCAGAAACCGTTGGTGCGCACGTACTGGCAGTCGATCGGCGATCTGGTGACCCTGTTTGCCACCGACGAAATCGACTGTGCGTTTTGCTGGCGCGTGCCTTACGACGCTCTGCGCGACAAAAAGCCGATCGCCATGGCCAAGCCGAAGGCCGGCATCTTCGGATGGTGCGACTGCTTCGCGATTCCGGCGAGCCTGCCCGATGACAAGTACGAGGCGGCGCACGCCTTCGGCAATTATCTGCTCGGTCCCGATTATGCCAAACAGATCGCGATCGAACAGAACTACGCGACCACGACCGACGTGGTCCGCGAGCAACTCACCCACGATCAGCAGGCCGCGATTTTTATCGATGATCTGTCGGTGATGAAAAGCTTCATGTGGCCGGTGGCACCGCCCAACTATGCCTCATGGGTCAAGCTTTGGAATGAGGTCAAGGCAGCGTGATTGCTGCGGCGCCCGGTCCGCGCACGCCGGCCTATCGTTTCCTCACGGCACGAGGCCTGCGAAAGTCTTACGGTCGCAAGGTGTCCGGGCAGACATCGGCTGTCGCCGATGTCGACTTCGACATCGAAGAGCGGGCCTTTACCACCCTGCTTGGACCATCCGGATGCGGCAAGACGACAATCCTTCGGATGATCGCGGGTTTCGAGCAGCCGTCCGCCGGCGAACTGCGCCTCGAAGGCGTCTCGTTGTCCGGGATGCCGCCGGAGAAAAGACCGGTCAATACCGTGTTTCAGTCCTACGCCCTGTTCCCGCATCTTTCGGTGGCCGACAATGTCGCTTTCTCGCTGAGGCTACGGCGCGGATCGGGCGACGTCGAGCGCAAGGTCGCCGATGCGCTCGACGGGGTTCACATGACCGCGTATGCGAAACGGTTTCCGCACGAATTATCTGGCGGGCAACAGCAGCGCGTCGCCGTGGCTCGGGCGATCATCGCCGCGCCGCGCCTCCTGCTGCTGGACGAACCGTTGTCGGCGCTCGACCGCAGCATGAGACTGCATCTGCAATCCGAATTGAAGGATCTTCAGCGGCGGCTGGGCATCGCATTCGTCTACGTGACGCACGATCAGGAAGAGGCCTTCGCACTCTCGGACGCGATCATCGTGATGAACAAGGGACGGATCGCTCAGACCGGCAGCCCCCACGAAATTTATGCCCGACCCGTCGATACCTTCGTCGCCGACTTCATCGGCGGCGCCGTGCTGGTTGCGGCTGATGTCAAGAAAACGATGGGCGGATCGCTCGTTGTTGCAACGTCGCTCGGTGTCTATCTGGCGCCCGGCCTCACAACGCTGACGACCGGGTCGAAAGCCGCGCTCGTGCTGAGACCCGAGGCTTTGCAGGTATGTTCGGGGCACGACGCCGGCGTATTTTCGGCGACAGTCACCGGCACGGTGTTTCAGGGGCGCAACGTCATGGTGAACGCAGACGCCGCAGGACTCCCGCTTCGCTATCTGGCGGAGACGGCGCCGGAGGCGGGCAGCTCGGTGCTGCTCAGGATCATGCCGGAGAAAACCTATGTCACCTCGGCCGGCGGCTGACATCATGCCGCTTCCGGTAGTGAGCTTGTCGCGCGCCAGTTTCGCCGTTCCGGTCGCGGGTTCGGTCGTGGTCGGAGCGGTGTTGCCGATTGCCTTGTTCATGGTCGTCAGCGTCTTTTCGGTTGATTTTGATGCCTATGAACTCGTGCCGGATTTTACGTCGGCCAATTGGCGCGACGTGCTGACGCATGGCTCCTATTGGATGCTGATCGGCAAGTCCCTCATCAATGGTATCGTCGCCGTGGCGATGACCGGGATTGTCGGCTACCCCGTGGCTCTGGCCCTCGCCGGGCTGCCGAAATCGGTCAAGGGAGTGGCACTGGTCGTACTTCTCACTCCGCTCTACACCGGCGAAATCGTACGCGTGTATGCCTGGCGGCTGGTGCTAGGCCAGAACGGTCTCGTCAATGCCGTCCTACAAAGCTTACATCTGACATCCGAGCCGTTGAGCTGGCTGCTGTTCACCCCGTTCGCCACCCATGCCGCACTCTTTTACGACAATCTGCCGTTCATGGTTCTGGCGCTCTGGATCGCTGTCGAACGGATCGATCCCCGGCTGATCGAGGCCGCCCGGGATATGGGCTGTCGGCCGTTCACGGCATTCAGGCTGGTCACCTTGCCGCTGACCGGTGCCGGGCTGGCGGCCGGATGCTTCATTGTGTTTGCCCTCGCCGCGGGTGCGATGTGGGCGCCGAGTCTGCTGGGAGGAACGTCGGGAGCCACGCCGATGGCGATGATCGACGGCCTATTCGGCACCGCTTTCGACTGGCCCACCGCCTCCGCGCTCGCATTGACCTTGTTGGCGGTGCTGGTTGCGTCCGCGACGTTGCTGGCAGCCCTGGTCCTGATCTTTGCGGGCGACGGGCGTTACTTGCGCCGGGCAGTCTGATGAACCCGGCCCGCACAATCACGCTGATCGCCGTAGGCCTGCTGCTCTATCTGCCGATGGCGATCCTCGCCGTGTTCTCTTTTAACGCCTCGCCCGTGATGGCGTTTCCGCTGACCGGATTTACGCTCGAATGGTATCGGCATCTTTCCGGAAATACCGTCTTCCAGGCCGGCTTTGTGACAAGCTTTTTGATCGCCCAGCCGGTCGGCATTCTGAGTGCCGGGCTTGGTCTGCTGGCTGGCCTTGCCTTGACGTCGCCCCACCTGCGCTGGCGAGCGGCTTTTGTCGGGCTGCTGCTCATCCCGTTTTTGGCGCCGAAAACCGTGCTGTCGATTGCCCAGGCGATGATTATCAGTCGGATCGGGGTAGATCGCGGACCGGTCGTCCTGATTCTCGCGCAGACGCTGGTGACCATCCCGTTTACGACGGCGTTGATCACATCGGTTCTGGTGCAGCTTGATGCCAGACTCGAGGAAGCGGCGAAGGACCTCGGCGCCGACCCTTGGCAGTGCTTCCGGCTGGTGGTCATGCCGCAGATCAAGTCGACGCTGATCGCGGCCTATTCGGTCGGCGTCATCCTGTCGCTCGGCGATCTTACGATTGCGACGTTTCTGTCGGGACGCGTGCAGCCTCTATCGATGATCGTCGCATCGCAGTTCGTGCGCCAGCTCAGCCCGGATCTCAACGCGATGCAGGTCGTGATGCTGGCCCTGACGGCGGTTCTCGTCGCCATCACCGAAATCTACGGCTGGCAGCGCACGCGGAGACGAACGCGATGACGGCACAATGGAATGCAACGCCGCCCGGCAATTCATCGCACGGCTGCGGAAGTGGTCCGGTTTCGGTTGCCCTTTCCCATCATCAAACCACGAGGAACGAACGCACATGACCGTTGGATGTTTTTCCACTTCCGTCGCGGATGCCAAAGCTTTTCGAATATCGCCGACCGACTGCAATTATTTCGTCATGCTGTTCGAGCCATCCCGCGATGGCGTCGACAACGTCTACGTCGTGGAAATCTTCTCGGTCGGCGGCCAGACGCCTCCGAACGTCCATCATAAGGCGCATGAATTCTTTTATGTCCTCGAGGGAGAGGGAATTGCGAAATGCGACGGCAACGTCATCGCGGTGCGACAGGGAAGCGCGCTGCTGCTGCTCCCGGGTCATGAACATGTCGTCGTGAACACCGGTGTCGGCAAACTTTACACATTGACGATCATGACGCCTAACGAGGGATTCGCCGAACTGATCCTCAACGGCACCCCGGTGACATTGGACGACGAGGATCGTCGGGTACTGCTACGCCTCACATCGGGAATGGAAATTCAATGAATGAAGCGAACGGGATGATCACCCTCGGTTCAGTGCCGGCCACGGGGTGGCGTGTATCACCGAGCGCGGTTGACTTGTGCCGGGCGACGCCGCCCCCGCGCCGGCTGACCATCAAGGCTGCTCCGCAAAACGTTACGCTTGATCTGACGCGCACGGCCGTCGTCGTCGTCGATATGCAGAACGATTTCTGCCACCCCGACGGCTGGCTGGCGCATCTCGGAGTCGACATCGAGCCGGCCCGTCGGCCGATCAAGACTTTGGCGGGGCTGCTGCCGTCCCTCAGACAGCTTGGTGTCTCGGTGCTCTGGGTGAACTGGGGCAACAGGCCTGACCGCCTCAATCTCAGCCCTTCGGTCCTGCACGTCTATCAACCGCACGGGACCGGGGTCGGGATCGGCGATCCGCTGCCCGGTTGCGGCGCGGCCGTGCTGCAGGAGGGAAGTTGGGCGGCCGCCGTCGTGGATGAACTGACGCCGGAAGCAGGCGATATCCGGGTGTCGAAGTATCGGATGTCGGGATTCTGGGATACCCCGCTCGACAGCATCCTGCGCAATCTCGGCGTCACCACGCTGCTGTTCGCCGGCGTCAATATCGACCAATGCGTGTTCTGCACACTGCAGGACGCGAATTTCCTCGGCTATGATTGCGTTCTTGTGGAAGACTGCGCCGGCACGACATCACCGGCATACTGCACTGACGCAGTCATCTACAACGTCAAGCAGTGCTTCGGATTCGTCACCGATGCCGATGCGATCCACCGGGGCATCGAGGCGATCGGGTGAGATGCATCGCGTCGGTCGTGTCGAAATCCAGGCCGGCATCGCGGCGTCGGCGAGGGTCAGGGAATGAACCGGCCGCATGATTGATATCCGCACGCTGGAAGTGTTTTATTGGGTGGCGCGGCTCGGCGGCTTCGGGCGTGCCGCGATCAAATTGAACACGACCCAGCCGGCGATATCAGCCCGAATAGCAGCGCTGGAATCTGAATATGGCGTTCGACTTCTCGTCCGGAAACGGGGGCTACGACCGGCGCTGACGCCGGTCGGCGCAGCATTGTTCGACCAGGCGCGGCGCATGCTGGCACTCCAGGCCGACGTCGTCTCGACGCTCGGCGAGCAAGGTGGCATGCGCGGCATCGTCCGAATTGGCGTGGCGGAAACCATCGTTCATATTCTGCTGCCGGAACTGTTGCGTCGTCTTCATATCGAGCACCCGGGAGTGACGCCGAACGTCGTCACCGACGTCTCCGCGAATTTGCGCGAAGCACTGCGCGGTGGCGAAATCGATCTGGCTTTTATGCTCGGACCCAGCGCACAAATCGGCGCCCAGGAGCGTCCGATCTGTTCGCTCGATCTGGCATGGGCTGCGTCACCTCTCCTCGACACCGGCGAAGCGCCGTTAACGCGCGCGGCGATCGGATCCATTCCGATCCTGACCTACGCCCATACCACGCAGCCTTATGCCGAACTGGTCGCGGCTCTTGCAGATCCGCATTTGCCGGTCGCGCGGATATTTCCGAACAGTTCGCTCGCGACCATTGTATCGCTGGCGCAACACGGGATCGGTATCGCGGCTATTCCGCCGGTGGTGATCAAAAGCGAACTCGAAGCCGGAACGCTGCGACTGCTGCCATCGACGATACCGCTGTCCGAACTGAACTTCGTTGCCTGCTGGTCCGATCCCGGAGAAGGATTGCCGGGCGCGGTCGCAGCTTTGGCGCGCGATATATTGGGTCATAACGACGGCTGATCATTCTTGATCCACAAAGATGATTTCCTTTCACGGGGATGTCATGATGATATTTGGCCATCAGAGAAATCAGCAAGGCCAGTCGCACGTCGAGGGGCGGATCGAAGCGGTCCGTTCCATCGGGCTGCCGCGCCCGAGTCCCGACAGTGCGCGGGCCACAACGGCCAACGAACCGCTGCGCCCGACGGGACCATGGCGCAGCCTGTTGCTTCGCACGCGTACGATCCGTCGCCGGCTCTTGGTACACGACGACGAAATCCGACATGTTTCTGGTACGCCGCTTGCACCGGGGACGTGGCTTGTTGAACCGATGTTCGCCGACTGGATGCGGGTTTCCAGCCGCAAGCGGCGAATTCGGCGTTATTGATCAAGATCATAAACGGGGGCTGCAACATGTTCGATTGGTATAGCGATCTGGGTAAGCACGGGCGACGCACATTCTGGGCCTGCTTCGGCGGCTACGCGTTGGACGCGCTGGATGTGCAAATTTACAGCATGGCGATACCAGTTCTCATCAGCATCTCGTTCATCACGAAGAGCGAAGCCGGAACCATCGCCACGTGCACGTTGGTGCTGTCGGCCGTCGGCGGCTGGCTCGCCGGGATCATGGCGGACAAGCTTGGGCGGGTGAAAACGCTGCAGATCACCGTGCTGTGGTTCGCCGTTTTCACCGCGCTTTGCGGTCTGACCACTGGCTTCTGGGGACTGTTGGTCTGCCGCGGCCTTCAGGGCTTGGGCTTCGGAGGTGAATGGGCCGCCGGCGCCGTGTTGATCGGCGAGGTCGTCAGCGCCCGCAATCGCGGAAAGGTCGTGGGCTTCGTGCAGGGCTCCTGGGCCGCGGGATGGGGATTGGCCGTTGTCCTGGCGACGATCATCCTGACCTTGGTTCCGCAGGATTACGCCTGGCGCTGTCTCTTCCTCATCGGAATCCTGCCGGCAATCTCCACGTTCTTCATTCGCCGCCATGTCGATGAACCCGAAGCGTTCACCAAGGTCCAGACCGATGCCGCGTCCGCTCCGGGAACATTGGCCATCTTCGGCCCGCATCTTTGGTGGACCACCCTGCGTTGCTCGCTGCTCGCGCTCGGCGCGCAGGGCGGCTACTACGCGATCACCACATGGTTGCCGACCTTCCTGCAGGCGGAACGCCACATCACCGTGATCGGCAGCTTCAGCTATCTGCTGATCGTCGTGATTGGAAGCTTCTTCGGCTACATCGTCAGCGCTTATCTCAACGACGCGATCGGCCGGCGGGTCGGATTTATCGCTTTCGCGATCGGCTCCGGTGTCGTCGTCTACACTTATACACACCTGCCCGTGTCCGACGGGCTCATGATGGTGCTGGGCTTCCCATTGGGCTTCTTTGCTTCCGGAATCTTCAGTGGCATGGGTCCGCTGTTGACCGAAATGTATCCGACCGAGGTCCGCGCCGCCGGGCAGGGCTTTTGTTATAATGTCGGCCGCGGACTCGCGGCTTTCTTTCCGCTCCTCGTCGGCATGGCCGCATCCACGCTTGGCCTGGGGAATGCGATCGGCGTATTCGCCGCCGGCGCGTACGGGGTCGTCCTGATCGCGGCCCTGCTGCTTCCGGAGACGAAGGGGCAGGAATTGTCGTCATACTCGGATTTGACGGCGCCGACCCCGGTCAAGTCCGGCCTGGTGAAGGTAGGCGCCTGATGGCGCCTGCTTGCTGCAGCTCTTGACGTTTAACAATCGGGCAGATCGGCACGGCACGCTTGATGCGATCGCTGGGTCGATGCCGATCTGCACGCCCCGACGGGTCGGACGAGCACGACATCATGCTCGACCGTGATTTAAAAACCATCGCCGCCGTTACGTGCGGCAAATGCGCCGATCACTCGTCGAAGCAGAACAGCTTCGCAGGGTTGTCGACCAGGATTTGATGTCTGACTTTTTCGTCCGGAATCCAGTCGAGCAGCAGGTTGACGAGTTCGCCGCTGTCCCGGCTTCCATCCGTCAGATGCGGCCAGTCCGTGCCCCAGATCGCGCGATCGGGGCGCGCATTGACGATGCCGATGGCGAGATGCTCGATCGCCTTATAGCCTCTGGCCTTGGCGATACGATAGGGCGCCGAGAGCTTGATCCATGCCCTGCCTTTTTCGATCAGCTTCAGCAACCGGCCGAAGTCGTCGCTGGTCAGGCCGTCTTCTTCCAGCATGTAACCCATGTGATCGATGACAAAATCGTCGTCCAGCGTTCCGAGAAACGGCACGAGATCGCGAACGACATAGCCCGGCGTATAGAACTGGATGTGCCAGCCACGCGGCCTTGTCCGCTCCAGCATCCGTGTGATGTAGCGGTGAATGTCTTCCCGCGGCCATGAGGCCCTAGCGAACAGATCAAGCCTAATCGCCCGCACGCCGGCGGCGTGATACAAATCGAGATCCTCGTCGCTGACATCTTCCTCGACCATCACCACGCCGCGGGCGCGGGACCCCAGTTTCTTCAAGGTGTCGATCGTCAGGCGGTTGTCGGTGCCGTAGTAGCTCGGCTGGACCAGCACCATGCGGTCGATGCCGAGATAATCGCAAACCGCCAGATATTGTTTGAGCGATCCGTCGGGAAATGTGTAATGCGGCCTCGCGACGGAGGGATAGCCTGGCTCAAACACGTGAAAATGGGTATCGCACGAACCGGCCGGAAGCATGAATTCCGGCTTGGTATTCGTTGTTGCCTCACGCATGGCGGTCGGCACGAGAATTTCATCGATCGCATTACCCATGGTCGTCCACTCGCCTTTCAGTCGCTCAGCTCACAAACTCGGAATGCCATTCCTTTAGATCGTCGCTGCGGTGTTTCGCCGCGTTCCATAGCATTTCGATATCGCTTCCCGAGATGATGAACGGGGCGACTCCGAGTGATAAATACTCACGCACAAGACCGAGATTCGAGATGCCGCCAATGACGCAAAGTTTTCCGTTCCGGGCGCATGCGGTGGCAACATCGACGATACATTCGTGCAATCTCTGGTTCTCGAAATCGCCGGGGATGCCCAGTTCCGCAGACAGATCATTGGCCCCGATCGCGACCATGTCGACACCGTCGGTCCGGGCGATCGCTTCTGCGTTCGAAACGCCGAGCGGCGTTTCGATCAGGACTTGCACCACGACCGACCGGTCGAGCAGAGGATTGAGAATGCGTGCCGGTGTTGGAGCGAAGCCCAATTGCGGCACCATCGCAATTTGCGAACGCTGTCCACGCGGCGCGAACCGGCAAGCGCGCGCAATCTCGGCGGCCTGATCGGCGGTCTCGATCCGTGCCGCGACGATACCGGACGCACCGCCATCGAGGCAGCGCCCGATCGAGCCGTAGTCGCGCTCCGGAACGCGGACAAAGGAAAACAGCCCGAGGTCGTTGGCCGTGGACGTCATGGCTGACGCGACATCAAGCGACATCGTGCTGTGCTCGAGATCGACAATGATGCTCTGATGCCCGGTCGAATGGGCGACGCGAACGACATCCGGCGTCCTGGCGCTTCTGATCATCATCGCGGTGACAAGCTTGCCGCGCTTCAATGTTTCGAGCAGGCCGCAGCTTCCTGATCTGGCCGAGGCATCCATCTTCATTCCTGTCATCCTGTCGGGCGAGTCCGGCGCGGAGCTACTCGCGGTAACTATCCCTTCAACGCCGTTTACTCAGCGGATATGTCATATTGGTGAAACCGGGTATCACCACTGCTTCCGGCCGGTTGTCGTGATCGCAGAGCTGGTCGATGATGAAATGGGAAACCGAATTGGCGAGCTGCTGGGTCGGGTCTTCCATCACGAAGCGCAGCCGGGTGATGGCCGTCTGTCTATCGTCCGGCGACCTCAGTCTCGGCATCGCATGAAGGGTCTTGGTCGCGGCTTCGATCACCGGGGGTTCCTCGATGCTCTTGAGAAACGCGGGATATCCTTCAAACATTCTGCGGGCCAGATCGATGTTCGCCCGCAAATGCAGAAATATGTCGCGGAACTGACTTTCGCGCTCGGTCGTCAGCGCGGCGTCCGCGGCGTCCGATGCCGAAAAGGACGGCCCATGCGCCGCGATATGGAGATTCTCGACGGGCAACCGGCCTCCCGAAGCGCGCCACAGCAAATGACAGTTGCTTTGAGTGGCCCAGGTCAGGCCCGCGGTGGGCCGTCCGGCGCGGCCGCTTATCAAAACCATCAGCTTCCTCCAGTCGATGTCGTGCGAGCGCAGCCATCGAATGACGCGATAACCGATGTCGAGATATGTCAGGGCGAAGGTGGCAACCATCACATCGTTGATCGGTACCGGAACTTCGGGATTGCCGGCCGGATCCAGAAAGGTCTCACGAAGATTTTCGAACGTCATCCTGGTTTCGTCGGCGAGACATCCGGACAGAAACGCGAGGGCGACGTCGCAGGTGTAGTCGACAAGATCCGCGATCTTGGATTCGTATCCCGCCCACGCCTCCACGGCGACTTCGTCGGTCCAGTAGGTTTCGGTGTTGAACTCGCGAGCCTTTGCCGTTCGATCGATCAATCGTTCGGCGTCGTCCTTCCAGCCGACATAGCCAAGCTCGCGCAGCCGAAATAACCACGCGATGGCAGGTCCCAGATGAGAGATTGCCGTCAGCTCGACGAAACCGCGGGTCGAATTGCGAAAGCCTTCGACGATCGGTGGTTTTCCTGCGCCCGGAAAAAGCACGAAGTCCGACCCGGTCACGACCAGCAATGGTTCCTGCCTGGTCAGTTCGACCATGTGTCGGGTGAGATGTAACCCGGTGCTGTTCGGACCGGTATATGCGTCGTAAAGACTCCGGAACGACGGGTGCGGCTGGTACGTCGTTTGAGGCATTTTTTGTTCTTGATCCATGGCACCGAGCCGACGATGGAGGCAATTACGTATTCAGGCGATAGACGACCGAATCCTGACGGAAGCGAACCTCCGGTGTCAGGCTGTTTGCCACCGCAATGAAGAGCATGCCGTCTTGTTCAAACGCGGTCGCTTCGGTACCACCGAAGGTGGGGAATTCTTGCTCCAGTTTCATCCCGCCGCCAGCCCATCGGTAAAGCCGCGACTTCAAGGCGGTTCGCGGAGCCGAGGGCGCCCCTTCGATAAAATTGACTTGAACCATGAAGAGCTCCCCGCCGGTTCTGAAGACACAAAACTCGCGTCCGCCCGGACCGCTCAGCGGCTGATGAACGATAAATTCCTGACTATCCCAGCGGTAAAGCAGCGACTCGCCCTGGATATTCGCGAACGCCAGATAGCGCCCGCCCTCGGCTTCGAAAAAGCGGAAGCAACGCCCGCCCGACGGAGCGAAGCTCTGAAAAGGCACAAAGGACGCGCCGTCCCAACGAAGCACCATCGAATCCCCGACGTGATCGGCATAGCAAAGGAAATGTTCGTCATCGATATCGAACGATTCCCAATTATAGCCCCACTTGCCGTCAAGAGCCTGAAACGCGACGAAGCAGGACCCATCCCATTCATAAATGCGGGACTCCCTTGGATTGGTCGCCTCAATATGCCCCAGCGTCACGCCTTGCGCCAAAGCAAGGAATGCGCGGCTTCCGATTTGAAAGAAATGCCACTGCTTTGCGGCAAATGCCGCGAACGTCTGAAACGGCTCCCAGCTTTCGCCCGATCGTTTGTAAAGCACCTGATCGAGATTGTAGTCGAAGGGGCCGTGGCCGGCGCGTATCGCAGCGGCGATCAGAAACGCCGCCGCACCGAATTCGAAGAACAGCACGTCTTCGCCCCCGGAGAGCGGCAGCACGCTCTCGTCAACGAATTGCCCGCCTTCCCAGCGAAAGATCGGAGCCCCGACATCGCTGTCGCCGCCATTCATGTGGGCCGGCGTATCGGGGATATCGCGAGCCAGTTGCGGAATGATCAGGTATCTTTTACCTGATACCACGAAGGTCGACATGCCCCGCGCGCCAGAGGTCGACAAGCGCTGGTGCTCGACGAGATGACCCATCGATTCCTCAACTCGCTTTCGGCTTGACGAATTCGATTGCGCCGTAGGCGACGGCAGCCAGCAGCGTGAAGATCGCAACGATAACGAACAGGAATTCCGAGTCGACCTGCCAGGTCAGGAGCTGGCCGCCGATCATGGGCCCCGCAATCGCGCCCAATCTGCCAACGGCGAACTGGCAGCCAGTTCCGGTCGCCCGTATTTTTCGGGGAAAGATATTGACGGCCATTGCCGGCGCGTTCTGGTTGCCTCCAATGGCAAACAGCCCAGCAACAAACAGGCCTGCAAAAAACGTCGTGTTCGTCGGGGTCAACTGGCCGAGCATGGCGATAGCAACCGCACCCAGCACGACCATCACCGCCACAGGCCGGAACAAGCCGTATTTCCTGACGACAATCATGGACCCGATCGCTCCGACGATCCCTCCGAGATTTAGGAATACTCCGCACAACGCCGCGCTGGCCGGCGACATCCCTGACTTGACGGCGATCATCGGCGTCCAGCTATTGAGCAAATACGACACCAGCAGCATGCAGAACACGCCGAACATCATGCAGATGGTGGCCCATAGACGCCCTTCCATGAACAAAGCCCGAATCGATGAGATCCGGCCGGTTTTTTCGCCTTCCCTTTCCGCGCCCGATCGCGACGCTGCAAAGGATTCCTTCAGAAGAAATGCGCCGGGCATCACGGCCAATGTCAGCATTCCGGCACCGACAAACAGCGTTCGCCATCCGTGGTGGATGAGAATCGATGTCAGCGCGCCACCCACGACCGCGCCGAAAGGAAAGCCCACGAACATCATCGTTACGGCGGTGTCGCGTTTTTCTCTGGGAAAGTGCTCGGCTACCAGCGGGATCACCGCAGCCAGGACGCCGCCGAGGGCGAAACCCGCGATCAACCGATACGCGGCGAGCTCGGCGAACGACGTTGCCGTGGAGCACAGGATTGTGGCTGCTCCGGCGACGGCCAGCGATGCCGTCAGCACCGGGCGGCGCCCGAGACGATCGGCAACCGGACCCAGTATCATGCCGCCCAGCATCGAACCTGCCAAACCCGCGGCAAAGATCTGACCCACGCTGATATGCGTGAGGTTCAATTCGGAGGTAATCAGCGGCACCAGAAAAGATACGATGAAAATATCGTAGCCATCGACCATCACCAAAAGAAAGGCAAAAGCCAGCAGCAGCAGGGGCGCGGCCTGTTCGCCGTCAACCGATGCGTTCACTCCGTTTTCCTTGGCAAGAAGCACGATATCACCCACGGGGTAATTACAGCGGCGTCGCGTTGCGTTCTGCGATCGGCAAACAACGCATCGGTTGAAAGGACTGCAAAAAAGGGCGCCGCTCGCGGCGCCCGAGTTTGGAGGAGTTCGTGAGCCTGATTACTTGTAAAGCAGCGGCCGCTTCAGGGCGACGGGCTCTTCGGGAGCCCATATCCTGAAGCTGAGGTTGGCGAAAACCTTGTACCCTTTTGTGACCGATGCGGTGTCGACCGCCGAGCCGGGAGGTCCACCGCCCCAGGCCTTCGCGTAAAACTCGTCGACGGCCCACACGTTCAGCGCCGCCGGCCCGAAATTGTATCCGACGAGGGCGCCCGCGGCGTAGATGTCGAACCGATTCGTGTTGATGGACTGGCGATAGAATGCGCTCGACGTATCGTCGGTAATCTGACCTACGTAGTAGCCGACCGGCCCGAGCGTCCACTTTCCGATGGACTTGGTGGCGGTGAACTCCGCGTGCAAGACGTTACCCGATCGATAGTTGGTGATGGTGTTGGCGGTATTTATTTCTTCCGACAAGAAGGCGGTTAGATTCCATCCGTTCTTGAGGTAGGACAGGAAAATCTCCGGCTGAAACGTCCACCACGGGTTTCCTATGCTGCCGAGTCCGTTGGCGCCGCTAACCGTCCCGTCCGGCACGTATATTCCCAAACCGGTTTTCACGGCAAATCCGCTGTCACCGAATCTCCAGCTCAACTCGCCCGGGACGATATATGTGTTGTGCGCTCCCGCTTTTTGCAGGTTCACGGGCGCGCCGACGTCGAGCATCGAAACCGGCTGCACCAGAACCGCGTCATAAGCGGCGCCCAGAAACGTCCATCCCGGCACATAAAGAAAGCCGACGGCAGTCGACGCGAGATGAACGGGTACTCCACCCCCGAGCGGCGCGCCCGGACCTACGATAGTCGATTGCGTCGTGAAGGTCTGATTGAACATGTACAGGCCCGGGCCCGGCGTGCCTGCCGAAGCGCCGATAACGATACCGGGCATCTGTTCCCAACCCGGCGCACCGGCTTCATAGGCATTCGCGGATGCGGCGATGCCGATTGTCGCGAAACTCAACACCGCAGCAGCGCGACGCAGTCGATTGCTGATCATCATGTTTCCCCCAGACCACGTTGTTAGATACTGATACAAAGTCCGCGTGGGGGACGGATCGACCTTCGTCCCTCGTTCGCTTCCTTCACACGTTTCTTTTCTTTTGCCCGATCTTGCACTCGCATTCGAAGGCGTCAATTCGGGTTTGGCGTTTGAAAGATATGTAAAACAAATCAATGTCCGGATCTGGATCGGCGGCGGCTTCTATGGCGCCGAGGCTTCCGGTCATAGGGCGGTTGTGATGTGAGGAGCAGCCGGAAGGCAATCCCTCGGCGCCAGCCGGCGCCATGAATTTGCAAGCGGCTCGGACGGCCGCGCATTCCCGAACGCTACGCATGATCCGGAAAAGCGGGCACCGCTTTCCGGAAAAGGATCATGCTCGAACATCAGGGTAGAGCGGGACGACGATTCGAAGAGAAATTATCGCGCTCTTGGCGCTGAGCGAGCTTTCGGGGGACCGCGATCGGCAGGGGCGGTGCCCGCGTGACGATCGGCCGCGCGCGAGTGGCCGCCGAGGCTTGCTGAAATCGCAAGCCTCACGCATCAGCGACGGAAGGACGCTTCAGACCGCCGACGTCATCGTCTTGCGGGATTTGTTTGCGGGCCGCTTTTTAGAGCGCTTGTTTTTGTTTTTCGGGCTGCCTGCCGGCTGTTGCAACCGGTACGATCCATTCCACGTCAACGTTTTCGCGCGCGCCATCTGGCTCAGATTTGCGATGCGGAAGTCCGCTTCGCCTGCCCGATAAACCATCAAAAGCTCGGTCAGCGCGTCCTCATCTGCCAGCGGCACGTAGGCAATGTTGGGTATGCCGATATACCGCAGACTCGACGGTACCACCGCGATGCCGAGGCCGGTCGCCACGAGACCGATGATGGTCGACGCTTCTTTGGCTTCCTGAACGATCGCGGGCGCGAAAGAACGCTTCGCACAGAGCTGGATGAAGTAATCGTAGATGCCGACGCCATAGGATCGCGGATAGAATATAAAACGCTCGTGACGAAGATCGGCCAGTACGATTTTTCTTCTCTTATGAAGAGGATGTGTCGGATCCAATGCGACGACCAGCGGATCAGTGAGAAGCTTCGTCGTCGTAATGTCCGCTGGAGGCTTGAACCCTGGCGGCGTCCGGATAATCCCAACGTCCAGTTCCCTCGCCTGCAGCGCGGCCAACTGTGTCGAAGACGTCATGTCCTGCAGCACGACGCGGATGTCGGGGTATTTGGTCCGGAACGCGTGCACGAGGCCCGGAAAAAACGACAGCAAGGACGACGCGGCGGTGAAGCCGATGCGGAGCTCTCCGGCTTCGCCATCCAGCATCTTGCGAATCTCGCCGACGGTCCGGTCGATCCTGGCGAGAATGGAGCAGCCATTCTCCCGAAGCACCAAACCTATTTCCGTCAATTCAACCCGTCGGCGCGTGCGATGGAAAAGCTTCCCGCCGAGTTCGCGTTCCAGCTCCTGAATCGCAAGGGATAACGGAGCCTGCGTCATTCCCAAGCGCTCCGCCGTCTTGCGAAAATGAAGCTCCTCCGCGAGAACGATAAAATAGCGCAACTGATTTATCTTCACGGCGCCTCTCAATCCATACGATCTCGAACGGCAACCAGGCTGGCGGCTCGGGCAAATACTCCTTTAGATCAACCCTCACGCTGGAACCTCATCAATTGCTTTTATAAATCAACGAAGCGCCTTGAACAATCGTCCTCTGTTTTGAATGCAGAATTTACTATCGCTCGTTTGAGATCGCGATAGCGCCACGCTGCTTGAGCGGCGACGGAATCCTTGTCGGCTCAACGGCAGTTCGATCAGCGCCGTTCTTTTAGGTCGTAGTGCATCGCTGAAAGACCTGCGGCTCGTTTTATCGGACTTGATAAATCGAACGGGACAAAACAAATATTGCATGCAAAATTCAAAACGTGTTAGCGTTTCTAAAAGGCAAACTCGAATTGGAGGGAGCGTCATGTTTTCGAAACCGTTTTTGGTTGTCCTTGCAGCTTTGCTTTTTAGCAATGCATCCGCCTTCGCCCAGCAGACCCCGCAGGAAGCCGCCAATAAGCAGGTCGTGCTGGAGTTTTACGAAAAAGGGCTGAATCAGAAAGATGCGGCCGCCGCGGCGCCGTACTTTGGAGCGCACTACAAGCAGCACAATCCCACCGCAAGAGACGGGGCGGAAGGCTTTCGTGGCTTCGTAGGTTTCCTGAAAGAAAAATTCCCTCAGTCGCACGGCGAGATAAAGCAGGTTTTCGCCGATGGCGACTTCGTGATCCTGCATGTGCACGCGATACGCGTTCCCGGCACGCGCGGCAGCGCTATCGTGGATATCTTCAAATTGGAAAACGGCAAGATCGTCGAGCATTGGGACGTCATTCAGGAAATACCGGAGACCGCGGCCAACGGAAACGGGATGTTCTGATGTCCCTGCGCGCGCATTCCTCGTTCGACAACGGCGTCCATTCGACTGACGGACTGCACAGACGCATGGCGGTCCTTGGAGGTTAAGATGATCGGTGACATTTTCGTTTTCGACAACGTGATCCACCTCTACGATCTTTCACCGGAAAACCTGCGCACGGAGCGCAGCGATTCCGGGCCGAGCCGTCAGCAAACCCTCGAAGAGACGTCGCGCATCCGGACTCCGGGAGAACCGCCGAACGACGATCCCTCGTTTGACTGGGGCCGTCGGTGGTCAACGGCGGAAATGCACGACCTGGTGTTTTCCAGGTCGCCCACTGACATGGCGATGGCCCAGACCGTGCCGATGTTCGACTGGTTTCGCGATTGGTACGCTCCGGTCAAGACACAGCATGCGATGGCGGCCGCCTATCCCGAAAAGGTGCTGTTCTGCGGCGGGGTCGATCCTATGTTCCGGGGAATGCAGGATGCACTGGAACAGATCGATTATCAGACCAAGGTGCTCGGAGCGCGGTCGTTCAAATTTTACAACGGTCACGCCGAGGTAAAGGACTGCTGGCGATGCGACGATCGGAAGGTCGCCTACCCGCTTTACGAGCGGGCGATCGCTAACGGGATAAACGTGTTGCAATTCCACAAAGGCAATCCTCACGGATTGCAGAACATGGAGTATCTAAGTCCGCTGGACCTGCAAGCGCCGGCGCGCGATTTCCCCCACGTGCAATTCATCGTCCATCACCTCGCGATGCCGTACTTCGACGAGATGTTGTCCATCGCAGCCCGTTTTCCGAATATTCATCTTTCATTGGCAGGTCACGTCGCTTTCTATCGGATTGCCCCGCGACGTTTCCAGGAGCAGATGGGCCGGCTACTTCAAGTCGTGGGAGCTCACAAGATTCTATGGGGCTCCGAAGCCGCCCTGGCAGGCGGACCGGCGCCGTATCTCAAGGCTTTCATGGATTTTGAGATACCGCAGGATCTTCGCGCCGGTTACGGATATCCCCAGATTACCATCGAAGACAAACGCGCGATCTTGGGCGAGAATTTCGCGGCCCTGATGGAGGTCGACATCGAGGCCAAGAAGTCCGAGCTAGGCTTGTCCGGTAAAACGGCCGTGCTCGCATGAATGCGGCTTTGCGAACTACCGTCGAGAAGCAGGTGGCTTATCTTGACCGGCTGATCAGGGTGCATGCCGGCGGTCTTGTGCTCGAGAGCATCAGCGCGCAAGGGACCGTACGCGTCAGGTTCACCGGCATGTGCGCCGGTTGTGAGAACCGTCCCGTTACCGCGATCGGCACGATCCGTCCGGCACTGATGACGCTCGAAGGAGTACGCGCGGTCGAGATCGTCGGCGCCCGGATATCTCAGGAGGCGGAAAGGCGAATCGAAGAAGATCTGATGTCTGACCAAAGCCGTTCTCATGTGATCCGAGTGATCGGGCTGCTCGACAAGTCGGACCGGACGGCATCGATGGCAGAAAGTCGTCCGGAAGATGAATAAGGCCGTCATCAAAGCCGACATCCTCCATTTCAAGGTCACCGACCGGCTGCGCGACATGATCGTTTCCGGTCGGATGAAGCCGGGCGAGTCCATTTCGGAAAGGGATCTCTGCGAGCATTTCGGCATATCCCGGACGCCCCTGCGCGAAGCGCTGAAGGTGCTTGCGTCGGCCGAACTGATCGACTTGCTTCCGCGGCGCGGCGCGGTCGTGGCGCCCGTTTCGGTCGAGGAGCTGGCAGAGAGATTCGCGGTCGTGCGGATGATCGAGGGCCACGCCGCGGAAACGGTTTGCTCGCGGTCGCGGCCCGAGGACGTCGGGAGCCTCGAGGAGATCGCCGACCGCATCGAAGCGTCGATCGAAAAAAAGAATGTCGGACGCTACTTCGAGGCGAGCGGACAGTTTCACCGCAGGCTTGTCGAATTGACCGGAAACCGCCCGTTGATCAAAATTCATGCCGACTTGCTTGCCCACCTGACGCGAGCCCGGTTGATCGCGCTCCGGTACGAGGAGGACTACGTCGACCTGTTAAAATTCCACCGGAGCATCGTGAACGCGATGAAGCGAAAGGATGTCCGCGCGGCGGCTCAAGCCGCGATGGACCATCTGACGCGCGTGCAGAGGTCCGTCCTATCGACGCTGGCCAGCCGGGTTGCCGATGTGCACCGTTCCTGATCGGCCGTGGGCCGGCCCGTCCAAACGCGCAGCAGGCGCGCGCGAGTCACTTGTAATTCCAGAGGCATAGATGTCGCCGGTGCGGGTCGTAGATATCGCTCGAGCAGTCGATGAAAGTCCGCTCGGCGGTTTTCAAAAGCGCATCATGGGTGTTTGCTTCCTGATTTCCATGATCGAAGGCTTCGATACGCAGGCCATCGCGTTCGCCGCACCGACGATAGCGTCCCAATGGATGCTCTCACCTTCGCTGTTCGGGCCGATTTTCAGCGCCGGACTGCTGGGAAGCGTGCTGGGCACGATCGTGATGGGTCGGATCCAAGATCGCTTCGGGAGACGCAAGGCCCTGTTGAATTCCATTTTCGCGTTCGGTGCTCTGACCGCGCTCACGGGCTTCGCGACTTCTTTTCAAAGTCTTCTGGCATTGCGTTTTCTTGCGGGAATCGGTCTCGGCGCGGCTATTCCCAATCTGTTCGCCTATGTCTCCGAATTCGCCCCTGCGCGGCTGAGAGGATCTGCCGTCGCCGTCACGGTAGCGGGTTTTCCGTTCGGCGCGGCCGTTGGTGGATTGCTCGCAACTCCCTTCGTCGAAACCCATGGCTGGCAACCTATTTTCTGGTTCGGCGGAGCAATCCCTCTGCTGATCATTCCGGTTGTGTGGGCTGTGTTTCCGGAAACCGTTCGGTTTTTGGCCCTCAGGCCCGGCTCTCAAGCTGAAGTAGCGGCCCTGCTGCGGCGAATTAATCCTGGTCTGATCTTTCCGGCCGACACCTTGTTCGTTCTGAACGAACCGACGGTATCCGCTGCGTCTTTCGCCGGCCTGTTTCGGGGCGCGCTCCTGCCACGGAGCATCCTGCTGCCCGTTGCGCTTTCCAGCAGCCTTCTGCTTGCGTACTGCCTTTTGAACTGGATACCGATCCTGCTCCGGCAGTCCGGACTGGACGGAAAGAGCGCTTTACACGCCACCGTCGTTTTCAACATTGCGGGGATTGTCGGTACGCTGGTCCTGACCAACCTCATTGATAGAGGCGGCCGCCCGTTGCTGATCATGGGCAACGCGTACCTCGTCGGATGCCTGTCGGTCGCATCGATCGGCCTCGCGGGAAATTCGCTCTGGTCCATCCTGGCGGTGGTTTTTCTGTCCGGCTTCTTCATTACCGGTCCGCAACTCTCGCTGACGGCCTACATCGCTAATTACTATCCCACGGCGATCCGCGGTACCGGTATCGGCTGGGCCCATGGAATGGGTCGGGTCGGATCGTTGTTGGGACCGCTGATCGGCGGGATGCTGTTGCGTCTCGATACATCGCTTCCCCTGCTTTTCTCCTTGATGAGCGCGTCCGCACTCGTCAGTGCCGGGGCGCTGCTGGGCTTGTTTTTCGGGTTCACGGAAGTCGCGGGCAACAGGGGCCACGCGACTCAGGCGGATCAAGGCTAGGTCCGTTGCAGCCATCCATGCCCACGACGATAAGCGGGGATTCACCATGGCATTCTCATTGGCGACCGTCATTCTGGATCGAGGTCGCGTCGGCGCCGTCGAGACCGGTGGCGTCTTCTGGTCTCTGGACAGGCTTGTGGCGGCTGGGGCGAAGCTCGGCGCGACGAGCGTCAAGGGGCTGCTGGAAAACTGGACGCATTCGTTTGCGCAACTCGAACAAATCGCGACCGATTGCGCGGGCGGAATATATGGTGCGGAGCTCTCGATTCCGCGCTCTGCGGTCCGCCTGGACACTCCGGTGCGGTTTCCGAACAAATTGATCGCGGTCGGTGCCAATTACGCATCCCATCTATCGGAGATGGGTCTGAAGGTTGCCAAATGGTCGCCGATGCCGTTTTTTCTGATGTCGCCGACCACATGTCTTGTCGGGCCGGGTCGGACGGTGCGCATGCCCCGCGATTCAAATCAACTGGACTGGGAAATCGAGCTTGCTGTCATCATCGGAGATCGTCTGGTCGACGCATCTCCTGCCCGCGCATTATCGGCGATCGCCGGCTATTCGATCGGTCTCGACCTCACGGCGCGCGATCTGGTTTCTCCGAAGGATCAGCCGGCGGATTTCGTCCGTGGCAAGGGACAGGACACCATGGCGCCTTGCGGGCCTTCGATGCTGCCGGCTCAATTCGTCAGGGACCCCCACGACCTGAGACTGACGCTGGATGTCAACGGGCGTCGATATCAAGACGGTTCGACAAGCGAGATGATCTATCGGATCGACGAGCAAATCAGCATCGTGAGCCGTTTCGTCACGATCGAGCCGGGCGATATTTTTTTCACCGGAACCCCTGCCGGGACCGGGAAGAAACACGGCGTATTTCTCAAGCCGGGTGATCGCATAAGGGGGGAGATCGGGCCGATCGGGATGCTGGAGATCGAGGTGGGGGATCTTCATCTCAACGATGACATGGAATTGCTATAAGACTTCTTGCGTCGCATCGCGATTCCGATGCGACGTCTTGAGATCAACTCACGGTCGCAACCGCTCGCAGACCGGCCAAGGCCGAGCGGCGGCTGTTTGATCGGCAATTTCGTAACAAAGGGAGGATCGAAGTGCAGGTTGGACTTTTGATAGGAAATGGCGACGTTTCCGCAATTGGCGGCAGAACATTCACGAGAAAAGACCCGATGACGAGCGACCCGGCGACCGAAGCCGCCGCTGCCGATGTCGGGGACGTCGACAAAGCGGTTGATGCGGCGGTCGCGGCATTTCCATCCTGGGCCGCAACTTCTCCCAGCGCGCGGAGAGCGCTGCTTGTCAAAGCTGCCGACGTGATGGTGGAGATGAGCGACCAATTCACCGACACAATGACGCGCGAAACCGGTTCAACCGCTCCTTGGGGACACTTTAACGTCGCGCTGGCTTCGAACATCCTGCGCGAAGCAGCGTCGATGACGACGCAGATCACCGGTGAAGTGATCCCGTCGGACAAACCGGGCGTTCTTTCGCTCGCGATCCGCAAACCGGCCGGCGTCTGCGTCGGCATCGCCCCTTGGAACGCCCCCGTGATACTCGGAACGCGCGCGATAGCGATGGCAGTTGCCTGCGGCAACACCGCGGTCTTGAAGGCGTCCGAGATATGTCCTGGAACCCACCGGCTGATCGGCGATGTTTTTGTCAGAGCCGGCTTTCCGGCCGGGGTCCTGAACGTACTGACAAACCAGCCCAGCGATGCCCCGGCCGTCGTCGAGGCGCTGATCGCCCATGCCGCCGTCAGACGCATCAACTTCACCGGCTCGACGAAAACCGGCCGGATAATCGCCGAGTCTGCGGGCCGCCACCTCAAGCCGGTTCTGCTCGAGCTCGGAGGAAAGGCGCCTTTGATCGTTCTGGCGGATGCAGATATCGATCAGGCGGTCGATGCGGCGATCTTCGGTGCCTTCGCCAATCAGGGTCAGATATGCATGTCCACCGAGCGCATCATCGTCGATCAATCCATCGCCGACGATTTTGCCCGGAAATTCTCCGACAGGGCGCGCCGACTTCCGGCCGGCAATCCGCGCGAGCACGTCGTTCTGGGATCGCTGGTGAACCTCGAAGCGGCTGAAAGAATCGATGAACTGGTGGTCGACGCGCGCAATCAGGGGGCTGAGCTGCTCGCGGGCGGAACGCGCAAGGGAACGGTCATGGAAGCGACCGTGCTCGACAAGGTCACGCCTGCCATGAGGATCTACAGCGAAGAATCGTTCGGCCCCGCCAAGAGCATAGTGCGCGTCGACGGCGTCGAGGAAGCGATCAGAGTGGCGAACGACACGGCATATGGGCTGTCCGCGGCAGTGTTCAGCAAGGACATCAAACTGGCTCTGGAAGTCGCCGCGCGATTGGATACCGGCATCTGCCATATCAACGGGCCGACCGTGAGTGACGAAGCCCAAATGCCTTTCGGCGGAGTGAAAGCATCGGGCTACGGACGATTCGGCGGGAAGGCCGCCATCGCCGAATTCACCGATTTGAGATGGATCACGATAGAGGGTCCGCAACACTACCCGTTCTAGAGTTGGCTCGGGGAAGAACGATCCGTTGGAGGCGCGCCACCGCAACCGTTCTTGCAGATGAGTTGTGCCGCCGCAAGAAAGGCCTGCGGCGGCCGGTCTCGGCTAGCAGTCGGCCGAAACGATGTCTTGGTCTCCATTGGAGCATGATCTTGTTCGGAACACCGGTACCCACTTTCCCGGATCATGCTCTGGCTTCGAGTGATGCGATCTGCGGAATCAGAACGACGACGCGGCCGATGGATCGGCGATCAGATGGCGCCGCTGCTGCAGCAAGATTCTGGCCGCCCGCTCGGCGTCGCGCGCCGACCGAAACGCGCGACCCTCGAGGCCGTCGAAAGCGCGGTCCGAGGAAAAGAAGCGGTACCCCCGCGCGTCTCTGGCAACAATGCCTGCGGTACGGCGCTCGATTTCAATGATGTAGGCTTGGGTCATGTCTGCTGTTTCACCGGATAGACCGGAGTCCCCGTATGGTTTGGTGACGACGATGTTTTGAACGAGAAGATCAGCAACAAGCGCCGGTGGCCGCGGAGAAGCACCGCAGCGTCGCGCACCGATGCGCGTCTCCCGACGCTGATGTTCGATGTGATCGCATGCGCGCAACTCTTGAGCCGGACAATTCCCGGCTTAGATAGTATTGACGCTGGCAATCACGTCAATGAAATGCCCGTTCAATGTTGTCGGTGCGACGCGTCGGCGGTTCTCTGCATGCAGCAGAAAAGAAAACGGAACGATTTTTGCGGCGTGAGCCGGCCGTTTGACCCGAAGCTGCGGGCCTCGCGGCGCCGGTGCAATCATCAGGAGTTCGTCGGCAGGGCAGCGTGGCCGGTGACGACGTGAGCCGAGAGATTCAAAAGCTGTCCCTGCATCGGGCAGGCAATGAAACATTGCTACATCCAGATTGGTCGGCAGCAAGATTTGCGCTTGGGCCGCCCGAATTCAAAACAACGTTGCCAGCGCAAGATGGTAAGAGGTTGCCGAGCATCGCCGCGACATGTCCTGCCCGGAGCCGACCGATGGCCAGATCAAAAGAATTGCGCTTCAACGCATTCAACATGACCGCGCCGAGCCACAACTGGGCGGGCCTGTGGTCGCACCCGCGAGACACTTCGATTAACTACAACTCGCTCGACTACTGGGTCGATTACGCCAAGACCGCGGAGCGCGGGCTGCTCGACGGAATCTTCCTGGCTGACGTCTTCGGCGTCTACGATGTGTTCGGCGACAGTCCGGACACCGCGATACGCCATGCCGTGCAACTGCCGAACGCCGAGCCGACGCTGCTGGTGTCCGCCATGGCGCTGGCGACCGAGCATCTCGGCTTCGGCATCACCTCGAACCTGACATTCGAGCATCCCTACCAACTGGCCCGCCGTTTTTCCACGCTCGATCATCTCACCAACGGGCGCATCGGATGGAATGTCGTCACCGGCTATCTCGACAGCGGGGCGCGCGGCATGGGTCTTCCCTCCTCGCGCGCCCATGACGAGCGCTATGATGCCGCCGAGGATTTCCTCGAAGTGTCCTATAAATTGTGGGAAGGAAGCTGGGAGGACGATGCGGTCCGCCGCGACCGCGACGCGCGGATCTTCACCGACCCGACCAAAGTTCATGCGGTCCGCCACGACGGAAGCCATTATCGCGTCAACGGCATCCATCTCGCCGAGCCGTCGCCGCAGCGAACGCCGCTGCTGTATCAGGCGGGAACGTCGAAACGCGGTCGCGCGTTCGCCGCGAGACATGCGGAGGCGGTTTTCCTCACCGGCCAGACCAAGCCGATCCTGGCACGCGCCGCCCGCGAGATCAGGACGGCCGCAAAGGAATTCGGCCGCGATCCCTACGACATCAGGCTGTTTGCCGGAGCAACCGTCATCGTGGCGCCGACGCGTTCCGAAGCCGAGGACATTCTCGAAGACTACGCCCGGCATGTCGATCAGGCCGGCCAGCTTGCGCTGCTCTCAGGCTGGACCGGCATCGATTTCTCGACCTACCAGCCGGATCAGGCCGTGCAATATGTCGAGAGCAACGCGATCCAGTCGATGGTGGAGAATTTCACGCTGCGAAGCGATCGCCCGGTCCGCATCGGAGACCTCGCCACCTTGAGCCGGGTCGGCGCGCGTTCGCCCTTCGTGGTCGGCTCCCCGCAGGATGTCGCCGACGAGTTGATCGCCTGGGCCGAGGAGACCGACGTCGACGGCTTCAACCTGTTTCGCCTGGTCGTGCCGGAATCGCTGAACGCCTTCGTCGACCTGGTGGTGCCGGAACTGCAGTCCCGCGGAGTCTACAAGACCGCTTATCGCGAGGGCACGTTGCGCGAAAAGCTGTTTCCGGGACGAGGCGCCCGCCTGCCCGCGGCGCATCCGGCTGCGAGCTATCGTCGCGTTGGCGGTTCGTCGGCGAACGATGCGCGATCGGACGCCGCCGAATAGCCCGCTTGGGCGATAGCGCGGTATTGATGGCGATCCCGGGAAGACTCGAACTTCCGACCTACGGTTTAGGAAACCGTCGCTCTATCCGGCTGAGCTACGGGACCGAAGA
>CAXTMT010000002.1:0-48145 GCA_964245355.1 uncultured Sphingomonadaceae bacterium
CAAAACTACTTCGCCAACGCAGGATACGCTTCAATCAAAACGTGAAACGCTCTAGCTGTTGAACGGCGGCGTCAGCCGCCGTCGCGGAATTTTCGGCGCAAGCGGAAGCGTGATGCGGTTCAGATAAATGCGTCGTCATAAAATCAGGTGCAGAAATACGTTCAGTTCAAATGCCGTCGCCCGCCAAACGGCGGGAAATATGCTGAAAGTCTATCGAAACGCCGCTAAAGAGAACTTAATTCACTAGCGCATTGAAATAGAATGATATTATGAGGCATGGAGCACAGCATCCGGCGGACGGGTCAATCATCAGACGCTCAGGATCGGCCAGTAGATCGGCCAAAAGTCTCCCGTAAATGTGCGATTTGATAAATCGATCAGAGGTTTGGAGTGCGAATAGATCGGCCAAAATCGATTTGTCCGTTGATTGGTTAGCATCCCGCGTAATGTATTTTATGATCGGTTGCCATGGCTTTTCTCGCCGGTTTTCCCGACCGTCAGCCGCAAGCCCATCGAAGAAAGTACCTTGAATACGGTAGTGAACTCGGGATTGCCACCCGCAACGAGGGACCGGTACAGGCTCTCACGCGCTAAGCCTGACTCTTTCGCCACCTGACTCATGCCGCGCGCACGCGCGACATTCCCCAAGGCATTGACCACCGAAGCCGGATCGCCGCTTGCAAGCGCCGCGTTGATTTCCGCCGCCATTTCGTCCTGCGTTTTCGTGATGCTGTCGGTATTGCGGGACGGATCGACATTTACCCTTGTTGGTTCGAGAAAGCTGGGTTGCAACGGCGCGCTGTCGATCTCCCATTCATGCGTTGCCGCGCGTTTACGCAGGTCGCTCCTAAGCTCCGAGCTGATATGAGCGACGAACCGATCCCAATCGGCATTCGTCCTGAAATTCAACGTCGCCTTCTCTGGGACGTTGAGCAGAACAGCTTTCTTGCTCGCGCGGATCAGCCGCAGAACATTGAGCACCGTGCCCGGGCTCTTGCCATCCCATATCATCAACCCGTAATCAGCCTCGCGCGCCATAACGCGGTCTTTGGCGGCGTAGAAGTCAAAACCCTTAGCGTTCTTAGGCGCATCGATATTCCGCGTCGGCCATGCGCCAACATTGTTGCGGCAGGTATCACCTGAACAAAAAACCGTAACCTCGCTGTACGAAGCATCGTGCATAAACTTCTGTACCGCCTTGTCAGCACCGTTGGCGTCCCCGACGAGAACGTGCGCCTTGAGGTCAGTCACGTTGCGCAGCCGTTCTTTCACTTGCTCCGAAAGGCGCGAAACATGACGGGAGCCGCCGATAAAAACAGTATTCATTGGTTGCTCCGTGTGCGTGTGATGGTCAGGGCGCGGACGCTGGCCGCGCCGCCATCCTTTAACAATGCTTCCGTAATCGCGTTCATGGTCGATCCAGACCGGAACAGATCGTCAAACAACAGGACGTTCTTGCCTGTCGTTTGCGCCGCATCAACGTGATAGAGGCCAGCCAAAAGCTCCTTGCGCTTTTCAGGATCGATCACGCCCTTTAATTGGGTCGCAGGGCGCGTTGTCGTTACACATTCAATTACTGGCACCCCAAGAGCCGCACCGATTCCGTTGGCAACGGTAATGACGGGCTGGGGCGCGCGAACGCCAGAAGGAGGCACTGGCACAATGAGGTTGAACTTGGTGCTATGCGGCCTGAGAAAGGCCGATGCAGTATCGATGATGTCCTGTGCCGCCGCCATGTCGCCCCGGTATTTTAGGCGATAAAGCAGCTCGCCCATTTCTGAGCGCTTGGTGTCGTACATTTCGTGCCCGGCCTCGTTGACGCCGAGATAAACACTGCTAAGCGTATGCACATCCAGTGCGACACCCGATTGCCACGCTCCGGCGATCTCCTTGGGATTGATGGCAACCATGTCTTCCTCCGGTAGCGTCAAGGCATCACTGTAACTTATGGGTTACAGAGGAGCAACGGCGAAACAGCGGCCAAAACGCCGGATTCGGCCCCGTCAAGTCGAGAAGCCGCCGGGACGGCAGCCGCCATGCACAGTGGTCAACTTGGCCATGAAATGGTGACGAGTGCAGCGTCCTTGTGCCTCTGGGTGGAAGCTCTTGATGTATTGCGTCCGCGCCCGTCCCCGGACATGTCATCGGCAAAACGTCATCCAAAAAGCTGAGGCCGCTTGAAGCAGAGTACGCCTCCTCAAGCGCGCAGCAGCTCGGCCACAGCTCTGCGGTTACGTGGACAAATTCAGTGACGTTCACGCGGGGCCTCTTGATCGCCAATCCAAGCCAGAAGAACGGATCGCCGTGCGCAGACCACAGAGCCAAGCCTGAAGTGCGGCAACCTTTCGGATTCGATAAGGTTATAAACCCTCCGGCGATGTATCGCGTCGCCGAAGAGGAACGCGGCGATGGCATCTGCTCCATACAGAATGTCGCCCGCGATTGATCCTGCTGCCGGTGCGGTTTGCGACGGCGCTCGTGGCGTTTCTTGATTCATGGTCGGCTGCGGTGAGCGGGTTTGTGGGAGCGCAAATCTACCGACATGCGCGACATGTTGTCTTTTCAAAAATTATTTTGAACAAGCGCAACGATTGTTGAGCCGCGCACTGCGTCCTATCGCTTGACGTCTCTCATCCTACGAGGCGTTCTTGGCATCGATCATCACTGAAAATCACTACTGCGTCTGTTTCCACAAGTGCAAGCGCGAGTGCGCGCCCTTCGGGCCGGGCTCTTGTAAACCAAGCTCCGGGTACGCAAAGCAGCGTCGCCGGTTCTCGGCCATCCGGCTTCGATCCCATCGCGCAAGAGCAACGGTGACAGCCTTCGGCTCGCTTCAACTTGTTTACAAGCGGGATCTGCGACCCCCCCGGCCGTCAAGGCCAAGGCGAGCGAAAAGCAGGGCCCGTGTAGTCGCTGCGCTCCGGCCCGCGCCAGCCCTGCTTTTCGGCCTTGACGGCCACCCCCCGCCAAGAAGGGCACCCATCGGGTTTGCTGCGCAAACCCGCTTTCCAAGGAAGCGGGTCGAGCAGTTGAGCCGGAATCTTCGGCAACAACCGACACAAAAGGGAAACCCGCCGTGGCCAACCAGCCCCGGCGTGTTCATCAAGCAACCATGGCTATCGTTCGCAAACGTAAGTGGAAAACATCAAAGGGAGAAGTCCGCAGCGGCTTTGCCGTCGATTATTTTGATGGCCAGGGCGCACGCCAGCGTAAGCAGTTCACAAGTCGCGCCGAGGCCAACGACTTCCGAGTCGAAATCGAAGGTCAGATGCGCGCCGGCACCTACCGACCCGAGGCCACAAAGATTCTTGTCGGCGAATTGGCCGACATGTTCCTCGCCCATTGCAAGGGGCGCATGGAGCGCGGCGAGCGCATGACCCGCCGCAATTTTCAGGTCTATGAAGGCTACGTCCGCAACTACATCTGCCCCGACGCCGAATGGCACGCGTCCAAGCATGCCGCTCCCGGCGCTACCTTCACCTACTTCGAAAAGGGCCTCGGCCATCACAGGCTGGCCCATCTCACCGTTGGCGTGGTCAACCGCTTTCGCGACGATCTGCGCGCGACGGGGCTCTCGGTTGCCACCACCCGCAAGATCATCGGAATGCTTCAGGTGATGCTGGCCTACGGTATCTCGATTGATATTCTGGCCTTCAATGCCGCCAAGGATGTCGAAGTGATCGCCAGCCGCGCCGATGATGCGCGCCAGATCATCCCGCCCGATCCCGGCGTGATGCGCCAATTGATCGAGCTTGCCGACGAGCGCTTTCGCGTCATCCTGATGTTTGCCGCCTCGACTGGCGTGCGCGCGGGGGAACTGCACGCCCTGCGCTGGCGGCATATCAATTTCCAGCGCCGCGAAGTTCGGATCGAAACCCGCGTCGATGCGTTCCGAACCGAGGACGTGCCCAAGACCCGGGCAGGGCTGCGAACGATCCCGTTAGGCGAGGCTGTCCTACGCGCCCTGCAGGGATGGCGTCAAAAGACGGCGTTCGCTCAAGCCGCCGACCTCGTGTTTCCCAATTTCAGGGGCGAATACTGGAATCACGACGCCATGGTCAAATCGAAGTGGCGTCCCTTATTCAAGCGCCTTGCTGCCGCATGGCAGGAGCAGCAGCGGAACGACCGGCCCGACTTCTTCAACTGGCACACGCTGCGACACTTCGCGATTTCATGCTGGATCGATGCCGGGCTGCCGCCAAAGACGGTTCAGACCTTCGCAGGTCATTCCAGCCTGCAGGTCACAATGGATCGTTATGGTCACCTGTTCCGCTCGGACAGCCACGCGGCGGCGATGGATGCCATCGCGGCGAATATCGAGAGCCCGACCAAGCCCACAACCCTGAAGCATTCGCACCGGAACTCGTCGGATTTCGTGCCTCGATAAGGGGAACAGGGGAAAAGTTCCAAAAAAAAGGTCCGGTTTATGCCCTTTTTTAGGGAACTGTGGTACTGAAGAAACAGTTTCTTATGATCGGCGCTGTAATATGCGGCTGAATGTCTCAACTCCCGCTTGCAATCCTAGCTGGAACAACATATTTCTGGTACCGAGCTACCCGTGTAGTGGTATACCAGATATGCAAAAAGTCATTGGACTTTAGGAGCAGACTATGTCGAGGCAACATGCGTCTTCGCTAGCGCCCACCTCTACGGCGGCGTCGGAGCGGCATCTGCGAATGGCAGCTGTAGACGCAGAACTAGAAACAAGGCTCGCGGAGCAAACCCAAAACGGTCTTCTCGATATCAAGTGCCATATCGAGGTTTCCCGGCACACTCGGCCGGAAGATTTTCGGCGCGCACTCCTCAACGTTTTCGAGCGGGAGGAGCATAATGGCCTGCGCTCGGTGCCGGCGCGGGAAGTCCGATCATTCGACCAGCTTGTTTCCTTCGTCTTAGGTTGATCTGGCGCATTTTCCTGCGCCAGATACTTTTCACAAAATTAGAAAAATGAAGTGCCAGCATACTTGCTGGCCCGGGGAGAGTTGCGTCAGGCGACTTAGCGCATGCACATTCAACTACGGGATGTTTTCGATATCTTCATATCCGTTCGCGAAGGCATTAAGGCCCAGACGCTTCCCGGAGAATACGAAGAGAAAGTCCTGAGTTTTCCGAGTGACCCCGCTGTCATTACGCGTGGAATCGAAGCCGCTCTCGGCATCCAAGTTGAAATCATCGCGGATAATTTTTACGAGAACTTAGACGATATTCCGCCTGAGCGTCAGGACCTGCTCAGTTTCTACAAATATCTCACGCCCAACATCGTCAAGATTTACATCAACACCTCGCACTTTGGATCGATCCGGCGGGATTCAGCGCAACGCACCATACGCTTTCTTTTCCTGAAGGAGCTCTTCAACGCCGTCCTTCGGCATGAATTCCTTTATCGCCTCAAGAAGGATTATCCGGACACGACGTACTTCTCGACGCTCATGTCGGGCAATCTGGATTTGATGGGTGAACGATTTTCGATCTATGACTTTGGTGAAGAAGAATATTCGCCGACAGTCTCCTTCGAGAACGCCGCGGAGCTTTTGACCCTTCTGTTTTCCGTCGATGTGGCCGAGTTATACAATGCGCGGCGAGCATTTGGGGTGCCCACGAAGTCTTTTTGGCAAGTAAAAAATGGTGTTCGGACTGGGGCCCCAATCGAGGAATGGCGAGTTCAGCAGAAATTTGCATATTTCGAGTATGAGAAATATGCCGATCGATATGACGTAGAAACGCGTCATGTCATTCTGCTTTTCAAGACCGATCTGATTATCAAGATTGTCGATGAGACGCGACAGCTGGTCACTAATATCGAGGAAGTGTTCGCGGGGCTCGAACTTTCTGAGAAATCAGCGTTTGTCGATTACTATACGCGCTTGAAGGACCGGCTGAAACAGCTGCAAGAGAAAGCAGGTTTCATCCTGACGCCCACCGCGGAGAACTTTTTAACACGCGCGTTCGAGTATGCGGACCTATCGGTCAACTCGGGTGACGAAGACGGCGGTATCAATGATGCTGAAATCAATGTCGAGAGAGTGTTGAGGGAAGCGAAAGAGCGCGCCGGTCAGAAGCCGATCGACATCAGAAATCTTCGAGACGTAATTTCTTCCCTTTGTCCAATCTTTCCATTCTGCTGAGCGATCATGGACGAGCGTGTCAAGAAAGCTTTCGACTTTGCGGCTGATCTCACCCGTCAGCTTATTACGCTTTCTACGGCGATCATCGCTGCGGTCGTTACATTCTACGATAAAACAGGTCAGGCTTCGTTGCAGAATTCCAAGCTTTCTTATTCCCTCTATGCCTACCTCATTAGCATCGTTTTTGGTTTGCTCGCTCTCATGGCGCTAACGGGTACCTTGGGCAAAGATGAGCAGCCCGATATTTACAAGACTAACATTCGCCTAGTCTCGGGCCTGCAAATTGTCTTTTTCTTGATCGCGACTTTACTCATTATTCTGATCGGACCGCCGCAGCATCTCGCTCCGAAGCTATAGGCCGTCAACATGGCAAGGCGCCATAACATTCGCCTCCATTTTTTCATGAGGGTGTCGGCGAGTTGAAGTTTACGGAGGGTCGTGTGCCTGAGGTTGGGCGCGCAAAGGTTACCAAGCTGCACATGCTCAGCGGCGAAGGCTGTTAGGAATGCCTCGCGCGCTTGGTCGAACTTAGGAGGCTATTTGCCGCTACGGTTCAACAACTCAGACTGCACATGGCATTGACGGCGGAGGGACCCCGTCGGCCACCGCTTGTCGCGGCGTTTTAGCAAACTGAGCGCGCGCGTACTGTTTGGCGAGCGCAAGCAGGAGAAGGGCTTCCTCTTTCATGATTGGGATTCGAGGGAAGGAGTGCCCCTAAGATAGGGCTGCGCGGGGTCAGGAAAGAGCGAGGCCCGCGTTTTCTTAGGCACATATTGGGCACATGAAACGCTTTTTCGAAAAGATAATATTCTTGCTCTTAGCTAAGTATAGGATTATACAAGCGTTTCTCATTGACGCGGGATAGAGCAGCCCGGTAGCTCGTCAGGCTCATAACCTGAAGGTCACAGGTTCAAATCCTATCCCCGCAACCAAATTCATAGAGCAATTTCAATGCTTTAGCCCGCTAGTGCCGGGCTTTTTCATGCCGAACCCGCCGTTACGAGGCGTTCGCGACAAGCGCCGCTTCAGGCCAGGCCGACCTTGACGTCGATATTGTTGCGGGTGGCGTTGGAATAAGGGCAAACCTCGTGCGCCTTTGCGATGAGGGCTTCCGCTTGGTCGGCGGCGACGCCGGGCAGCGCGATCGCCAGCGACACATCCAGGCCGAAGCCGCCGAGGGATCGCGGTCCGATTCCCACGGTCGACGTCACGCTCGCGTCGTCCGGAATCTGCGGTCCGCCCTGCGACGCCACGAACTTCATCGCGCCGAGGAAGCAGGCCGCGTAGCCGGCGGCGAACAACTGCTCGGGATTGACGCCATCGCCGCCGCCGCCGCCGAGCTCCTTGGGCGTGCTCAGCTTGACATCGACCGACCCATCGAGCGTCGCCGCATGGCCGTCGCGGCCGCCCGTGGCCTTTGCGCTGGTGCGATAAAGCACATCTACCGACATCGGATTTTCCTTGTGATTGAGAGATACTCGATTGAGAGATCGATCCATCGACCAAATCAAATCGCTTACGATTAAATCGTGTACGATCATAATATTCCGGCGATACGACATGTCAAGCGCTTCTGGCAGGATCGCGCGCGATCTGATCGTGGTATCGTCATCGTGACCGAGCCAGCGTGGAGCAACCCTCGTGCCCAAGACCGCGTCCTCCTCCAAGACCGCGTCCAATGCCAAGCCGGCGCCTCTGCCCGAGGACCTGTTCTGTTTTGCGATCTACACGGCCGGGCATGCGTTCAACCGCGTCTACAAACCGCTGCTCGATCCGCTCAGTCTGACCTATCCGCAATACCTCGTCATGGTCGCGCTATGGGCAACGGACAAGCAGACTGTCGGACGTCTGTCCGAGGCCTTGTTTTTGGAATCCAGCACGCTGACGCCGCTTCTCAAGCGGCTTGAAGCCGCGGGCTATGTGACGCGCACGCGCGATCCCGACGACGAACGGCAGGTGCGCATCGGTCTGACGAGGATCGGCGCGGCGTTGAGGACAAAAACGCGCGATTTTCCGGCCTGCATCGGCGCCGCGACCGGCCTTTCCGCCGCGGACGTCCATACGCTGCACGCAGGCCTATTGACGCTTCGGAAACACCTGCAGAAAGCCGCAAGCGATACGGCGCCGGGATAGCGGCCTCCGGCAAGGATGCCGTGCAGGCTCATTCAACGCGGCGCCGATGATTCGCCGCTCAAACCGCTTTGCATGACGAAGGACGCTGTATCGCACGCGCCCGCTGCAACGTTTCGGACGGCAATGCCGCGAAATGGCGTTTATAGTCGCGCGAAAACCGGCTGAAGTGCCAGAATCCCCATTTTACGGCGATATCATACACGCCGACGTGTTTGTCGGTGCACCGCTTCAACTTACGGCGCACGCTGTTCAATTGCTGCCGAGCACGTCCTGAAAAACCGTAATTCAGTTTGCGGCGGCTGGCGCCGACACCTTGCGGACGTCGAGAATGGAAATCGGCTGATCCGGCCGCGCCAGCATCATCGCGCAGGCGCGCTCCACCCGGCGCTTGCTGGCATGGCCGCCAGGCAGATCGTCGCAGGGCTGCAGCGAAGGCAGCACGTCGATGATCTCGGAGAGCAGATTGTCTTTCGACATGCTGACGCGCAGCGACGTCGTCGAGAACGCGCTCGAACTCGGCCGCGACTGCCTCGGCAGCATCCACTATTTCGACGTCCCGGTCGCCGATGAGCAGGGCGCGCCGTTCACGATGAAGAATGCCGTCTGCATGCACAAGAGGATTACGGCATCCTCCGGATGCACTACGAATTCCGCACCGGGTTGTTCGATGTCCGCCGGTCGCGCCGTCTGGTGATCGGCTTTTTCGCCACCGTCGGCAATTACGACTACGGCTTCTGGGCGCGCTTCCATCCGAGCCGAACCCGCTTCGTCGCTGGATGCAGCCCCGGTCAGACCAGTTTCTTGAGAAGTCGCACAAGGGTTTGCCGCTCCGCAGTCGTGAGGTGGTCGACTGTCTGCTTGGTGATTTCCCGGGCTAGCTTCACCGATTTTTCGGCAAGCTTTTCTCCGACATCCGTGAGAACGACCGCTCGACGACGCTTGTCGGACGGGTCAGGACAGAGCTCGACGATACCGCGAGCGCTCAGCCGATCCACGATACCTTTGATGGTGGCTTGATCGAATGCGATCAACCGACCGAGATAGTTCTGCGATGTCGGTCCGATTTCGGCAAGCTTGGCAACCACCGAAAATTGCGGCGGTGTCAGATCGATCATCTTTTCCGTGAAGATCGTCGTATGGCGCCGCAGAGCCAGCCGAAATAAATAGCCAGGCTGATCTTCGAGGACGTAGTCAAGTTTCGAGCGCTGCTCCTTGCCGGACACGACGCGGAGTTGATTGACGCGGATCATTGCATTTCCTGCCTAAAAATTGGGGACATTGCCTGCATAAAGTCAGACGCGGCATCACGCCGCCAAATAACACCCTCAGACATGACATTTTCCGATGAACAGGACCATCCCAAATCTGTTCGAAAATCCGATCTTGTATTTATACAAACAATATGTTTGTGTACAAGAAATGGAGGTGGAGTACCATGAAGCTGAGAAAATCTGCTGCAATTTTCTGCTTTTTCATGATGTCCGGCGTATCGGCCACGGCTGATCCGCTCAAGATTGCGCTCGTGGAGGCTTTGTCCGGTGTTGCTGCCGGTGGCGGCAAGGTCTATCAGGACGCCACCGCGCTTTCGGTCGACCGGCTCAATGCCGCCGGCGGATTCAACGGCCAGCCGATCCAACTCATGGTGTTCGATAACGGCGGCAATGTTTCCGTGACCAGCGACAAGGTCCGGGAAGCAATCGAAAGCGGCGCTCACGTCATCGTACAAGCCGGTGCGTCGTCAATCGCGGGGCAGATCTCCGAGGAGGTTCGCAAGTACAATCTGAGAAATCCGCGAAAGCCCGTGATCTACCTCAATCTCGGCGCGGAAGCCTCCGAGCTTACGGGCGTCAAATGCAACTTCTATTCGTTCCGGCTGGCTCCCACGGCTTCGATGCGGATCGGCGCGCTGCTTGAAATCCTTCATCAGAAAGGGCAACTCGGGAACCGCGTTTATTCGGTCAACCAGAACTATTCGTATGGGCAGGATGCCGAGGCGGCCATTGTCGGCGGGGCCTCGAAATACGGCTATGAGGTGGTCGGAAAGGTTCTTCACGACTTCGGACGTGTTCAGGATTTCGCGCCGTATGCCGCGAGGATCAAGGAAGCCAATCCCGACACCGTGCTTACCGGAGATTGGTTTACGGATCTCATTCTGCTCGTGAAGGCTTCACGCGAATCGGGCCTGAAAGCCGCCTTCGGCACCACGTATCTGGATTATCCTGGTGTACTTGGCTCATTGGGGGATTTTTCGGTGGGACAATTCGTGGCGACCACCTCGAGCGCCGAATATGCGGATCCCCAGATCGTGAAGACGTTCAAGGAGCGCACCGGCAGAAATCCGACGTTCGGCGGTGACCTCCACTTCGCAAACATGTTCGATCTGTTTGGCGGGGCGCTGTCGAAGTTGAGCGTCAAAGACGGCGTGGTCGATACGAAAAAGATCGCGCTGTCGCTTGAAGAGGCGTCGTTCACGACGCCGCGGGGCAAGGTGTCGCTTCGCGTGGAAGATCATCAGGCGATACTTCCGATCGTGATTTCGGTCGCGAAAAAGGGTGCGAAGTATCCCGCGGACGGCTCCGATATCGGACTCGAACCGGTCAGCGTCGTGCCCGGCGAGCAGGTTCTGTATCCAGTCCAATCGACCTGCAAGATGGAACGTCCCGATTAGACGTCCGCTCTCGATTGCGGTCGCGGCGCGCGCGATCACGCCGGGTGACGTTGCGGCCCTGGCGGATTCGCTCGACGTGGGCAGGCAGGATAAGGTGGCGTTCCGGATCTCACCGCGCAGACGTCGCGCGGGTCCACCGGACCGACGAGAGCGGCATTGCGACAGCATGCGCTGCGATCAGCCGCCGCAGAACCAGGAGGCTAGCGACGTGGAATTCACGATAGTCTCGCTGCTCAACGGAGTGGTCTACGGCCTGCTTCTCTTTATGGTATCGGCAGGACTGACGCTGATTTTCGGGATGATGGGTATCCTGAACATGGCGCACGCATCGTTCTACATGATCGGAGCCTATGCGGGCTACTCGGTTAGCTCGCATTTCTCGTTCTATCTCGGTCTTCTCGTCGCGCCTCTCGTCGCCGGCTTCGTCGGCCTGATCATGGAGCGCTATCTGCTGCGCTCCATTCACGAATATGGTCACGGCCATCAGTTGATTTTTACGTTTGGTTTTGCGTTCGTCGTCGAGCAGGCCATCAAGCTCATCTTCGGAGACTTTCCGGTTGCATACCATGCTCCGTCCGAGCTGAACTTTACCGCTTTCAACGTCTTCGGTGCCAACTTTCCGTTCTACCGTCTGCTGATAGCTGCGGTATCCTGCACGATCTTTTCGCTGATCTTTCTGCTGCTGGCAAAAACACGAATCGGTCTGGTCGTGAGAGCGGCCGAACGCGTGCCGGTGATGGCTTCGGCCCTGGGGCATGACGTGGGACTGGTTTTCAGCGGCGTGTTCACCGCCGGTGCCGCGATCGCCGGCATAGCCGGTGCGATCGGAGGCGCGTATTATCCCACGAGCCCAAACATGGCGCTGGATTTCGGGACAATCGTGTTCGTCGTGGTCGTGGTCGGAGGCTTGGGTTCGGTCGTGGGCTCGCTTTGGGCGTCACTGCTGATCGGCGTGTTGACGTCCTTTGTCATCGGGCTGGATCTCTCCGTCGGCTCGATCGCGGGCGCGCTGGGCTTCACGACTTTCGCGGCGGAGCTCGCCCGCGCGAACTCCGACTTCAATATCTCGATGTTGGCAGGCGCGGTGCCGTTCATGCTCATGCTGGCCGTGCTTCTGTTTCGTCCGATGGGCCTGATGGGAAGACAATGACCACCATGCTACGCGTTCTGATAGGCGCCGCAGTCATCGTCACCTTGGCGTGCGCGCCGCTGGTCGTCGGCGCTGCGGGGCAGAGCGTTCTGACGCGGATGTTGATCGCCGCTCTATTTGCGACGGGATACAATCTTCTATTGGGCCAGGCCGGTCTGCTCTCTTTCGGTCATGCCGCGTTCTACGGAGCAGGAGCGTTTGCGACGATCCACGCGATGATCGCCATCGAGCGCGGTGCATTCTATGTCCCGCTTCCCCTGCTGCCGCTGGTCGGCGCCGGCGCGGGATTCCTGCTGGCATTGATGGCGGGTTTCTTTGCCACGAAACGGTCGGGCACATACTTTGCGCTGGTGACGCTGGCGATGGCCGAGCTGGTTCATGTGATAGCGCCGATGTGGCAGGCGGTGTTCGGCGGAGAAGCCGGGCTCACCGCGATGCGCATGCCGTCCTCGGGCGTGAACTTTGACTCCGCCGCACACGTCTATTTCCTGACGGTTTTGTGGGTACTGGTCGGCGTAGCCTTCCTTCGGTATCTGTCACGAACCGCTTTCGGGCAACTTGCGCTCGCTCTGAAGGGCAACGAGCAGCGGTTGAAATTCCTGGGATTCAATACGTATCAGAACAAAGTAATCGTCTTCGCGATCTCCGGCATGATTGCCGGTTTGGCTGGCAGCTTGCTGTCCATCAGCACCGAAACCGCGAACTACACGCTTTTTTCGGCCGAGGTTTCCACGCAAGTCGTCTTTTATACATTTATCGGTGGATCGGCATTCTTTTTTGGACCCGCCGTGGCCGCGGCGGCCCTGGTCTTTCTTCCGTACCACTTGTCCAATTACACGCATGCATGGCCGCTCTATCAGGGACTTTTCTTCATGGTGGTCATGCTCTCGACGCCTCACGGCATTGGGGGACTGCTCGACAGGCAGCCGGGCGATCGAAAGGATGCCGATCGATCAAAAGCGCTGGTCCGGCTCTCGATGGGGACCGCATTTGTCGGAGTGGTCGCTCTCGTTGTCGAGTCCGCGACGAGGATCGGCCCCAATTCCATCACGGCAATTTCTGCCGACGGGCGGACCGCGGTGTGGATCGTCGTCGCGCTGATCTCGGCGGTGGCGATTGTGGTGTCCTGGCGGACAATCTCCAGGGGCCGCCTCGTTCCGAGCAAAGCAACCAAGACGTCTCACTCCTAACGGTCTGAACCGAAGATGCCTACGTCACAGACATTTCCCAGTTGGACGCGGCGCAACAGCACTCCGGATCGCGCCGACATCGGTGACGACCGCGCGCTCATCGATGTGAAGCGACTGCACAAGAAATACGGCGAACTGCATATTATCCAGGGGCTCGATCTTCAGGTGCTGCAAGGTGAAAAACACGCGCTGATCGGCCCGAACGGAGCCGGCAAATCGACGCTCTTTGCCCTTCTCTCAGGGCTGATACCGCCGACGTCGGGCGAGATACTGCTAAGGGGCAGGAACATTGCCGGGATGCCGCCCCATCTCATCAATCGGCAGGGCGTCGGCCGGTCTTTCCAGATCACGAATATCTTCGGAAATCTTTCGGTGCTCGAGAACATTCGTATCGGAATGCTCGCTCGCCACGATATTCGTTTCGGGCTCGCGCTCACTCTGCGCGGAATGAAATCCATCAACGACGAAGCGATGGCTTTGATTGAATCCGTCCATTTGAAGGAGAAGGCCGGCGTCGTGGCGGGCGTATTGTCGTATTCGGAGCAACGGGCGCTGGAAATCGGCCTGACATTGGCGACGGATCCAAAGATCATCTTGCTGGACGAGCCGACCGCGGGAATGTCGAAGGATGAAACGCATCAGATCATCGAGCTGATCCGGCGGGTAAGCCAGGGGCGAACGCTGCTGATGGTCGAGCATGACATGGACGTCGTCTTCAACCTGTGCGACCGCATTTCGGTGCTGGTCTATGGGACTATCCTGACAAGCGGAAGTCCCGATGCGATCCGAAAGAATGCCAAAGTACGCGAAGCTTATTTGGGCGAGGGTTTCGCATGATCCGATTAGGCGTTTCCGAGCTCCACGCGCACTACGGTCAGAGTCACGTTCTCCAGGGTGTCACGTTCGATGTCACGGCGGGATCGATTACCACCATCCTCGGTCGTAACGGCTCGGGCCGGTCGACGACATTGAAAGCCCTGATGGGCATCGTGGTTCCGACCAGAGGGAGCGTGAGGTTTGGCGAGGCTGAGTTGTCCGGTCTGTCGTCGACCATTATATCGCGGTCCGGCATGGCTTACGTTCCGGAGGAACGGCTGATATTTCCGAATCTGACGGTCTACGAGAATCTTCTGGTCGGTCAACAGAAGCCTCGGCAAGGCGCGCCGCTGTGGACGATCGATGAGATGTACCGTCATTTTCCCCGCCTTTCCGAGCGGCGAGGCCAGCTTGCCGGCACGCTGTCGGGTGGCGAGCAGCAGATGCTGACGATCTGTCGATCGCTTCTCGGAAACCCGAACATCATCTTGATCGACGAGCCGACCGAAGGCTTGGCCCCTCAGATCGTAGCGCTCCTGCGCGACGTGCTCCTGGAAATCAGAAATCGCGGCGTGACCATTCTGCTCGTTGAGCAGAAGCTCACGATGGCTCTCGATATCAGCGATTATGTTTGGGTCATGGGACATGGGCAGATGGTGTATGGCGGAACGGTTTCCGAGTTCAAATCGAACGAAGCCGTCCGAAAGAGCTGGTTAGACGTCGCGTAGCGATCTCGCTTTTGGGCGCTATGCGTCAAGAACAAACACGTCCGGTGCACAACCCGATCCGGTCTCGACGCCAATAATCCTTATGCCGGGCGCGGTCCTCGAACTTTCCTTTGACAAATTGTTCGAAAGCAAATATTTTGTATGTACGCGAACAAGATGTTTGGTCGCGTTCTCCCTTGACTTGGCGCTCCTTCGGGAGCGCCATTTTCGGAGATTCATTTGCGACTTGACGGCACCTGCATAAGGGCGAAGGTATGAAAATCGGTCTGACGTATTCGATTAGCGCGCCGAAGGACTCGACCGTGGTCGAGGGCTTTCGGGATACGTTGGATCAGGTGGTGCTCGCCGAACAGCTTGGCTACGAATATGCATTCGTCAGCGAACATCACTTCCTGAAGAACGACATGCTGCCGTCGCCGCTGATCGCGGTGAGCTATCTCGCGGCAAAGACCGAGCGTATCAGGCTCGGGACCGGCCTGCTGCTGCTGCCGTTGCACGACCCGGTCCGAATCGCCGAAGACACCGCGGTGGTGGACATCGTGTCCGACGGACGCCTGGTCCTCGGTCTCGGTCAGGGCTTCCGGCCGGAGGAGTTCGCAGGCTTCCATCGCGATCTGAAAGACCGAAACAAGCTCATGCGGGAGGGCGTTCAGCTTCTGCGCCGTTTCTGGACCGAGAAGGACGTCACCTTCGAAGGCGAAATGTTCAACTACAAGAATCTCAACGTCACTCCCAAGCCGGTGCAGAAGTCACCGCCTATCTGGATCGGCGCGAAGGTCCCGGCCGCCATCCGCGTAGCGGCCGACCTTGCCGACGTCTGGTATGCCGACCCGATTACTCCGCTGCACCTGATCAAAGAGCGTCGCGAGGGCTGGCTCAACGAGCTCGACAAGAACGGCAAGGGTAGGCAGAGCGCCTCGATGGCGTACTACCGCGAGTTCTTTGTCGGGGAAACGAACGAGGCGGCTTGGGAACACGGCGGCAACGGGATCGTCAAGGAATACGGCGGATACCTGGCGATGGGGCATCTCGTCACGCATGACGGCACGCCGATCCCGAAAGATCGAAAGGACCTCGTTCCCGGTATTGTCAAAGAGCGCGCGACGATCGGCGACCCGCAGCAATGCGTCGATGATCTGATAAGAATAAAGGAAGAGCTCGATCTCGATCACATGGTTCTGAAGATGAAGTATTTCGGCCTGCCCAGCAAGAACGTGAAGGATTCGATGCGCCTTGCTGCCGAAAAGGTGCTTCCAAAACTGGTCTGAACGCGACATGGGTTATTCTGGGCGTGCAATTCCCGGCCGCAATAATGAGCGGCTGGTTCAGGGCCGCGGCCGATACGCAGCGGATTTCTATCGGCCCGGCCAGTGTTGGATTTCGTTGGTCCGGAGCCCGCACGCTCATGCCAATGTGACCGGCGTCGACACCGGGGCGGCCCTCGGTTCGCCCGGCGTCGTGGCCGTCATGACCGGCCGCGACATCGCCGAAGATACCAAGCCGTACTCCTTCATGCTGCCGCCGGACGTGGGGCTGAACGAGACGGAGATGAAAGGCAAGCTGCTTCGGAAGTACACGTTGGCGACGGATTGGGTCGGCTACAGCGGCCAGCCGGTGGTCGCAGTCGTCGCCGATAGTCCTCAAGCGGCGGCGCGGGGAGCGGAGCTTGTTGAGATCAGCTACCAACCGCTGCCTGTCGTCAGCGACGTCGAGAGCGCGCTTAGGCCTGACAGCCCCGCCGCGGTGCCGGGTTGGCCGGATAATCTCCTGTTTCAGACCAGCTACACGCGCGGATCCATATCGTCGGCATTCAAGCAGGCCGAGAACGTTCTCCGAGGGAAAGTCAGTGTGCAGCGGCACGTGCCGGTCCCGCTCGAGCCTCGGGCGTATGTCGCGGAGTACGACCATCGCGAGGATCGCCTGACCGTGTGGGCTTCGACTCAGATGCCCCACACCTTGCGATCGCTCCTGGCAGGTTGCTTGAACATCGACAGCGAGAAAGTGCACGTCATACAGCCGCATGTAGGGGGTGCGTTCGGCGCCAAGACGCCCGGAAGCGACGAGGAAGTGCTGGTCGCGGCGCTGGCGCGGCGTCTTGGTCGGCCCATGTGTTGGATTGAAGAGCGCGCCGAATATTTTCTGGCGGGCGGGCACGCGCGCGAAACCCGCTTCGATTTCGAAGTCGGCTACCACGCCGACGGTCGCTTGAGCGGCCTTAAGGTGGATATCGTTGCGGACGTCGGTCAGCCGCAAGGCGCATGGATTCAGTCCTTCGTAACCGCATACTGCGTGCCGGGTCCGTATGTGGTGAATGACTGCGACGTCCGCGTGCGGTCGGTCGTCACCAATAAATGCCGCTGGGCGGGCTATCGCGGCTTCGGCAAGGAAGCCGCCGCGTATGTCATGGACAAGGTGCTGGATCGCGTCGCCGATGCAGCGGGCATCGATCGCGTAGAGGTCAGGTTCAAGAATTTCATTCCCGCGGATGCGTTCCCTTACGATCAGGTGTCGGGCGCCATGATCGATAGCGGTAACTACCAGGGAGCGATGCAGAAGCTGCTGGTGCTGGTCGGACTTGACGGGCTTCGGGAGGAGCAGAAAGCCGCGCGCGAAGGAGGGCGCCTGCTGGGCATCGGCTTCGGATTCGAAGTAGCGCCTGAGGGTTGCTCGATGCCGAACAGCGACATGCTGCAGGGATGGGACGGTACAACGGTCCGGGTCGATCCGAGAGGCCGCGTCACGGTTCTCACCGGCGTGACGTCTCCGGGAAGCGGAAACGAAACCGGGATCGCGCAGATTGTCGCCGACGCGCTCGGCGTGACCCTCGATTCCGTGAACGTCGTGCAGGGCGATACGGATATCTGCCCTTACGGATTGGGCAACTTCAGTTCCCGAAGCACGATGATCGGCGGATCTGCTGCTCTGCTCGCTTCCCAGGAGATCCGTAAGAAGTTGCTCACGGTCGCGGGCCGCCTCATGCAGGCGCAACCTGAAGAGCTGGAGATCGGCGAGGGCAAGGTTTTCATGCGGTCCGCGCCGTATCGGCACATGCCGGTCCGGCAGGTGGCGCGCGCCATCTATGGAGGCGCGTTTGCGCCGCATATGGAGGGTATCGAACCCGGACTGGAAGCCACCAAATACTTCCGTATCGGAAACGTCTATCACCAGCCGAAAAACGAAGGACGGTTCAGCCCCTATCCGACGTGGCCGTTCATGGCGACCTGTGCGGTCGTCGAGGTCGACCGCGAGTCGGGATTTGTAAAAGTGCTGCGCATGTTCGCGGTGCACGATTGCGGCACCGTCATCAACCCGCTGCTGGTCGATGCGCAGATACACGGCGCCGTCGCGCAAGGCCTCGGAGGTGCGTTGTATGAGGAGCTGGTGTACGACGCAGAGGCCCAACTGCTCACGACGACGCTGGCCGATTATACATTGCCGACCGCGGTCGAGATGCCGGCGCACTTTCTGGTGGGGCACCAGGTGACGCCGACCTTTGCGACCCCGCTCGGTACGAAAGGCGCAGGTGAAACGGGTGTCGGATCGACGATGAGCGCCGTCTCAAGTGCGGTGGAAGATGCCCTGAACATTCCCGGGTTAACTCTGATGGACCTGCCGCTCAAACCGCAGCGTGTCTGGCGCGCCATTCGCGAGTCCGAACGCCATGTCTGAACCGACACCGCGGCGGGTCCGCATCGGTCTTGTTCAGCAAGCCGACCTGAACTCCGATCCGAAAATCAACAAGAAAGAGCTATGCGCTGTCATCGACGACGTCGCTTCCAAGGTCGACTTCGTGATGCCGACGGAGCTTTCCACGACGCAATATTTCGGAATCGTGAGGGATCGGTCGCTCGAATCCTGGGCCGAAGACCTCGACGGCCGTTTTATTTCCGACGTTCGGCAGATCGCAATGCGCCGGCGTTGCACGATCCTTTTGCCGCTATACCTCAGAACGGAGCAGGGACGATATGTCAACGCGGTCGTCGTAATCGGTGATGACGGAAACATCGTACATGGCCAGGCACGCCGCAGACAACCGGTCGCCTATTACGCGAAAGTGCATTTGCCGAACGCAAGGCGCGGGAACGAAGGCATCGATGAACAATACTACTTCGAGCGCGGCGGTTGCTTTCCGACGTTCAGGACCGCACTGGCGCAGATAGGCGTTCTGACCTGCTATGATCGCCGCTTCCCGGAGGCGTGGAGGTCGCTTGCATTGAACGGTGCCGAGCTCGTGTTCATGCCTTCGTGCGTACCCGCATGGAATCCGAGTTCTGCGGCATCGACCGGCGACCTGTTCGTCTCGGAACTCCAGACGCGGGCTTGCGAGAATGGCGTGTTTGTCGCGGCGTGCAATCGCGCCGGACGGCAGTCCCTGAAGAATACCGACGTGCGGTTCATCGGTCGGAGCTGCGTTCTTGATCCGGCGGGCGGCGTCATTGAAACGGCGTCGTCAGAGAATGCCGGCGTGATCATCGCTGAAATCGATCTCGACAAGGTGCGCCGCGTTCGGCGTCGGCTGACGCTGCTGGATGACCGTCAAGTACAGGCCTACGACGTCGCAGAGCAGTGGCGAGGTCTCGATGATCACCGCTGAATTCGAGTACCAATCGCCATGCACGCTGGAGCAGGTATTCAGTCTCCTGGCCGACGATCCGGACCAGGCCAAGATCCTGGCTGGCGGATTGACCGTCGTGCCGATGCTCAATCTGGGGCTGCTCGCGCCGGCGCGCATCATCGGCCTGCGGAACGTTCTCGCGCTCCGTGAAATGTCGGAGCAGCATGATACACTCGTCATTGGTGCGATGACGCGGCATCGCGCCGTCGCCGCCGATCCGCGGGTTGAAGCCATTGCGCCTGTTCTCGCGATGGCTGCGCGTTTGATCGGCGACGTCCAGGTGCGAAATCGCGGCACGTTAGGCGGAAGTCTCGCGCACGCGGATCCGGCTGCCAACTATCTTCCGGCCATCGTGTTGCTCGATGCGGAGCTGAACCTTGCGGGCCCTTCGGGAAAGCGACGCGTGCCGGCGGTCGAATTCTTTTGCGATGCCATGACGACCGTGCTCGAGCCCGACGAACTCATCGTCAGCGTTCAAATCCGCAAGCGCGCGGCCAGCGTTGGTTATGGGTTTCGGAAATTCACGCGGGTGAAGGGCAACTTTCCGATCGTCTGCACGGCGGCGCTCTGGGACGATCAATCAAATACGGGAAAGATCGTGATCGGAGGCGTGACCGCGACGCCAAAAACCATCGCGGTGACGCGCGAACTCGGAAACGATCTGTCGCGGATGGCAGACGCCATCAGGAAAGCGATCGTCGATCCGCTTGAAGATCTGAATGGCGACGCCGAATACAAGACGGAAATTGCGGTCGTCATGGCAAAGCGGGCGCTCGCGGATTCCGTTTCCGATTCCGGCCGAAGGCGACGGACTTGAAAAGGGTTCTGAAACTGACCGTCAACGGCGAGCAGCGGAACATCGACATCGATGTGCGCGCCCGTCTCGTCGACGTTATCCGTGATACCTTGCAGCTCACCGGCACGCATCTCGGATGCGGGACGGGAAATTGCGGCGCCTGTACCGTCATGCTGGACGGGGATACGGCGAAGTCATGTTGTACGCTCGCCGTCGACGTCGACGGATCGAGTATTACGACCATCGAGGGGATCGCGCCGGCCGGCAAGCTCAGTCCCGTGCAGAGCGCGTTCTCCGACTGTCAAGGCCTGCAGTGCGGGTTCTGCACTCCCGGAATGATCTTGAGCACGATGCAGCTGCTCAAAACAAATCCCGATCCGGATGATGACGATATCCGCGAAGCGATCGCCGGAAATATCTGCCGCTGCACCGGCTACGTCAACATCGTTGCCTCGATTCGGGAGGCTGCGCGACGCTTATTGGAAGACGCGACACCGGAGGCGAAAGCGGTCAATGCCATTATTTAACTATCAATGCCGGCGGTGCCAGACCGTCTTTGAGGTCCTGACGGAGTTCGGTATGAAGACAAAAGTCGCGTGCGGGAAATGCGGCGGCGAGAGTCGGCGCAGCGAAATCGCGGCATTTCGCGTTCTCGGATCGAAGCGCGGCGGGAAAGCCGGTGGTCGGTCGGGCGCGGACTTCGTATCGAACGCCGACAGCTTCGTGTCGGCGATGAATGGCTTCGGCGACAGGATCGGAGACCGGCTGAGCAGCCGGCAGATGGAACGCGCGGTCGAAAATCTCAGAAAAGCGAAGCACTGAAGCGATGGATTTGATCGTTCGCAACGCAGATGTCGTGACCGCTGCCGGGCGCGGCATGACGGATATTGGAATAGCGGGCGGGCGCGTTCGGCAAATGGGCGGAGAAATGTCGGCTGATCGCGAGATCGACGCGCAGGGACGAATCGTAACTCCAGGTGGCGTCGATGCCCATGTCCATCTCACCGCGCCGTCGCGCGAGGCCACCGACGTGAATTGGTCGGATGATTTCGAATCGGGAAGCGCCGCCGCTGCCGCCGGCGGTGTCACGACGGTCGGCAACATGAGCTTCCCGGAGCGGGACGAAACAATCGCGCAAGGTGTCTACCGCGACGTCAGGGAAGCCGAGGCGCGTTCGCTCGTCGATTTTTTCATGCACCCGGTGCTGCTCAGGCCCGACGAGGAAAATCTCGGACGCATAAAGCCCCTGCACGACGCCGGGCATACGTCGATCAAGTTCTTCATGTCCTACCGTAACTTTGACCGCAACGTTCCGGCATTCCTCAAAGCTATGCAGATCACGGCGAATGCCGGCGGCGTCGCCCTGATACATTGCGAGGACGCGACGATCATCGGCTGTTGCTGCGACGCTTTGAGAAAGCTCGGCCATTTGGAACCGAAGTACTATCCACAGGCGAGACCGGTATGCTCGGAGGTTGTATCGACCCACCGGGCTGTCGGGTTCGCGGAGGCGTCCGGTTGTCCGGTCTATGTTGTCCACCTGGCGAGCGCCCGCGCATTGCTGGCGTGCCAGGACGGCCGCAATCGCGGAGTTCCAGTCTATGTCGAAACCCGACCGCTCTACTTGCACCTGACGTCCGAGAAATACGCCGATGCCGATGGCGCCAAATATGCCGGTGCTCCGCCGCTGCGTGAGCGACACGACGTCGACGCATTGTGGTCGGGCTTGCAGTTCGGCAGCATCGATACGCTCGCCTCCGACCATGCACCCTGGTCACTCGCAGAAAAACTGGATCCCGCGTTTGATGCCACGAACCTTCGGCAGGGCGTTGCGGATCTGGAAACGCAACTTCCGATGCTTTTCTCGGCGGGAGTCCGGACGGGAAAGCTCAGCCTCGAGCGGTTCGTTTCCGTCACGTCGACGAATCCCGCGAAGCTTTTCGGCCTCTACCCGCGCAAAGGCACGCTCGTCGTGGGGTCTGATGCCGACATGGTGATCTGGAACGAAAACGAAACGCGGACCATCGACGGGGCGGCAATGCGGAGCCGCTGCGATTATTCGCCATACGATGGAATGACCGTGACCGGCTGGCCCCAGTCCACGTTGAGTCGCGGCGAAGTGATTTTTCACGACGGCGAGATACTCGGTACGCCCGGACGGGGCCACCTCGCCGCACGCGGTTCTCACCAGAAGATCTAGTCTTCAGCGCGACCCGCGCCGACCGGGACGACACAATGTGGATCAAGCGACATGGCCTATGAGCTGACCAACGAGCAGGACATCTTTGTTCGGAGCGTGCGCGGGCTGGCCGAGCGGCATTTGCGAAACGATGCTCTGAAGCGTGCACACGATCCTGCTTTTCCGTTCGACGTCGCCCGGCTGCTGGCCGAAAACGGGCTGCTGGGAATCACGCTCTCCGAAAGGGACGGCGGCCAGGGCGGAACGCCGTTCGATGCCGTTCTGGCGATCGATCAGATCGCTCAGGTCTGCCCGCGCAGCGCCGATGTCGTTCAGGCGGGTAACTTCGGTCCGATCAGAACCTTCGCGGAGTTCGCGACACAAGATCAACGCAGCCGATATCTGCCGGATCTGTTGGCCGGAAAGACCGTCATAAGCCTCTGCATGAGCGAGCCGCAAGCCGGCTCGGCGGCGACCGAGTTGGCCACCCGCGCCGAATGCAAGGGCGACGCGATCGTCGTGAACGGGACGAAAGTATTTTCGACGCACAGTCCGGACGCGTCGGTTTTCCTGGTGTATGTGAGGTTCGCCCCTGGCGTTAACGGGATCGGCGCCGTGTTAGTCGAGCGGACCGCGCCCGGCTTGACCATCAGCCCGCCCGCTTCGTTCATGAACGGGGAGCATTGGTGCACGCTTTTCTTCGACGATTGCCGGATCCCGATGGCCAACCTGCTCCTCGGAGCGGGTGGGTTCAAGAAGCTCATCTCGGGATTCAACGTCGAGCGGTTGGGCAATTCGGCCCGCGCGCTGGCGCTCGGTAAATACGCGTTCAATCAGGCGCGTGAACACGCGCTGGTCCGGCGCCAGTTCGGGAAGGAGCTTTGCGAATTCCAGGGCATTCAGTGGAAGTTTGCCGAAATGGCCACGCGGCTGGACAGCGCCGAACTGCTGCTTCAAAGGGCCGCCAGGTCAACGGATGCCGATGGTCTGCCGGATGGCGGCGCGACGGCGATGGCCAAGCTGGCCTGCAACGAGACCGGCCATTATGTGGCGAACGAAGCTCTCCAGATCATGGGAGCCGCGGGGTTCAGTCAGGAAGCGCTCGTCGAGTACTGCGTTCGGCGGACGCGCGGGTGGATGATCGCCGGCGGCTCGATCGAGATTCTGAAGAATCGGATCGCGGAGAAAGTATTCGATCGCCGTTTTCCGCAAAGGGCCGCAAACGCCTAGGGCACGATCCGGAAAAGTGCGTACCGGTTTTCCGAAAAATCTGCCCGAAGATAAGGATAGAGCGGGATGACGATTCGAAGAGACGTCATCGCGTTCTAGACGCCGAATGGCGATCGATCGCGGCGCAAGCTGGGCAGGGAGTTAAGTCACATGGGCGGCGTTCTCGAAGGAATTCGCGTGCTCGATTTCGGCCGGTATATCGCTGGTCCGTATTGCGGATGCCTGCTCGCGGACTTGGGCGCGGAAGTCATTCGCATCGAAAAGGTCGATGGCAGCGAGGATCGGTTCACGACGCCGGTCGGTACCGACGACGACGGTATGGTAGGCGCCGGCTTCCTTCATCTCAACCGCAATAAGTCCGGCATCGCGCTTGATCCCATGAAGCCGGAGGGACGCGAACTGGTAAAGCGTCTCGTCGAAACCGCGGATATCGTCATCGCAAACCTTCCGATCGATAGCTTGAGATCGCTGGGCCTGGACTACGACAGCCTGAAGGCGATCAAGCCTGATATCATCCTCGCGATGTCTTCGACATACGGAGAAACCGGTCCGTATGCCACCCGGATCGGCTTCGACGGGATCGCACAAGCCATGTGCGGCAGTATGTATCTGTCGGGTCGGCCGAACGAACCCATCAAGAGCTGGGTGCCTTGGACGGATTTCGGCACGGCGCTCGCCACCACCGTCGCGATCATGGCGGCATTGATGCATCGCGATCGAACCGGCCGGGGACAATATGTGGAGAGCTCGCTTCTGGGCACTGCGTTGAGTTGCAACAACGCTTCGCTGATCGAAGAAGCGGTACTCAAAAGCGGCCGTGTCGGCACCGGAAACCGCGGCCAGACGTCGGCTCCGGCGGATGTTTTCCGGTGCGAGGATGGGTTTATCCTGGTTCGAGTCGTCGGCACGCCGATGTTCAAGCGGTGGGCCCGGCTGATGGGCGAGGCGTATTGGCTGACCGATGCCGCTTATGGCTCCGACATCGATCGGGGGAACAACGGCCTGGCGATCTCAAAGCGCATGCAGTCCTGGTGCGACGGAAAATCGGTCAAGGAGGCCGTCCAAATTCTCGAAGGCGCGCGTATTCCATGTGCGCAAATCCATTCTCCGAAAGACGTTCTCGAGGATCCGCACGTCGTCGACGGCGGCTTCTTCAACGATCATGAATATCCCGGAGTCGCGAGCGAATATCCGGTGATGGCGCGGCTGTTCCGCATGTCGGACTGCGAAGTGGGATCGAAACGTCGCGCTCCGCTGCTGGGCGAGCATACGAGAACGATACTGTCCGACATAGGTCTGCGCGACGACGAGCTCGAGAAACTCAAACGCGAGGGGGTCGTGTATTTTTCCGACGGGTCTCGACCATCGCCGGCCGGCGTCGAATAGCCTTACGCCAGGCACGTGCGCCGCAATCCCGCATATTGTTCGTATAAAAACAAATTGTTTGTATAATAGGACATCTCTGATACGATGTCGATCGAGGGCCACTTAGAGGAGCTTATCGGTGCCGACCGATATCGTGAAAAGCTATTGCTGCGGGCTGAGCCAGCACCCGCTGATCTACCAGACGATAGGCGACGCGCTTGATCACGCTGCAAAAAACTATCCCGATCAGGATGCGGTGGTGTTCGTTCAGGCGAACGTCCGCCTGTCCTACAAATCATTGCGCGACGTGGTACGGACCGTTGCGGGAAACCTGTTGAAATTGGGAATCCGTCCGGGCGACCGGATCGGCGTCTGGGCGCCCAACAGACCTGAATGGGTCGTGATCCAATTTGCCGCTGCGCGGATCGGCGCCATTCTCGTGACGATCAATCCGGCGTATCGGGTGATCGAACTCGAAAGCGTCATGACCAGGACGCAAGTCAAGGCCCTCGTCATCGCCGACCGATTCAAGCATAGCAATTATATAGCGCTGCTGGACAACGTCGCTCCTGAAATCAAGCGGTGCGAGCCGGGTCGCATTCGCTGCGAGCGTCTGCCGCATCTGACGCATATTTTCCATCTCTCGAGCGAGGATGTGCCGGGAATGTTTCCCTTCTCCATTCTCGATCGCGAACTCGATGCGTTGTTGCAGAAAGAGTTGGAGCTGATCGAGCGAAAATTGCAGCCCGACGATCCCGTCAATATCCAGTTCTCCAGCGGCACGACGGGGCAGCCGAAAGGCATCACGCTGACGCACTTCAATATTCTCAACAACGCGTTCTTCATGACCGAGCGCATGGGACTGAGACAGGCGGATCGGCTGTGTATTCCCGTGCCGTTGTATCACTGCTACGGCATGGTCATGGGTGTGCTGGGTTGTCTGACGCACGGCGCGGCGATGGTTTTTCCCGGCGAGGCCTTTGTCGCCCAGGGCGCGCTTGCGACGATCGAGGCGGAACGATGCACCGCGCTGTTCGGTGTTCCGACGATGTACATCGCGATGCTGGCAGAGCCCGAATTCGACAAGTACGATCTTAGTACCTTGCGCACCGGGAATATGGGCGCGGCGTCGGTGCCGCCCAGCATCATGCAGCAAGTCATGGAACGGATGCACATGACGGGGGTCACGAACTCCTACGGCATGACCGAAACGAGCCCGATCAGCTTCCAGACCAATATGGACGACCCTCTCGACGTGCGGGTGAATACCGTCGGCCGGATTCATCCGCATCTGGAGGCCAAGATAGTCGATGATGCGGGCCGGACGGTCGCGCTGGGAGCGCGCGGTGAATTATGCATCCGCGGCTACTCGGTAATGATAGGTTATTGGGAAGCGCCCGACGAGACCGCGCGGACGATCGATAATTCCGGCTGGCTTCATACCGGAGATCTGGCGATGTTCGACGAGCAGTTTGTCTGCCGCATCGTCGGCCGGGTAAAGGAAATGATCAATCGGGGCGGAGAGAAGGTCTCTCCGATCGACGTCGAATCGTTCCTCATTCGTCATCCCAAGGTCATGGACGTCACCGTGTTCGGCGTTTCCGACAACAAGTTCGGAGAGCAGATCGCGGCTTGGATCAAGCTTCACCAGGGACAGACCGCCGACGCCGACGAGATCCGCGAGTTCTGCCGGGATCAAATCGCGCATTACAAGATACCAACTCACATCAGCTTCGTAAGCGAATTCCCGATGACTCAGAACGGAAAAGTGCAGAGGTTTGCCGTCAGAGAGCTGATGGAGCGGGAGTTGGGACTTAACGCTTGATAGTCGGAAAAGGAAGGGCGTCATGAGTGACGGCAAGACAATTGCGATCGTCGGAGGTACCGGCGCGTTAGGCCGAGGACTGATGTGTCGATGGGTCTCCGCTGGCTATTCGGTGATCGTCGGCTCGCGCGAAAAGAAAAAAGCCGAGGAGTCCGCCGCCGAGGTGAACAGTCAGCTTCAGGTCGACACGGTGCGTGGCATGGCGAATAGCGACGCGGCAGCCTGCGCGGACATCGTGGTCGTGACGGTGCCGTTCTCGCAGCACGCCGAGACCATCGGTTCCCTTCATACCGTTCTGCAAGGCAAGATCCTTGTCGATGTGACCGTGCCGCTGCTGCCGCCCAACGTCAAGACGGTCAACCTTCCGACGCTGGGCTCCGCCGCAAAGGCGGCGCAAGTCGCGCTGGGCGACGGCGTTCGCGTGGTATCTGCGTTTCAGAACGTCGCGGCGGCGCATCTGCAGGATTTGACGCACGCGCTCGATTGCGACGTCCTGGTATGCGGCAACGATGCCGGAGCCCGAGACGAAGTTGTGAGGTTGGCGGAAGCGGCGGGTATGAAGGGCTGGCATGCGGGGCGGATCGACAATTCTGTCGTCGCGGAAGCGTTGACGAGCGCTTTGATCTTCATCAACGGCAAATACAAGATCGACGGTGCCGGCATCAGGATAACGGGAAAGGCCAAGGCGGCATGACATGAAGCGCGCGAGCCGATTGGAGATTTTTGCTCCTACGGGGATTCCCTTGATCGGCCGCGGCGCCGATCTCGTGGAGATCATCTTTCGCGCGCTCGACGACAATGGCGAGCGCCTGCTCCCCGGCGACATCGTCATCCTTGCGCAAAAAATCGTATCGAAGTCGGAAGACCGGTATGCCGACCTCGCCGACGTCAAGCCCTCGGAGGCGGCGATGGCGCTTGCCCGCGAGGCAGGCAAGGACCCACGTCTGGTGGAACTCATTCTTCGCGAGTCGCGCGCCGTGCTGCGGCACAGGCCGGGCGTGATCGTCGTCGAACATCGCCTGGGTTTCATTGTTGCGAACGCCGGCATCGACGCCTCCAACGTGCGGGACGGCACCGCTGATCGGTTCGTCCTTCTGCTGCCGGCAGACCCGGACCGGTCGGCGGCCGACATGAGAACGCGTTTTGCGGCGAAATGCGGCGGTGACATCGGCGTGATCATCAACGACTCGATCGGAAGGGCCTGGAGAAACGGTGCGGTCGGGACATGCCTGGGAAGTGCGGGGCTGTCGGCGCATCACGACTTGCGGGGAAGCCCGGACCTTTTCGGTCGCGCGCTGATGGCTTCGACGATGGGCCTGTCCGATGAGCTCTCATCTGCCGCGTCCCTGCTCCAGGGACAGGGCAATGAGGCGCGGCCGGTCGTCATCGTCCGAGGTTATCGGTGGTCTGTGTCCGACCAAACCGCGAAGGACTTGATACGGCCGGTCGACGAGGACATGTTCCGTTGAAAACATCGGGCAACATCGTTGCGATCGCCGGCGGCGTCGGCGGAGCCAAACTGGCGCGAGGACTTGCCGCCGTCGCCTCCGGCGGCCTCACGGTCGTCGTGAACGTCGGCGACGATTTCGAGCATCTCGGGCTTTGCATCTGTCCGGATATCGATTCGATTCTCTACGGGCTTTCGGGACGCGATGACTTGGTTCGAGGCTGGGGGCGTCGTGACGAGACGTGGAATTGCCTGGCATCGCTGCACGAACTTGATCCTCGCGCCACCTGGTTCAAGCTGGGCGATCGCGATCTTGCCGTCCACATCGCGCGAACCCGACGCATTCGTGACGGCGAGCGGCTGTCGGATATCACCCATGACTTCGCTCGCGCGTTCGGAATCGAAGCACGGGTAGTGCCGGTGACCGACGACCGGCTGGCCACGATGGTTCTGTCGGGTGATCGTGAGATCCCGTTCCAGCAGTATTTCGTCGCGGAGCAATGCAAGCCGCATGTTCGCGGATTCCGCTTCGACGGTGCGCATCGCGCGCGCCTGACGGCGCAGATCGTGGATGTGTTCGAACGGAATGTCGATGCGATCGTCATCTGTCCTTCCAATCCGTTCGTCAGCGTGGATCCGATATTGTCGGTGCCGGGCTTTAAGCGGCTGCTGTTGCGGTCGCGTGCGCCCGTCGTTGCGGTTTCGCCGATCGTCGGAGGCGCCGCGCTCAAGGGCCCGGCGGCCAAAATGTTGCAGGAGATGGGTCTCGCGTGCAGCGCATACGGCGTCGCCAAATACTATCGGGGGCTGATCGACGGAGTGGTCATCGACGAAACCGACGAGGGATTGACAAATTCGATCAGGCAGCTCGGCATCGATGTCGCCGTCGAATCCGTCATCATGACGACCGACGATGACAAGGCCGGTCTCGCGCGAAAGACGTTGGACTTCGCCAAGCGTATCGCATCCGAAAAGAGCGCGGTGTAAGCCATGTGGGCCGTGCTGCCTGTCAAAACTCTGAAAGACTCCAAGACGCGGCTGTCTCCGGCCTTGTCGTCGATCGAACGCGTCGATCTGTTCAAATGCATGATCGGCGACGTACTCTCGACGCTCATGGAGGTCCGACAGATCGAACGCGTGCTGATCGTCACGCGCGATCCGGAAGTCGTTCGGATCGCGTCGAGGTTTAACGTCGATATTCTGGATGACGAGAGCGACGACGGCTACACGGCCGCGGTCGGACGAGCAGCCCGTTGGCTCGTGACCCGCGGAGCCGACGGTTTTCTCCAGGTGCCCGCCGATATTCCCGGTGTCACCGCACGCGAGTTGGCGGACGTTCTTGCCGTTCATCGCGCGAAGCGAGGCCGCGCATTCACGATCGCGCCGTCGCATGACGGCGGTTCAAACTGCGTGGTATGTACGCCTCCGGATGTGATCGGGCTCAGCTTCGGTATCGACAGCTTCAGCAGGCACCTCGAGATTGCGCGTGCGGCGGACATCGAATGTTCGATCGTCGAGCGGCCCGGACTGGGCTTGGACATCGATCGTCCGGAAGACCTCGCGAATTTTCTGAGCTTGAACTCAGCGACAGATACGCATCGCTTCCTGTCCGCGAGCGGCATCGCGCGTCGCGTGACCGAGCTCGTCGCAATGGGGCGTGAGAAGGAAGAAGTAGCATGACAGCCGATCGCGCCGCCAGCCTCTGGATCAATGACGGCCGGCGTCCCGATGCGGCGGTGGCATTGGCCTATGGGGAGGAGAAAGACGTTGATTCCCTGATTTGTCGCGCGGAGGCGCTGCGCGACGAAGGTCATCCGACGGCGCTGTCGTACTCACGAAAAGTATTTATTCCGTTGACCAAGTTGTGCCGCGACGTTTGTCATTACTGCACTTTCGCCGAGGTGCCTCGAACCGGACGAAGGGCCTATCTGAGCTTGGATGAAGTGATCGAGATAGCTGAACGCGGCGTCGCTGCGGGGTGCAGGGAAGCGTTGTTCACGCTGGGCGACAAGCCCGAATATCGCTATCGCGTAGCTAGGGACGAACTCTCCGCAATGGGGTTGGCGAGCACCATCGATTATCTGGAGCTGGCCGCTCGGGAGACGTTGAAGCGCACCGGCCTGCTTCCGCATCTCAATCCAGGTGTGATGAGCCGTTCCGAAATGGCTCGCCTGAGAAGGGTTTCGGTTTCGCAAGGCATCATGCTCGAGAGTACGTCCCGGCGGCTGCTCGAGCCCGATCAATGTCACTTCGGCTCGCCGGACAAGGATCCGGAGGCAAGACTGCGGACCATCGACGAAGCCGGAGAGCTGAGCATACCGTTCACGTCGGGCTTGCTGATCGGAATCGGCGAAACGCGCAGGGAGCGTATCGAGACGTTGCTCGCCTTGAGGCAGGTTCACGAAAGGCACGGGCATATCCAGGAAATCATCGTGCAGAATTTCCGCGCAAAGCCGGCGACCAGAATGAGAAACGCCGCCGAGCCGGACTTGGAAGAACTGGTGTGGACCGTCGCGGTCGCCCGGCTGATATTCGGTCCGGCGATGAACATTCAGGTGCCGCCCAATCTGACGAGCGGCGATTTGATGCCGCTGGTCCGAGCAGGCATCAACGATTGGGGCGGCGTATCGCCGGTGACGCCGGATCACGTGAATCCCGAAGCTCCGTGGCCCCACGTCGAGGAGTTGGCGGTCCAGACAGAAAACGCGGGCAAAGACTTAGTTCAGAGGCTTGCGCTTTATCCAGAATGGACTCGACATCTGGCGCGGTGGGTCGACCCTGATCTCGTGGGGCCGGTTCTCCGGGCGATCGATGGTGAAGGCTACGCCCGCGAAAGCGAGTGGTGTCCCGGCGAACAGGCGACGCGGGCGGAAGCCAGGAGCATACTCGCTGCTCCCGGAACGCCGCGCGGGCGGATCGTCTCGATCCTCTCCGAGATCGGCCGCGCCGCGGCGCCCGACGAAGACATGATCGTCCGGTTGCTGCAGGCGAGGGGGGCGGACGCGTCGCTCGTCTGTCGGTCGGCCGACGAACTCAGACGTAAGGTCAACGGAGAGAGCGTGACCTACGTCGTCAATCGCAACATCAACTACACGAACGTATGTCAGTTCAAGTGCCAGTTCTGCGCCTTCTCGAAAGGCAAGATTGCGGAAAATTTGCGTGGAAAGCCGTACGATCTGACTCTCGAGGAAATCGGTCGACGTGTTCTGGAAGCCTGGAACCGCGGCGCGACCGAAGTGTGCATGCAAGGCGGTATCCACCCGGGTTACACCGGCCAAACCTACATCGACATCGTCAAGACGGTGAAGCGCGCAGTGCCGCGGATGCATGTGCATGCGTTCTCGCCGTTGGAAATCTGTCACGGCGCGTCGACCTTGGGCTTGTCGGTCGGTGAATTCCTCGCCCACCTCAAAAGCGCCGGCCTGTCGTCTCTGCCGGGGACCGCTGCCGAGATTCTGGACGATAAGGTCAGACAGATCATCTGCCCGGACAAGATCGATACGCAGACTTGGCTGCACGTTATGCGAAGCGCGCACGGGCTCGGCCTTGGTTCGACCGCCACCATCATGTTCGGGCATGTGGAGCGGTACGACCATGTCGCGCGCCATCTTTTGCGATTGCGTTCGCTTCAGCAGGAGACCGGCGGATTCACCGAATTCGTCCCGCTTCCGTTCGTGCACATGGAGGCTCCGATTTATTTGAAGGGTAAAGCCCGTCGAGGTCCCACGTTGCGCGAAGCGATTCTGCTTCACGCCGTGTCCCGGCTGGTTCTGCATCCGCTGATTACAAATATACAGGCTTCCTGGGTCAAAATGGGACCTGTCGGCATAATCGCTTGCCTCCAGGCAGGGTGCAACGATTGTGGGGGTACGCTGATGAACGAGTCGATCACGCGTGCGGCAGGTGCGGGCCACGGCGAAGAGATTTCGCCGCACGAGATGGAGCAGATCATTTCGTGTCTGGGTCGTTCGCCACGCCAGCGCTCGACGAGTTACGGCGAGGTCGACGATGAGCGCCGTTCGGCCTCATTTCAGGCAGGCCCGTTGGCCGCGCCCGTCGACAACGCCTTGCGGAAAAGCAGCAAACAGGCGCCGCTGCAGGTCGATTTTTAGTTGCAGGAGGCGAGCTTCGAAAATGCTTCTATCAAAAGCTGATACGCTTCAGGCGGCTGGTTTCGTCATGTTGACGCGGTGAAAGCGGGCGCCTGCGGCGAATCGCGCTGCCGCACGAGGTCCTCGATCATTCTTTGAACATGGCCCAGCCAGGCGTCTCTCTGGGCCGTATCCGCCATGTCGCGCTGGACATAGTTGGACAGCGTGTAGAGGTTTGCGCGATAATAGTAGGTCAGCGAGATGATCGAGATGAAAACCAAAAGCCAATCGCAGTCCGGCTTGAAGTCTCCGGATTTCGCGCCGCTCTCCAACACGCTGCCGAGCATTTTCAGTTGTCGGCTCGCGAGCGAGCCTGGAATCTGATTCCTGACGTGGCGACCTTTGAACAGATTTTCAGAAGCCAATACGCTCAGAAGTTCGGGCTTTTTCCAATAGTAGTTCCAGTTGAACGCGACCAGGGCGGCCAGCGCATCACGCGGGCGGTCGAGATCGAGCGGTAACGCTTCTTCCTGGGCGACCAGGTCGGCATAGCAATGTTCGATGACCTGCTGGAAGAGATGCTCTTTGCTGCCGAAATAATAATACAGCATTCGGTCATTGCTCTTCGCGGCTTTGCTGATCCGCTCGACGCGCGCGCCGCCATACCCTTCGCGTGCGAACTCCGCGACCGCGGCTTTCAGGAGGGCTTCGCGGGTCTTCTGCGGTCCTCGGGTTCGCTTACGGGCGGCCGCCGCAGGTTCGTGAGCTGTTTTTCGCGCCATTCAAGCCTATCTCGCCGCTTCCATGGTGCCCGTCAAGCCGGCAGCGCGGCCATTGACAAAGCCGTCTCCACGGCTAAACTTGAAGTAAGTACTACATAACAGATATGCCGGTGCCGGCAGCCGGCGTGCCGAAGCCTCCGCGAGAAAGGTGCCTCATGAAGTCGGCTCCCCGAAACTGTTGGTATCCCCTCACCTGGTCGAGCTACGTCGGCCGGTCCCTGAGCCGCCACAAGGTGCTCGATACCGATCTTGTCGCCTATCGCACCCTGGACGGTGTCGCGGTCGCACTCGAAGACGTCTGTCCGCATCGCCTTGCTCCTCTTTCGATGGGCACGTTGAAGGCAGACGCCGTGGAGTGCGGATATCATGGCATGACCTTCGGCGCTAACGGGCGCTGCATCCGCATTCCCGGTCAGAGCATGATTCCTCCCGGTGCGAAGGTGTCGTGCTACCCCGTGCAGGAAAGGATGGGCGTGGCATGGATCTGGATGGGAGATGCCGAGCTTGCGGATCCGTCGCTGATCTACGACCTGCCGCAATATCATCGGCACGGCTGGCGGGCAGTCCAGGGAGATGCCTTGCGGTTGAAAACCCATTACTTGAATTTGGCGGACAATCTGTGTGATCCGGCCCATGTCAGCTTCGTGCATGCGACGACGCTGGGCAACTCCGCCGGCGAGGAAGTGCCCGTCGAGCATGCTCTGACGGAACGAGGCGTCGCCGTATGGCGCTGGATCAAAGATGCCCCCGCCATGCCTTTGCTCGCCAAATATGGACAGTTCAAAGGCAACGTCGACCGCTGGCAGTATTACGACTACGTGGCGCCCTGCATCGCCGTGATCGATTTCGGCAGTGCCGACGTCGACGTGCTGCAGGCGTCGGAGGATCGCGATCGCGGCGTGCGGATGTTCGCGCTGCACTTCATCACCCCCGTGGACGATCACAGCTGCATCGATCATTGGCTGCACGTCCGAAATTTCGCCGTAGACGATTCCGAGGTGGATCAGTCGCTCAATGCCGACTTCAGAGTTGCCTTCAACGAAGACAAGGGAATTCTGGAGCAGATCGAACTGGTCGAGCAGGCGCGGCCGGATCTGACCGGCATTCGCCTGGGGATAGATGCCGCTCTGCTGAAAATGCGCCGGAAGGTCGATCAGATGGTTGCGGCCGAGGCATCCGTGCCGGTGAGCCCGGCGAAGCCGGCGCGGCCTTCACCCGAGCATAGTCTGTCGACGGTCTAACGCACCGGACATCCGAAGGCGGGTCGCGTCAGGAAGAACGTGAATGTATGCGTGGGCGTTCGACGCTCACGGGGATTTTCTCAGGGAAGGGAAAGCGCATGTTACTTCGTCGGATCCTTACGTCGACCATCGCCGTGGTGTCGCTTGCTTGCGTATCCGGCAGTCTTGCCGCCGAGCCGCTGAAGATTGCATTCGTCGAAACGCTGTCCGGCATGACGGCGAGTGGCGGCAAGGTCTACCAGGAAGCGACGCAGATCTCGATCGACAAGTTGAACGCCGCCGGCGGCTTCCACGGCGAGCCGATCCAGCTCATGATTCTCGACAATGGCGGCAACACGTCGCAGACCAGCGACAAGGTGAAAGAGGCGATCGACAACGGGGCGCATATCATCGTGCAGGCGGGAGCCTCCTCGATGGCGGGCCAGATCGCCGAAGATGTGCGCAAATACAATATCCGAAATCCGACTAAGCCGGTCCTGGCGCTCATCGTCGGCGCGGAAGCCCTCGACCTGACCGGCGCGAAGTGTAATTTCTACACGTTTCGGCTCTCGCTGACGGCTTCGATGAGGATCAACGCGCTTCTCGAAGTGATGAAGAAGAGAGGACAATTGGGTAGTCGGGTCTACTCGATCAACCAGAACTATTCTTACGGCTGGGACGTGGAGGCCACCACCGTCGCAGGCGCCTCGAAGCACGGTTACGACATCGTAGGAAAGGTGCTCCACGACATCGGCAAGGTTCAGGATTTCGCTCCGTATGCCGCGAAGATCAAGGAAACCAATCCCGATTCGATCATAACCGGTGACTGGTCGACCGACCTGATCCTGTTGATCAAGTCCGCGCGCGAGTCCGGCGTGAAAGCCGTGTTCGGTGCGACTTACCTGGACTATCCGGGCATGATGGCCGGCTTGGGCGAATTTGCCGTCGGTCAGTATGTGGTGTCGACGTTCAACCCCGAATTCGAGAACCCCGAAATCGTCGAAGCCTTCAAGTCGAAGACCGGGCGTTACCCCACATTCGGCGCGGACCTGCATATCGTAAGCATGTTCGATCTGCTCGCCGGCGCGCTTTCGAAGCAGAGCGCCGGCAATGCAGCCGTCGATACCAGAGCGATCGCCGTCGCGTTGGAAGATGCATCGCTGAAGGATGCCATGGGCACGACGACCATCCGCAAGGACGATCATCAGGCCATCCTGCCTGTCGCGGTGTCGGTCGTCAAAGAGGCGGCGAAGTACCCCGCTGACAACTCCAGATATGGCTTCGCGGCGCTCGAATCCATTCCCGGCGAGTCGGTCATCTATCCGGTGCAGTCGAGCTGCAAGATGGTCAGACCCGAATAGCCGCGGGACGGCCGCGGCACTGCCGGATCGAAACCGCAGCCGATGCCCGGCTGCAGGTAACGCTTTTGCCTCCGGCTCGGCGGCATCGCGATCGCCGCCGGCTACGGTTGGACACCGACCGGCTGGGTCGGCTGCGGCCTGGCTTCGACCGGCGAGACAGCCGTCGAGCGTGACGCCGTTGCGAGATCGATCAATCGCCTGCTATGGAATGTCGCAGACATTGCGGGACCGCAGGCCATGGCCTTGAAAAGCAGCGTCGATCGCTATGGAGTGGTCGCCATCGCCGTCCATTGGGTGACCGCCGCGGTGGTCCTCGGCCTGCTCGTCGCCGGCACGATGGCAGCTATCACGGACGACGATACGACCAGGGCCGCGATCCTGCGCGTCCATGCGCCGCTCGGCATCCTTATAGTGTTGCTGACGGTCTTCCGGATCGTTTGGTGGGCGGTGTTCGACCGCAAGCCGCCTCCGCCGGCCGACGCCGGTCCAGCACAGCGCTTGGGACTGAAGACGGTCCACGCGCTGTTCTATGTCGCGATCATCGTGATGGGTGCGAGCGGGATCGGCATGATGGTCCTGTCCGGCGCGGGCGAGATTCTCTTTGGCGGGAAGCCCGGCCCGTTGCCCGATTTCACCCGATTTCCGCCGTTCTACGGGCACGCGATCGGCGCCGTTCTGCTCGTCACGCTGCTCGTCGGCCATGTCGGCGCGGCGCTGTGGCACCAATTGGTCAAGCGCGACCACCTTTTGGCGCGCATGGGTGTGGGCACAGCGGATCCGCGTCCGCCGGCAGTCAAGTAAGCCCGCCTTCACGGCGATGCCACGGGCACCCGGCTCCTTCTTCATGTAAATGCTCAGCACCTCGGCCGCGCCGGATCACGCAAGCCGGTGCCGGCGTACCCTATTTCTCGCTCGTGATGGACCTCGATCCCGCAGTGATCGAGACGCCGGTGACGCAGATGGGATCGGCGCCCTTGGTATCCGGGGCAGCCGGTTCGGGTGGATGCCGCCACATGCCGTCTGCGGCCTGACGGTCTCGCGATGATCGCCATCGCCGCGCCGATCTCGGCCGCGGATAGGTGACGGCGCGTGACGCGGCGTCGCGCCGGCAAACTTTACCGGCGCGAGCGGAAATGTTAGCGAATTTGGATGGCGCACCCGATCATTCGCCCCGCCGTCTGGCCGCTTGCGTTGCCGGCGGGATTGCCGCCGGACGAGATCGCCAGGATATCCGGCGAGGTCGACCGGCTTGGTGACGCATCGCAGTACGGCTGGGGCCACGATATCGATTTCGGCCCGTTCGCCAAACAGGGACTGCTCGGCCCGAGTTTCCTGCAGATCGCCGGCGCGCTGGACGATTGGGGATGGTGGCCGAAACGGCTGGACGGTCTGCGCGTCGCGGATGTCGGCTGCTTCACCGGCGGCATCTCGCTGATGATGGCGCATCGCGGCGCGACGGCCGTCTACGCCGTCGACGAAATCCCGGAGCATCTGGCGCAATGCGCCTTCATTGCCGAAACATTCGGGATGCCTGCGGTCAAACCGGTGCAGTGCTCGATCTATCGGCTGCGCGACGACATCGAGCCCGGCAGCCTCGACATCGTTGTTCTGGCCGGGGTGCTCTATCATCTCAGCGACATGCTGGTCGGGCTGTATGCGCTTCGGGAATTGCTCAAGCCCGGCGGGCTGCTGCTGATCCAGAGCAGCGGCGTCGACGACTTCGAACATTCCTATGCCAACTTCAACCGCTTTTATGCCGGCAATTGGTGGCAGCCGACCGGGCTTTGTATCAAGGACATGTGCGAGTTCATGGGCTATGCGGACACCGAGGTGATCTTCTACCTGAAGAACCAGTGTCTCGCGCGGACCTCGCGCAAGGACACCGAGATTCCGTTCCGGCGCGGGCTGAATTGGGACTTCGACGACATTCACGACAGGAAGTTCCGCACGCTGGACTGGAGCATCCTCGCGCCGGCGCCGTTCGAGCCGAAGGCGTGAGGGCGATATGGCGTTGTCTGCCGCAACGCGGCTGCGGGCAGTTTGAACCGCGTTTCTCCGAGCGATCGTCATGCCGATCTGTCTGAAGCAATATTCCGAGATAGCGAACGCCGGCGATCTGGCAAGCTCCGCGATCACGTCGTACTTGACCGGGCAGGACGTCGAGCTGATCGGCGAGCAGGTCGCGCATCAACCCAATTTGATCGCGATCGGTTCAATTCTGCATTGGGCGGACGCGCATTCGCTTGTCTGGGGCGCCGGCTTCATTTCCCGCGACGTGCCGCTGACCGTGAGGCCGAGCCGGGTGCTCGCGGTGCGCGGCCCGCTCACGCTGGAGCGCTTGCATCGATACGGCATTCCGGGAACGCCGGCAATCGGCGATCCCGGCATTTTTATCAGCGACGTGTTTCCGCCGAGCGCGCAGACCGTGCCACTCGGCGTCGTTCCGCATTACGTCGATGCGCGCGCGCCGGAGCTGCAAGCCGCGCGCGGCGCCGGCATGGAGATTCTGGACGTCACCGCGCCGCTCGGCGATTACATCCGCAAGCTCAGCGCCTGCCGCAAGATCATCACTTCGAGCCTCCATGGCCTGGTGTTCGCGCATGCCTACGGCATCCCGGCGGTATGGTGGAAATTGTCGAACGACGTGCACGGCGACGGTTTCAAGTTCTACGATTACTATGCTTCGATCGGCTTCGACGCCAAGGACGTGCCGGTGTTCGGGCCGGACGACGATCTCGAGGCAGTGTCGCGGAACTGCACGCTGCCGCGAACCGCGATCGACAAGGCCGCGTTGCGCGACTCATTGATCAATGCGCTGCCGTCGCTGATCGTCCCGGCGTCGCGATCCGCCGCGCCGAAACCCACGGCCGACCTGGATTTGCAGATCCTGGTGCCACCGGGCGATGCGCATGAGGTGCTGCTGCGGGAGCGCATCCTGCGCACCTCACTGTTCGATCCCGACGAATATCTGGCGATGCACGAAGACCTGAAGGGCGCGGTCGACCCGCTGCAGCATTACGTGTCGTCCGGCATTTTCGAATTGCGGCGCGGCGTCACCCAGCATTCCGTTGCGCGGCTGCTCGGGCGCATCGAGCAGGACCACGCGCGGGACTCGCGGCATTTCCTCGAGGAATTCGGCGCCGCCCAACTCGAGACCGGCCGTCACCGCGAGCTGATCGGGCATCGCAGCATCGCGGTCTACGTGCATTCGCGGGCGAACTACTACATGCATCCGATCGCGCGCGCGCTGGTGCACGCGCTGCAAAGCGCCGGCGCGGATTGCAGGCTGGCAAACGAATACGACGTCGCGCCGGACGAGGCCACGATCCCGATTGTCGTGGCGCCGCACGAATTCTTCGGAGGGAGGCTGCCTGCCGCGCTGCGCCACCCCGCTTTCCTGATGCGCAGCATTCTGCTCAATACCGAGCAGATCCCGTCGCCATGGCTGGTTTCCGGTCTGCCGTGGCTGTATGCCGCGCGCGGAATCCTCGATCTCGGATTTCAGGCGAGCCTGATGTGGCAGCGCGGCGGCATCCCTTCGATCTATTTAGTGCCGCCGTTCGATGCCGTGCTTCGCCGGCAGGTGCTGGCCGATTTCGACCGCGCCGACCCGCGCGTGCAATGGATGGCACCCGACAGCCTCGATCTGGTGGATCAGATCGAACTGATCGCGGAGCGCCCGCTGGACGTTTTCTTTGCCGGCTACGCGGCGCCGGCGCGGACGCGGTTCTTCCTGCGCAACGCGCGATATCTGGCGACGCGAAACTGTTCGCTGAGCTACGATAGCGGTGAAAAGAAGACGATGGCGCTCGACGCGACGACGCGAAAGCAGTTCGCTGCCAGTCTCGGCCTGTGTCTGCTGTCGCGCGTCTCGCTCAACCTCGGCCGTTTTGCAGTCGGCCAGTTGCAGTGGGAACGCACCATCGCGCTCGGCATGGCGTGCGGGACACCGGTGATCACCTCTCTTTGCCTGCGCTCGCCGTTCTTCAAGTCGAACGTTCATTATCTGGAAGCGCCGCAGCACCGGCTCGACGGGCTGATCCGGCACACGCTGGAAACGCCCGAGGGCCTCGCCCGCGCGCAGGCGGTGGCGCGCCGCGCGCGGCGGGTGATGGAGTTCGAACTGACGGCGCCGCGGGTCGGCCGGCAGGTGCTGTCGTTCCTGGCGCGCGTGGCCTGACCGATGGCGATGCAGCCAGATTCCGTTCCGGTCGAGGCCGACATCGTGGTCACCGGACCGGCCGCGCCCTCGCCGCGGGGGACCGGCGTCACCGTGTCGGTCAGTTCCTACAACTACGCTGCGTTCATCGTGGACTGCCTGGACAGCGTGTTCGCGCAAACGCATGACAACATCGAGCTGATTGTCGTGGACGACTGTTCGACCGATCGTTCGCTCGCGCTGCTGAAATCCTGGCTCGAATCGAACGCAACGAGATTCAACGGTTCGAAGCTGATCGCGCACCGGCACAATTACGGCCTGTTTCAGGCGCGCAACACCGGCTTCGAGGCGGCCTCGAACGACTTCGTGTTCGTGCTCGATTCCGACAACATGCTGTACGCCTCGGCGATCGCGAAACTGCTCAGCGGCTGTCTCCATTCGGGCGCCGAGGCGGCCTACAGCCAGCTCGAATTATTCGGCGAACGCGAGGACATCGCCGGCGCGCAGGTCTGGGACCCGGAGCGACTGGCGCGCGGCAACTACATCGACGCGATGGCGATGGTGCGGAAGTCGGCGTGGCAGGCGGTCGGAGGCTACAGCCGTCTCGGCAATCCGGGGCTGGAGGATTATGACATGTGGTGCAATTTCGTCGAGCGCGGTTTCAAGGGCGTGTTCGTGCCCGAAATACTCTGCCGCTATCGGGTGCACGGCCAGTCGATGCTGCAAAGCATGGTGGGCGAAGGGCTGGACGACGCTTATTTCGAACTGATGGTGCGCCATCCCTGGCTGAAATTATGATGTCGTTCAGGGCGCGCCGATCAGGAGACGCCGCGCCGCGCGGGCTTTGCCGCGCAGCCACCGCAATGGCTGCATCATGGCGGTTGCGATTCGCATGCTCCGGCTCCCGACGATCGCCTGCAGTTGTTGCGCCTGCGCGATCGCCACATCGCGTTCCAGCCGCAGCCGCGCGGCCTCGTCTGGCAAGCCGCCGAGCTGCGCGTTCAAGCCGTGGACACGCTGCTCGAGTTGTTTCGCGTAGCCGGTGAAATGGTCGATCGTGTGCTGCGCGCCTTCGATCTGGCTGCGATACGCGGCGTCCTGCTCGTCGCGCCTCTTCAATTCCTGTTCCAGCTTGGCGGCGTAAGCCTGCAGGTGATCGGCGTTGACCTCCCGCATGACCGAACCGTTCGCCGGCGCGGCGCGGCTTGCGCCCTGGCCGCCGCCGGCTTTCAGCCGCGCCAGTTCGGCGTCCCGCGCATCGATCGCGGCATCCTTCATCGCCAGCAATTCACGCTGGTTGAGCCGCCCGAAACGATCGCTCAGGCCTCCGCCGAGCCGCGCATAGGCGGAGCGGACGTCGACCGCGACCGGATCGTCGGCCGCTGCCTGGCACAGATACGCCAGCGACTCGTCGATCTGCGTGCCGACCAGAAGGAAGCGCAGACCGCTGCCGTGGAAGAAATCGAAGTGCGGGTAGGGCGGTCGATCGTCCGTGCGCGTGGCGGCGCGCGGCGCGTCGCCGCGGTGGCTCAACATGACGATGGCGCGGTCGGATAATTTCGGACGCCAGCGATCGATCAGCGTTTCGCTATCGCCGCCGTCGTGATCCCTGACGTGCAGCAGATCGATCGACCTGTCGGCGAACGAGGCCACCGCATCATCGGCGGTGCCGGGCAACAGCGACGCGAACGACGCTTAGAGATGGATATCATGGGGGGCGTCGTCGACCGCGTCCGGCTCGGCGGCTTGCGGCTGCGCGAAGAAGCAGCGGCTGTTCCAGCCCAGCGCCTGCACCGCCTGACACAATGCGACGAACGACAGCGATATCTCGCTGCCGTCCTCGACGATCACGGACGGGCGGTGGCTCTGCACCAGCCAGAAAGCGAACGGCGCATGCGCGATCCAGGTCGAGAATTTCGAGACCTCCGGCGTCCAGAACGAAGCGGGCGACAGGTAGTTCGCAAGCGCGTATTGCGCGCGCACCGCCGGCGGCCGGCCCCCGTCGACCATGGTCGGCCGACCCGACGCAGCCCCCGATATCCGGCTGGCGCTGCTGCTCACGACTGGACTGCCCTGCATGCTCGTTTCCTGCGATACGGAACGGACGCCGTCGCCGATTTGAAACCTATCGGGTGGCGCGTCAAGGCCGCGCGGGTCTCGCCTGCCGATGTCGTGATGAACCGGCGCGGACCGCGCCGCGGCGCCGCGCGCGTTGCCCCCCACGGTCTCCAGCAGATAGCGCTGCAGCGGATTTTCGCTTGCGAAATCGATCAGATCGTCCGTTGTCCACAGAAAACGCGCGTCGTCCGCGATGCCGTCATATTGATGATGCCAGCCCATGCCGCGTTCCTGCGGCGAAAATCGCCCCTTGCGTTCACGAAAAATCTTGCGCCGCGCCTGCTCGGAGCTGCGCAGAGGGTAATGCTTGAGCAGGAATTTGTACGGAAACACGCGCCGGTCAGCGAACTGCGCCTGGTGGCCCGCGGTGCTGGCAAGGTCGACCGGCGCGTCGCCCTGCCGCCAGACCTTGACCTGCATCGCATTGGCGTCGACGCGGCAGAATTCGAAATGCCGGAAGTGCGACGCCGGATCGTCGCCGGGCCCGAAGCTGTCGTCGATCGGGCGAAAATCGTAGATCGAAAAATCGATCGCGTTGAAGCCGGCCTCGTCCGCGATCGCGAGGCCGTGGCGCAACGACACTCCGGGCCACGGCGCGCAGCGGATCTCGTCGCTGTCGTGATGGATGATCCAGCGGCCGGGATGTTGCGCGGCGAGCTTCGCCTTGTTGATGCAGATGTCGCGCAGATCGAAGAACTGCGAAGGGCCGTCCAGCGGATAGCGCTGCAGCATCAGTTCCGGGCGCTGCGCGGCGAGCGCGCGCAGCGCCTCGAAGGTGCCATCGGTCGACCAGTTGTCCTGAACGAGGACGTCGATGCCGTCGTCCAGGAACGCCGCGACGGTCTGCGGCGCGATGTCGATGTCGTTGAAGGTGGTGACGAGCGCGAGCGGGCGGAACGCGGGCGGCGGCGGCGCGGATATCGCACCGACGGCGTGATCGACGACGGCGACGCAGGTATTGCGCCCGGCGTTCTGATCGCTGTCGATGGTGAGCCCGATGAAGGTCGGCGGCAGGCCGTGCTCGCGCAGAAGCTGGCCGAACGACTGCATCGACCAGCCCCGCGCGGTGATGATCAGCGCCAGCGAATGCCTTCGCAGCCGCGCCAGTTCGGTCAATAGGGGGCCGGGACGGTCCAACCGGTCGAGCGGACCGGCGCAGACCACGATCGCGCGCGGCGAGAGGTCCTGCACCGGCAGACGCCCGCCGCCGCCGAGATCGGCTTCGATCCATCGCAGGTCCGGAAAGTGCCGGCGCGCCAGTTCGAATTCATCGCCGTGGTCGAGGATCGCGGTGTCGACGCCGGATATCAGCGTCAGATGCCGCGCGCTTTCCAGGCCGATGCCGATCAGGGCGTCGGCGCGATATTGACGTGCAAGCGTTTCGGCGAATTGGAAAGTGCCGGGCTGCTGCAGCCGCTCGTCCGAAAATACGCGAACGGCGCGTGCCGGCCTGGGTGACGGAAGTGCTTCCATGCGCCGCGTTCCCCGGACGATACGCGTCGATCGGTCGCCTACTGACAGCGGCGCCGAAGCGATGCTCCGGCGCCGCGTTCGTCGAGCCGACGACCCGCTTACTGCAGCGACAGTGTTTGCGTCGGCGCGTTGCCGTTGCGGATGACGTTGTTGCCGAAGCCGATCACCGCCGCGCCGTTCGAAAAGGTCAGGCCGGGATTGCTGAAACTCAGCGTGTTGCCCGAAAGCACCAGGCCGCCGGGGCCGACGATGTTGATGGCCGCGGCGGCGACCCCGGTCGGTCCGCCGTTGAGGTCGAAGCTGGTGCGCTCGACGAATGCGTTATTGGCCGCGCCGGACGCGCCTTGAATGAACAAGCCGCCCAAGCCGTTGTTGATCACCTGGGAATCCTGCAGGTAGAGCCGGGCGTTTGCCCCGGCTTCGAAGTCGATGCCGCGCTGCGTGAAGTTGCGGATGATGCAGTTTCTGATCGTCACGGTGCCGGCGCCGATGACGCGGACGCCGTTGAGGCCGGAGCCGGCGCCCTCGATCTCCAGTCCCGACAGCAGCACCTTGTCGTTCACGCCCGCATTCACGATGATGCCGTTGCTGCCGCTTACCAGAATGCTGCCGAGCGAACCCTGGGCGATGATGCTGATCGATTTGGTGATGGTCACGGCGCCGAAACCGCCGGGATCGAGCACGTTGATTTCACCGTTGGCCGCGGTCTTGGAGATCGCTCCCGCGAATGTCTTGCATGGCGCGGTGCGGCTGCACGGATTGCCGTCGTCTCCGACCCCGGAGACCCATGTGCGGGTCGCCTGCGCCTGCGCAGGCGCCGCAAAGACGAAGATCGCGAAGGCCGCGGCAAGCAGTATCGTGACCGGATTGGCGTCGAGAGCCGGATGAATTCTGCTGACGGAAGAAGTCTTGCTGATGGAAGAAATCTTGCTGATGGAAGAAATCTTGCTGATGGAAGAAATCTTGGACATTTAAAGTCCTCCTGATCTGCGCCCGGAACGGCGTCGAATGGTTGCCCTCGGGACGATGCTACTGCAGCGTCAGCGTCTGGGTCGGCGTCATACCGTTGCGGATGACGTTGTTGCCGTAGGAAATCACCGCTGCGCCGTTCGAGTAGTTCAAGGTCGGATTGCTGAAGGTCAGCGTGCTGCCCGACAGCACCAGGCCCGACGGGCTGACCACGTTGATGGCCGATCCGCCGGTTCCAGTCGGTCCGCCGTTCAGGTCGAACGAGGTTCGCTCGACGAACGCGTTGTTGGTCGCGCCGGACGCTCCCTGAACAAGCAATCCGCCCGCCGCGTTGCCGATGATCTGCGAGTCCTGGATGTAGACTCGGGCGTTTGCGCCGGCCTCGAGATCGACGCCATAATTGGTGAAGTTGCGGATCGAGCAGTTCCTGATCGTCACGGTGTTGGCGCTCAGTACCCGCACGCCGTTGATGCCGCTGTTGAGGCCTTCGATATCCAGCCCGAGCAGCAAGACCTTGTCGTTCACACCGGCGTTCACGATGATGGCGTTGGTCCCGCCGACCACGACGCCTGCGGTCGGCCCCTCGGAGATCAGGCTGATCGACTTGGTGATGGTGATGGCACCAAAACCGCCCGGATCAAGCACGCTGATCTCGCCGCCGGCGGCGGTCTTGGAAATCGCTCCGGCGAATGTCTTGCACGGCGCGGTGCGGCTGCACGGGTTGGCGTCGTCTCCGACCCCGGAGACCCAGGTGCGGGTCGCCTGCGCATGCGCCGGCGCCGCAAAGACGAAGATCGCGAAGGCCGCGGCGAGCAGCGTCTTGACCGGATTGATCTTGGACATGTCAAAGTTCTCCTAAATCTGAAATCGTCGACTTGATCACTTGCGGTTCGTTCGACCAGACGTCCGAGCCGCCGATAGCGTTATGCGGCGGCGGAACCGGCACATCGGGGCTAAAGACCGTCGGATTCTCCGTTCTTCAGCGTGGAGCGGGGAACGAACGGGGCATAGGGGATCGACGGCGCGGCGTCCGCCGGTGCGGGCGCCGGCGGCGCCATGGAAGCCTGGGGCATCGAACTGATCAGCGGTCCGGTCTTCACCAGCGGAACCACCGTGGTCCGGTCGCCTTTCGTCAATGTCACCTCGCGGTTGGCGATCGAACTCACACGCCAGCCTTTGCGCGTTTCGCCTTCCTGCATCCGGAAGGTCGCCGCATTGGCGCCTTCCGTGAAAATTCCGACCGATCCGGATTCGCTGACGATGGTCCCGACCAGAACGAGGTGCAAGGGTTCGGGCTCCGCAGGCTGCGGCGGCTGCTGCTGCCTGGGCGCGACGGCCGCCACGGCCACGGCGGGCGGCACGCTCGGACGCCGCGTCGGAGAAAACAGCGGACGCTCGCGTGTCGCGGACAGAGCGGACAGCGGAATCGACCAGAGCGGATTGCCGGAAAAATCCGCCGGCTGCTTGGCGGGCACCGTTCGCTTCGCCGGTCGGTCTTCCGACTTGAGTTCGATCGCGCCGTTGTAGCTGTCGATGTCGATCGCGCCGTTTACCGACGATGCCGCGCTCGCCGCGACCGGCTGATGCATCAGCCCGATCGTCGCGACAATTGCCGCAAAACCGTATCGGAGAAAGCGCATTGTCACTCACTGGGCGAAGGCCGGCGCATCCTAGTGGAGCATGGCTCCACTATCAAGACAGCGTGGCTGTCCGAGGCCGGCTAGCGGCAGCGATTCGCGTCCGCCCTGTATCGCCGGTTCCGGCTGCGCTATAGGGATGTCAAAGTGACTTATCGCGGTGCGGCATCACGCCGCGCGGATATTCTTATCGTGCGCGCCCTGCGTGCCGAGCCTCACCGGTCGATCGTATGTCTCCGCCAGCATCCCCTTCGAGCGAAGCGATCATGCGCGACCCTTCGCGTGTGCGCGTCGCGGTGCTGATCGTCGCGGCGATGACGGCATTGCGGCTCGGTGCTGCGGCCACGCTGCCGCTGACTTTCGACGAGGCCTATTACTGGACCTGGTCGAGGAGCTTAGCCGGCGGTTACTACGATCATCCGCCGCTGATCCCAGGTTTGATCAGGCTCGGCACCATGGTCGCGGGCGACGGCACGTTCGGCGTCAGATGGACCTCGGTGCTGCTCACGGTGCCGATGAGCTGGGCGACATACCGCACCGCCGCGATGCTGTTTCGCAGCGAGCGGGTCGGCGCCACCGCCATGATCCTGCTCAACGTCACGATCATCGCGTGGACCAGCACCGTCACCGCCACGCCGGACGCGCCGCTGATGGCCGCCTCCTGCCTTGCGATGCTGTCGCTCGCGAAATTTCTCGACACCCGCGAGGGGGCGTGGTGGCTTGCGATCGGCGCGTCGATCGGCGCGGCGTTGCTGTCGAAATACAGCGCGCTGTTTTTCGGGCCGAGCATCCTGATCTGGCTATTGCTGGTGCCGGATCTGCGGCGCTGGCTGCGATCGCCCTGGCCTTACCTCGGCGCAATCGTGACGCTCGTGATGTTTTCGCCGACGCTGCTCTGGAACGCGCAGCACGAGTGGGCGTCGTTCATCAAGCAGTTCGGCCGCGTCGGCGCCGACGCCTTTCGCCCCCGCTTCATCGCCGGCTATGTCGGAACGCAGTTTCTGTTCCTGACACCGGCGGTGTCGATTCTCGCCGCGAGCGGACTCTATGCCATGGCGCGGCAGCGCATCGGCGTTCCGGGCGCCGCGGCGATGCTCGCCGCCACGATCGGCGTGGTGGTGGCGTACTTCTTCATCCACGCGCTGCATGAGGAAGTTCATCCGGACTGGCTGTGCCAGGTCTATCCGGCGTTCGCGATCGCCGGCGCGGTGGCGGTCGAGCGGGTGCGATGGAGCGCGCGCTGGCAGCGCGTGGTCGGGTTCCTCGACCGCTGGGCGCTGCCCGGCGCGGCGGCGATGCTCGGCGCGCTTTATATCCATGTGCAGACGGGCGTCTTGACCGGCTACCGCAAAGACGAAGGCTCGCGCCTCGTCGGCATCGGCTTCCGCGAGGTCGCCGATGAAATCGACGCGCTGCGTGCCAGGTTCGGCGCGCGCTGCGTGCTGGCGCCCGACTACGGCACCACGAGCTGGCTCGCCTTCTACCTGCCGAAAGGCAGTTGCGTCGCGCAGCGTTCGGACCGTATCAGGTGGGTCAACACGACCGAGCCCGATCCGGCATTGCTGCGCGGCAAGCTGCTGCTCGTCGACACTCCGCCGATCCCTCCGCTGGAACGAGACGCGTTCGCTTCGCTCGAGACGGTCGCGACGCTGGCGCGCAAACGCGGCCCGGCCGTGGTGCAGCAATACGTCGTCTCGCTCGCGGATGGAGCCAGGGCCGATCCGCTCGGCCGCAGACCGAAGCCATAGTTGCTCAGCCCGCCTGCGTTCTGATCTAACGCATAGTCTGACCAAAGAGGATGACCCGTTGCGGACGCTCGGCGCGATATTCCTGCTGGCCTTGGCCGCGTTCGCCTACGGGCTCTACGCCGACGTCACGCTGACGCGCTGCGTTCGCGGCAGCTTGACCGCCGCGCTCGGGCTTTGCACGCGCGGCGAATAAGCGCTGCGCGCGGCGCAACAAACTCCGTTTTCATTCGTAATCATCATGAAACCGTTTTATTTTCGTCTATTATCGTCGGCAGCGACACATTCTATCAGGATATCGAGGTGTTTCGCGGCTTTCGCAG
>CAXTMT010000003.1:0-9332 GCA_964245355.1 uncultured Sphingomonadaceae bacterium
TATCGAGAACGATCTGGAAGAACCAGGCGCCCGCCAGCGTCGCCGCGGCGACCGCGGCGATCGCGAGCGCCACGCCCGCCAGCGCGCGGCGCGGTCGTGTGACATGGCGTGCGTCGATGTCGATATCGCTGAGCAAGGGACCTCCGCCGCGTCGGGCAGGCTGTATCGCGCCTTCCGCGCGTTGTCGAGGCGCGCACGATCACGATGCGCGAAGGGGCTATGGCCACGGTCGCGATATTGGCCGCGGCGGACCGGACGCGGGTTGACCCGCGGTTGCCCGCCGCTATATTCCGCCGGCTTTGCGACCGTTTCGGCGACCGCGATGCCCCTGTGGCGGAATTGGTAGACGCGCTCGACTCAAAACCGTGCGTGATCTTTGTTTTCTGGGTGTTTTTTATAATAATTTCATTCGCTTAGCGATAATCTGTCTTCGCGAAGACTCTTACGCACCTCTTACACACACGACACACTTTTGGGCCCTGTTTTTGCAGGAGTTCACGTCATGAGCGAACATCACGAGTTGATGGGCGGCAAGCTGCATCTCTACAAGCGGGAGCGGAGCCGATACTGGCAAGCATCCGCATATCTTAAAGGGGCAAACCGCCGCATCAGCACCAAGGAAGAGAGTCTTTCGCACGCGAAAGAGATCGCGGAAGACTGGTATATCGAATTGCGCGGCAAGGCGCGAGTGGGCCAGCTTGCGAACGGCCCTCTCTTCAAAAAAGCCGCAACGCAATTTCTGCTGGAATACGAAGCCATCACGCAGGGCGAGCGAAGCCCGGACGCGGTGAAGAAGTACGAACTGCTTCTAAATGTCCACATCCTGCCGTTTCTCGGCGATATTCCTCTTTCTGAAATCACTCCCGGCAAGGTGCAGGAATATCGATTGCATCGACGGAAGACGGCGCACGAGCGGATCGGTCGGCCACCTGCCCGCAGTTCGATGCATCACGAAACGGTTTGTATTCGTCAGGTTCTTAAGACGGCCTTGCGTCATGACTGGCTCAAGTATCTCCCCGATCTCTCGGAGCCGTATCGGACGAACGGCAAGATATCTCATCGCGCGTGGTTTTCGCCCGACGAATACAAGCGGCTTTACGAGGCCTCCAGGAAGCGGCTGGAGCAGCCGAAGCGTCCCTTCAAGACGCGATGGAAATGGGTCTGCGAACAGATGCACGACTACATCCTCTTCATGGCCAACACGGGCTTGCGCCCCGATGAGGCGCGCCGCTTGCAATTCAGAGACGTGGCGATCGTCAAAGATGAAGGTTCGAGGGAGACAATTCTTGAGATCGAAGTGCGCGGCAAACGCGGCGTTGGCTTCTGTAAAAGCACGGCGAAGGCCGTCCATCCCTTTAAGCGCTTGAAGGAGCGCTTGCGCCAAAAGCCGAACGGCGACTCGTCGAAGACGAGTTTGGCGAAACCGGAGGGTACTGACCTCTTATTCCCCGGCAAGCCTCGCGAGCTTCTGAACTCTCTCCTTGAAGAAACTGGAATGAAGAAGGATCGCGACGGCAAGGTCCGCACCGCCTACAGCCTTCGCCATACCTATATTTGCTTCCGTCTCATGGAGGGTGCCGACATCTACCAGATCGCCAAGAATTGCCGCACCAGCGTTGAGATGATCGAGAAGTTCTACGCCGCCCACATCAAGACGATGCTGGACGCTTCGGCCATCAACACTATGCGCGGTACGGTCGCGCGCGATCGAAAACGCCGCCAAACCGTGGAAGCGTAACGCCTTTCGATTTCGCTTGGCTTTCAAAGGGCTTGGTGGCTATAACACCGCCCGGCGCGGGTATGGCGGAACTGGTAGACGCGGCAGACTCAAAATCTGTTGCCCAAAAAGCGTGGGGGTTCGATTCCCTCTACCCGCACCATTCATTTGTTGAATTGGCTAGGTCTGCTCTGCAACCTGAGTGCGTTGCGGGTTTTAAATCCTTTCGAATTTCGATTTGAATCCAGCATGCTCGCCGCACTAATCATCCCAGCATCCATCGACGAAATCATCCAGCGTTACGACGCATCGGAGAAACCATTCACCGAGTTCGACGTAAGCGGCGCACTGGGCAAGGCGCGTGCCGCACTGGTTGAACCGTCAGCGGCAGAGAATCTTGGAGCGTGGGCGGAAGTTCTGGCATTCGGCCTTGCCAACGGCCCTCATCTCGACAATCCATGGAATACGTATTTCGGCCCCATGGGATCGGGCACGAATGCGGAGGGTGAGAAGGTCTATTTCCCAAGCATCGAAGGCACGCCAAGCGAAGTCGTCCAACATTGGGCCAGCCGCGCCCGATCTCTCAAGCATCCGTTTCTCAAGGCACGCTACGCCGATCTCGCGTGGGACATGAGCGGGCCCATCGGGCAGCGCAAGCGCGATGTCGAGGATGCACGCATAGCAATCGATTCATATATCGATACGCTGCCGCTGTTGGCGGAAACGCATGACCGGTTACAGTCCGCAATTCGCGCGCTGGACCTCGCTGCTCTGATCGCAGATCAGGATCGCACAAACCGCGCGCGCATCGTGCTTATGGAGCTGCACCGGGAGACGATAAAGGCCGCGCAGGGCATGTGGTGGTATGTGTTTGACCGCCTCATCGACGACAAGAGCGCAGGCGTTAGCGACGCGGAGCGCGGCGAGCTTGTCGTCGACCTCGAAGCGTTGGTGACGCGGTTTTCCGATCCGTCCAACTCCACGAGTTTCGATCCGAATGCAGCCAAGGATGCAGCCCGCAAGCTCATCACCTATTATAATCGCGGGGGGAGTTTCGACGACATCAGGCGGTTGCACCAATCCATCGCAAAAGCGTTTGAGCACGCGGCCAGCCTGGGTGATGCCATGCTTGGAGCGGCATTTCTCCAGACCGCCATGGAGGCCTATCGTGATGGGGGACTGCCGGAAGAAAGCCGCCGCGTCCGCATCCTGATGCAAAAGCGGATTGGGGATGCGCGCGATGAAATGAAGTCCGTCGGCACCGACATCAATATCAAGAAGGACGACATGGAGAAGTTTCTCGATGCCGTTGTTGTCGATGACCTCGGCCAGACATTTGTCAGGATCGCTTCGGAATTTTTGTTGAAGCGCAACCAGCTCGAACAGGCCGTACGGAAAACACTGGAAGAAGCGCCGCTTTTCGCGCATCTCAGTCAAACCATCATGGCAGACGATCATGTCGCGGCCAAAATTGGGTCGGTTCAGGATGATCCGTTTGGCCGCCTGTTCCATCAGGCGAAGTTCAGCTTTTCATTCTCGGTGCCGTGGCTGGCTCAGGCCTTCCAGCGGCTGTTTGAACGGCATGAAGTTGTCCCGGAGCATTTCGTTGGCTGGGCGAACCGGCACAAGCTCTTTGACGATATGGGGCTGCTTCTGGAAGGGGTAAGGGCGTGGTTTCAGGGCGACCACGTAAAGGCTGTGCACGTTCTTGTTCCGCAGATAGAACGGGCTCTTCGGAAGATCGCGGATCAAGTCGAAATCCCGGTAACGAAGGCCCACCCCAAAGTCGCCGGTACCAGTGTCGCCATAGGGTTGGGTGACATTCTCTATTCGGCGAAGGTCATTGAAGCGCTGGGCCCCAATGTGACGCTTCACATGCAAGCGCTGTATTCCGATCCACGAGGGCTGAATCTCCGGAATGAAATTGCTCACGGGCTTCTCGACACGGGCGCGTTCCACGGACATGTGTCCCGCCTCATCATTCACACGCTTCTGGTGCTCGGCCTTTGGAAGGAATTTGGCGCGAAACGCGGGGCGGACAGGAGCGCTGAGGAGGGAGAGTGATGTTTGACATCACGACCTGTATTCAATTTTACGAAATGCTCGTCGACGATTTTGACGACTTCATGCGCGAGCAGCATTCGGCGCGGCGTGCGTTTCATTGCATTCTTGAGGCCTATCATCTTCGTGAATGGGTTTGGCACGACTGGGTCGAGCAGGACCCAGAGCTAAGAAAGAGCCTCGCTATTGCGAGCGAAGCCGAGTTCAACGGCCTCATAAACAGATCGTGCGTTTGGCTTCCGTATTTTCGATTGTTGACCAACGGCACGAAGCACTTTCTCTCCGACAATCTGCCATTCGAACCGTTCCGCGTGTCGGCTATGCCGTTCGCGTTTGACGATCCGAATGCGGGGCTCGATTCCGGCGTATGGGATGGGCCGATACGCTATGTGTCAGGCTCCCTTCCGGTAGGCCCACAGGGCAAAGGCTACTTGGTCTTCGACCTTGGCGAAGCGGAGGACTCGGGTCGACATATTTATGCTACACAAATGAAAAGTCATCATCCGCTTTTGGAGAGATATCTTTCGGAAATTGCTGCGCGGCGACTATGTGCTAGCTAGCTTGTCTCACTTAGGCAAATGAATAAAAGAGGCTAAATGGTCAAGCTACTCACATGCCGAATCGTGGAAATAAAAAATTAGCAATTACTCAAGCGAGAGTTTTCGCGCAATTGCTTCCTTCCATACTTCGACAAGCAGTTTGCAAAGAGTAAATACATGTTCTTCAAGTTCGTCGAACTGGGACTCCCAGTTGCTGTCATTTAGTCTAGTGAATTTCACCCACGCGGACTCATTTCCGCCGTGGGCTGCTAGGTTTCGTGCACGCTGAATTCGCGGTGCGTTTGCACGAAGCGTAGTAAAAAGGTTGCCGCCCGTGATTCCCCTTAGTTCGGGATAGAAACGAAGGAACATTTTTGGGGGATCCAATAGCTCCTTCGTTGGGATCGCTTCAGTCTGCCTGGGCAGCTTCGCTCGAAGACGCTCGCCCATCGCTTCGTTCTTGGAGTCTGCTGAAAGTTCTAATACGTCTAGGAGTAACGACTTGCTCCAGTTTTCGAAATATTTAAAAAGCTGCTGCCACCCTTGCTGAGCGTTTTCCAAGAAGCGCTTCTTTTCGAGAGTAGGAGAGTCGATGTTAAACAGAACGACGTTGCAATAGAAATTGCTGAGGTGCCGTTGGCAATCTGCTCCCAGTTTCCCCAGCCTGGCAAAATCCGACATATGCCGTTGCCATGCCTCGGCTGTTTTCTCCCGAAGTTGGTTGTCCAAATTCCAGCTAGCAGATGACTCGATTGCATGTACACCAAGCAATAGTGCAAGTTCAGATTCTGTCATTTTTGTATCGACGATGCCCTCAATGGATTCGCGTTTTATGTGTCGCCACAGATCGTAACTCCGTGTGCCAACTCGAATCTCATTATTGCTTGCCCACTGTTGCATGGCGAAAAGAATATCATCTGTTTCAAAAGCGGAGCACTTGAGTCTTAGCAAAAACTGAAAAGGGTTTCTGCTGGCGTATGGTTCGATTTTGCTGATCCGGTAAATATCGCGAATCTTTGAATCCATAATAAGGTGTTCATTTATGTATATTTCTAGGCTCGCGGTCGCTGCGTTGCCCAGTTTGTCCTCAGAGGAGACGAGGACATACTCTTCCCGTATTTCGTTCCGGAAGACTTTTCCAATTGGAATAATTTGTTCGTAACCTAACGAGAATACGGGCTCGAATAGTTTCGGGATAGATTCTCCATCAGGAAGCCCTTTTGCTATTTCGCACGCCTCTCGGTTGCGAGTACCGTAATCAAGCGCTTCCAGAATATTCTTATGCACGGCACCCCACTCTGCAGAACTCAATCTAGGAACCGCAGCGCCCCGAATTTTCAGGATATTCTTTGGTTCGATCAATAGCTTTAATGCGGGAGAGCTCGGCGATATATCAAAAGCAGCGTCAAATTCACTATCCCGTAGTGTACAAAAAGGTAGCGTCAATTTTTCGGGTATGCTCCCTTTTGTCATATGCCTTTCGACATATCGCCTTACCATTATGTCTTGGATGCCTCGTACATGGCTTGCAGTGACGTGCTTGATCTTGCCTGACGCAAATGCTTGCTCGACCCTTTGAGTAGATTTCGCAACAATGAATTCGACTACGATATCTCTCTGCACAGCTTCTAAGAATGCCGGATGAAATATTCCCCGCCTTTGGGGAAGGTTCTGCTCTTTCTTTATGGGCCGCAATATGGAGTCGGTACGAGAGTAGGAGTATGCGCTCCAGTGGCTAATCGGATAGGTTTCTTTTACATCCGGTGTTTTTCGTGTTGCCGCGACATCCCAAAGACGTGTCTGAACAATGAGAACGCCCTCCATGGAGGATGGCAGCCTTGCCGCTACATCTGCCTCACGGTCGGGCTCCTTGGATGCGCCAAGTAATGCAGTCGCAAGCTTCTCATGGTGATTTGCAGAATTAACCAACAAGACTAGTTTTCGCTCGCCGTGTGTTTCCCGAACGTCAAATGAAGCCGCCGCTTCGAACAATCTTGGGTCTAGGTTGTTCATAACGGCGATGTTGATGCCTTCCCGATCCCAATCCAAAGCCGAGACCCGCTCGGTCAGACACTGGCCGCTTTCGTCCTTCGAGGAACGGACTTGGAATGGCATTAAATAGTCGCGACAGAGGAAGACGCTTATGCTGACAGAAGCTGCTTCACTTAGGTTCCAAACGAGCCGCGCAATGTTCGGGAAGTCGTTGGACGTTAGGAGTGAATCTTCCTCCTTGGGCGATTTCGTTGCTTTGCAAAGCACCAGGGGACTCGGGCGCTTAGGTATGAAAATATGGCAAAGATTATTGCGGAACGAACTGCTGCTTTTGTCGATGTCAAAATAGCTGCCAGCTATAATGACAGCGTTTTGCCGATCTGAAAGGATTTGGAGATCGCCGTTATCTATTACTTGCTTCGGTACACTGTACTCAGAAAAGACTACAATGTCTGGTTTTTTGGGAAATGATTCTGAGAAGAGGGTGTTGAGAATGTTTTCAATGTCCTGTTCTCTTTGAGCGCGGTCTGGTGCGCGCCATTCAAACGTTTTGTTTGCGCTTACCTCGTCCAACACAGGTGGGTTTAGTTGGACGGCGGCAAAAATAAGTTCACGCGGCGCACCAAAATGCGTGACCGACTCAACATGAATTTTCACGCCGAAGCCTCGGGTCAATTAGAAATTGCAAAAGCATACGGCGTGAAAATATGTGTCGCCGCGAAAAAGAGATTAATATATATTATGGAGCTGGATTACCGAGCTTCTGTTTTCGAAGGCGCTGCCTAAGGCCATCGGCCCAAGCACGTGCGATACCAGCGTCGGACGTTTGATCGAACGTTTCGAACCTTTGTTGCGCGCCAACGAGAAGATCAAGCGCTTTTTCTTTTTGTCCCATTCCTGATAAATTTATGGCAGCCTGCAGCAAAAGTTGCGCATGGTTCAAACTGGCTGTTCTGTGTTCATCCGGGGAAATCTCAGCAGTAATCATTTGGTGCCCCCAAAAAAATCGCCCAGCGGCTCGCAAGGGCATCGCACATCGTAGGTGCTTCGCCAGATAAGCTCAAGGCTTGTTCCTCCAAAAAACACTGATCTAACTCGTTGGAACGCTGCAAGTTCCAAAGAAGTTCAATGTCTACAATGGCTTATATTGTCGGCTGAAGAAGTATCATAATACCGTGGCTGGCTTTTTTTGCAGGCTGGTTATTCATCGCAGACTTAACCTTAAAGAATCATGAACGACGTGAGGCAAAGCGCATTTGCGAGTGGCGGTGGTGTTCCGTTATTAAGCCCGACGAAAGGCTCGTTTTTGCTGCTTGGTGGCACTGAGGAACCACTTCTGCGCCTTCAGTCGAAGCTTATCTCGCCCTTTTTGTCGGCTTGTCGGCGGAGTGATCTTGGCAAGAGGCATCGGCCCGCGGTCGCTTGCTGGCACACCCACGGGACAAAGCCCGAGGTTTGCCCGACCCTCTTTGTGTTCTCATGGTTTGTCGGAGATTTTATCGGCCATGCGCGGCTGGCAGCGTCTTATGCCGAGCGGTCGAAGCTTCGTTGAAGTAGTCGCCTGACGGTTGTTCCCTTTCATTGGCTACCCAAACACCGTGCCTCGTGTGCGTGCGACCTACGGCGCACTCCCCCAGGCTTTGGGGCAAGGTCCTTTGGACCGCATGCGAGGTTTCCCCAATCTTCGGCGCGCTGCGCGCGCATGCCAGACCGGGAGATACCCCACCCCTGCATGCGCCACGCCGCCGAGGAAGCCTCGGGCCGTGAACAGGTCGCATCGAGGCACCGTTGGGGTGACTCAGAACATCGAAAGGAAACATCATGATTATCGGCAACTTCCACTACGACAAAAAGGTCGACACCTTCTCGGGCGAGATCACCACGCTGACCGCGCACCGCGCCAATATGCAGCTTGTTCCGGTGGAAAAGCCCAGCGAGAACGGCCCGGAATACCGGCTGGTCGGGCGGACTTCCCTCGGCACGGTCGAGTTCGGCGCGGCATGGCGGCGCAAGAGCAAGGGCGGCGAGGCCTATCTCTCGGTCGCGATCGACGATCCGTCGCTCTCGCGCAGCATCAATGCGGCGCTGATGACGGCTCAGGAGAAGGATGAAGCCATCCTGATCTGGTCGCGACCGACCGGCAGCAAGAAGTAAGAGCCGCGTTTCAATCGCACCGGCTGCGAAAGCAGCCGGTGCATATCGCTGTTCTGGTAAAACGCCGGACAAGAGTGGGCCTCTAGCGTTGTGTCGCGGGTGTCTTTACGTCGGCAAAGACGGGGAGACGATATTCAGATTCAGGAACGGTATCGAAGGGGCAGCCGCCGCCTTGATAGAAGCGGTTAAAGGCGGCGATCATTCCAATATAGACCCCACCTTGCGTAAGCTGGTCGCGCGACGCGCGAAGCATCAGCTCCATGATTTCATCGCGCTCGGCGCGGGTCCATGTGGGCTTGCGCCGATACGCATCGAACGTCTCGGCATAGCGCGCCGCGAGTTGCTGCCGCGCTGCGTCCATAGGAATATTCAGATCGTATTTCGAGCGCGTGCGGGAGAAGAGATATTCGATCAAAAATTGCTCCGCCGAGCCACGGCCCGGCGTGCAGCGATGGATATTCTCGCGAACGAGATTCAAGAGGTAGTCGCGGGTTGTGGCACCGCGCGGCATGGCTTCGATCGTTGCAAGATTAGGCACGGGGGGCCGCGTTTTCTCCGGCGCGGAAACCGTTGCGGCGGGTGCCATGGGAGCAGCGGGAGGGGGCGGTGGTGGTGGCTCGGGCTTTGGCATCAACGGCGGGGCCGGAGGCGCGACCGCAATGACAGGCTCGGGAGGCGGGCTCCGGAAATAGGAAATCACCGGGTATGCAACGGCGCACAGTGCCACGAGCGCGGCCAGGGCAAGCGCGAGCTTGATCCGGAGACTGGCCGGGGCAGGAAGAGGTTGGGGAGCGGGTGGCGGAAGGGCCCGCGGCGGCGCGGGACGCGGATCCGGCTGCAGAAGAAGCGGGGGCCAGCGCGGCCCGGGG
>CAXTMT010000003.1:9342-42079 GCA_964245355.1 uncultured Sphingomonadaceae bacterium
GGCCTCGCGCCAGAGGATGAAGTACTCGCGCTCGGCTGCGTTCTCCGGCATGCGCCCGATCGTGCCGAGGATCTGTTTGAGATCGAAGGACGGCAGCGACGGAAATATCTCCCAATAAGGTGGCCGCCAGCATTCGACCGGATGCAGGCCGCGCATGAACAGAAATTGCGAGCCCTCATCGAGACGGCGGACTTCATCAGGTGTCCGCAAGGAGCGCTGCACCTGGCCGACCGAGCGGCTTTCCGACCAGCCGGTGGAGTCCGAGGTGCTTTCGGAAGTGGAGAACGACACCCCCTTGGTTTCGCCGGACTGCAGTTTTCCATACGAGTCCGACAGGCTCTTGCCTGCGCTTGAGCCTTCCGTGACGCTTCGCGATGTGCCCCGGCTGGTGCTGCTTCCGGAGGTGAAGCTCTCGCTGGCAACCGTCGCCGCGCCAAGGAGGCGCGAGACGTAATCGGCGGTGAAAAGATCGCTTACCGCGAAAAACCGCTGGAATGAATTGTTGATGAAGCTTTCCCAGCCGTCCTGATACACGCGCTTGATGCTGGCGAGGTCCTGGGTGGAAAGATGGTACTTGGTATCGAAGCCGCGCGCGACCGGCACATCCTGCAAGACCACGGTCATCTCGCCGAGATTGGCGAATTCGTCGATGATGATGTGCCGCCAGCGCTTGTGCTGCGGCAAGGACGCATCCGGCCTGTAGCGCTTGAACGCGTTCGAGAAGGTGGCGACCGAAAGGCGCAGCCAGCCGCGATGCGTCATGAAGAATTGCGGCGGCAGCACCACGAAATACTTGCCGCCACCCAGCGCCGCCTTCTTCATATCGAGGGTGGGGCCGCGCAGCACCTTGGCCATCTGCGGGCTGTCCATCCATGTGGTGTCGCGCTCGATGCCGCTGATAACGCCAGGACGTTCCTTTTCGCCGCGGTTGACCAGGCCTTGGAATCCGCGCCGGATCGCGCCACCCGCCAGCTCGCTTTCCATGAAACTATGGATCAGCGCCGAGAGGGTCTGCCGCTTGGGACCCTTGTAGGATTTGGGCATCGCGTAAGGCAGGGTGATGAGCTCGCGCACGCGGATCAGGTCGCGCATGCCCTCTTCCAGCGGGTCGAGCGCGACATAGAGCAGGACGGCGGCAAGGAAATTGCGCGCCGTGTTGTCCCAATGGGTGTTGTCGCCGCCGGACTGGATAATCATCGCGTCAGCCAGCGCCCGCGCGTCGTCCACGTAATTGGGGTTGTCCAGCGTCAGGCTGGCCAGGGGGTTGAGAACGGATGTCTGGCCGGTCTTGCACTCGTCCCACGGATCGAGCAGGAAAACCGAGGGTTCAGGCGCGAAGGCTTCCTGAAAAAACGGCCCGGCGAGCTGGGCGATTTCTCCCTTCGGATCGACCACGACAACCGTTTGGGCATCAAGGCCGCTGCCGAGCAACAGCGGCGCGATGGCGGTGGTGAATTTACCGCCTCCGGTGCCGCCGACGATGAGCTGGTGCAGATCGCCGCCATAAGCGAGCGGCTGGAAGTCGTGGCGGTTCTCGTACCACCAGCCGAGCATCAACCCATCCGGCGGAGCGCCGGAGCCGGGGTCGGCCAGGAGGCCCGCCGCCCGAAGCTCCGCCCGCGAGGCGAAGCGCGCCGTTCCATGCACCGTCATCGGTGTCGACTTCTCCAACAGGCGTTGCGCGGGTGCCGCTATGCCGTGGCATGTCGGCGGGCGTGCGCGAGTGTGGCATCACCGGAATTGACCCGCTACGAAAAAATACTACGGATGGTTGCGGAAACGGCGACAGGAAAGGGAATGGCGGATAGGATAGGGGGGAGGAAAAAGAGGTCAGGGCGCACTTATGGGTTTGTGCCAAACCCGTGCGCCCGGAGAAAACGGGCATAGTTCGGGGTCGCGATGGCGATCTTCAGCCTCAATCACCGGAGTGTCGGGCGGACCACGCACCAGTCGGGGACAGCCAGCGCCCACGCCTACTACATCACCCGGCCCGAGGCGGCGACGCAGGTCATTGGGGCGCGGATGCCGACCGAAACTTCAGAACTGGCGGCGTGGCTGGACGGGCAGGAGCAGGGCGACCGGAAGAACGCCCGCGTCATCGACAAGGTCATGGTGGCGCTGCCGATCGAGTTGGATCACGACCAGCGGGTCCAGCTCGTGCAGGAATTTGCCGAAGGCCTGACGGAGGGCCGCGCCTCGTGGGTCGCGGGAATTCATGACGGGCCGGGGGATGCCGACAATCCCCACGCCCATATCATTTTCCGGGACAGGGACGTGGATACTGGCGAGCGGGTCATGCTCCTGTCGGAAAAAGGCAGCACCGAGCGGTTGCGGGTCGCGTGGGAGAACGAGGTCAACCGCGCGCTCGAGCGGGAGGGTTTCGACGGGCGCGTGGACCGGCGCAGCCTTGAGGAGCAGGGCATCGACCGCGAGCCGCAAATCCATGTCGGCAATGCCGCCCAGGAATTGACCGGGCGCGGTGCGGAGCTGGAGAGCAGCGAAAAGGAAGTCACCCGGCTGATCGACGGGCAGAAGGCGACCGTGACGGTCAACTATCCGGAGATCGATCAGGGCAGGACGCGCATCGAGGAAAACGAGGATAGAAAAGCCCGCAATGAGGAGCGCGAGCAGGGTTTCGAGCCGGAGCTTGAGTGGACCAGCCGGGGTGGCATGGCCGCCCAGCAGCGCTCAGCCATGGAGTGGGTACGGGCGGCAGGAGACCGCGCCCACGACATCTACGAGCAGGCCTCGCGTCATGCCGACGAGGAAAGCGGCATGGCCGCCGAGATGTCGCGCGGGCCGATGACAGACCGCAAGGTCGAAGGGATGTCCCGCGACGCTAGCCGCGAGCAGACCGACCGCACCGCCGAAATGTGGGACAGCCGGTTATCGGAATTCGCACGGGCGCAGATGGAAGCAACCGAAAGGCAGCGCGAGCAGGAGCAGGACCGGGGAATGGAACGCTAGCTATGCGCGGCCGATTTGGTTTCAACAAAATTCTTTGTCGAGAGCGGGCGGCTGCTTTGTTAAATTGGGGAAGAACAGAACAGGCAAGCCATGCGCTGTCGGACATTCAAAGGTGAATGCCGCCGCGCGCTTGGCAAGGGGCGTTGCCCCGTTGCATCCCCTTGGACAGTAGAGCCGGGGGGTCGTTTTTCCGACCAGGCCGACCATGAATTTGACAGGCGATCCCATTCGCCGCTTCCGCATCACTATCCGCGTCAGCGCCCGCGAACGGTCGGCTGTGGAAGCCGCCGCCAGCCGGGCGGGCATCTCTCTTTCCGCATACACCCGGCGCATACTTCTGCATGCAAAGCCGCTGCTGGCCGCGCGCAGGCCTTCCGTCGAAGCGTCGTTGCTGGTCCGGGTTCTCGACCAGCTTGGCCGCATCGGCGCTGGCATCCGCCGGATAGAAGTGGCCTTGGAGAATGGTCCCGTTCCGGATTCCACCGGGCGGGATCTGGCGCGAAGCCTCGCCGTGCTTCGCGCGTTGCGTCCGGTGCTGTTGCGAGCGCTGGGACGGCGGGCAGCGGCCACATGATTATCAAAGGGCAATCCCGGGCGCGGGCGCGGCAGCTTGCCACGCATCTGTTGCGGGCGGATCAGAATGAAAGCATAGGGCTGCATGAATGCCGTGGCACGATCGCGCAGGATGTCGCGGGCGCGTTGATCGAGATGGAAACGCGGGGCAGGGCCGCCCGGTCGGAGCGCCCGCTTTATCACGCGTCCATAAGCCCCGAGGCCGCCACGCCGTTGACGGAGGACCAGATTGGCCAGGCGGTCGATCTGCTTGAAGAGAGATTGGGGTTTCATGGCCAGCCGCGCGTTGTCGTTCTTCACCGCAAGAAAGGCCGCGAGCATGTCCATGTGGTGTGGTCGCGCATCGACGTGGACAGAGGCACCGCTATCGCGGATAGTTGGAATTACCGCCTGCATGAAAAGGCCGCCCGCGAGCTGGAAGCGCTGTTTGGCCATCGGCCCGTTCAAGGCTCGCAAGGCAGACGCAGGCGGCGCGGCTCACGGCGCACGGTCCAAGACCACGAATTGCGGCAGGCGGAACGCTCCGGAATCCCGATCGGGCTGGTTTCGGGGGAGTTGACCGCGTTGTGGCGCGGAGCAAGAGACGGAGCGGAGTTCCGGCGCACGCTTGAAGGGGCGGGTTATATCCTGGCTCGGGGCGACCGGCGGGTATTCGTGGTGATCGACCGCTCGGGCGGCGTTCACTCGCTGGCGCGGCGGATTGAGGGCGTGGACGCGGCGATGCTGCGTGAGCGATTGCGCGATCTGTCCCTTAACCAATTGCCCTCCGTGGCGGAGGCCCGCGCGTCGGTCACGTCGATCAAGACGAGGCATTCATCAAGGCAGCTCGGCATCGCGTTCGTGCGTGCGTCCCGCGAAGTCGGACATCGGGCCGGACAGGTGCGCCCGGTCCAAGAGATCACGTTGAAGGCCAGGGCGAATGCTCGTGCCATGATCGCACCGGATACCAATGTGCGGTCACAGCTTATGAGAATTGCCGCAGACCGCCGCGATTTTCCCGGCTATTCGGTGAAGCCCATATCACCCTATCGTTCAGCCCGCGCGGCCCTGATCGCCGAATATGCCAGCAGGATCGCGCAAGCCTTGCGCTACACGCCGCCACACGAAGTGGATGCTGTGATCGCGGCGCTGCGGGCGGAACGCGAGGCGGCGCTTGACGCTCTTTATTCCGCGCGTCCTTTGAACACACGCGGCAAGCGCAGGCGGCGGAAAGATGTCAGTCCTGCCATGGTACGTGTGCTTCGGAGCCGCGTGCGGCTTTGGTCGCGGGTAAATCGAAAGCTTTGGTGAGGGATTGTTCGCCCGTGACGCGGCCCGCCTTTGCCGCGTCATGCGTGGTAAAAAAGGCCCAAGAATTCAGGGTATTTCACGTAATTATTGTGTCCCGCCCTCCGAAGGATTATGATTACCCTACGAAATTTACCGGATATTCTCGCGGAGGATTCCTTGACCGTTACCGTTCCCCCTGAAACTGAACAGCTTGCGCGCCGTGTCGCTGCCCACAGCGGCAGGACGCTGGAGGATGTGCTGAAGGAGGGGGTCGAAATGGAAGCGCGCATCGCCGGTATCGCCATTGCGGAAAGCACGGCACCGCGCAAGCCCGCGCATGTCAATCGCGCCCGCGAGATCGCGCAACGCATTGCGTCCCGCCCGCTCCTTGACCCGCGCCCGCCGGGAGACATTCTCGAACAGGCTTGGGACGCGCCGGATGATCGTCGTCGATAGTTCGGCATTCGTCGCCATTCTTGAGCAGGAACCCGAGGCCGAGCGCTTCCTGTCTATTATCCGCGATGCCTCGCGCCGTCTCGCCAGCGCCGTCACCGTCTATGAAACCGGCATCGTCATCGGTGCCCGGCGGGGCCGCCAAAGCGCCGAGGAAGTCATGGGATTCCTCGCGGAACTTGGCGTGGAAATCGTGCCTTTTGCCGAGCCGTACATTTCCCAGGCGCTCGATGCGTATAGCCGCTTTGGAAAAGGGATCGATCCCAAGGCGCGGCTGAATCTCGGCGATTGCGCCAGCTATGCGCTGGCGAAGGTTCTTAGCGTGCCGCTGCTTTTCAAGGGCTCGGATTTTTCACATACTGATATTCATCAATACGTCTGACCGGCGACATGGCGCGACCAGCTTGGGCGACGCGCTTGGGGTGGATTGCCCCCAATCTTGTTCTATTTCAATGCGCTAGCGCAATTAAGCGCTCCTTAGCGGCCTCAGGCTACTCTAGTAATCGGATATTCGCCGCCCTTTTCGGGCGGGCAAAGCTGTTTTTCGAAACTGATTCTAGACGTGCGCTGTTATGGACAAGAACTCATTCGAGATCGGTGATTCTCTTCACACAGAGGATTCCGCGACGGCGGCTAACGCCGCCGTTCTTCAGTTAACTGAAGAACTTTCTCTAAAACAAACTGCCGAACACAGGTCTTCCACTCCCAACGATAACACAGCCGGCTCTGCCCCACCGAGGGCCAAGCCGTGACGTTGTTTCCCGCCAGCGACCCGCTTCACGCATCCGCGACCAAGCCCGCCGCGCCGGACGTGACGAGCACCGTTCGCTATCTGGCATCGCTGAAGAACATATCGCTAACCCCGGAAGAAAGCGCCGCGCTCGCGCGCACCACAGGCGAAAACTTTTCCGAATGGAACCGGCAGTTGGCGGATGGTGACACACGCCGGATCAGCGCTCTCACCATCAAGGCCATCGACCGCACGCTTGATGTTGTCGCGGCGTTGCGGGTGATGCGCCTGGTCGCGCAGATGATCGAAGGCGATCTCCAGCCTGACTACTCGGAGCTAATGAAACGCGCCACCGCGATGGTCGATCAATTTATCGGCGCAACCAGTGGCGAGGGCATGCACCGCTGGCCGGAACCCTACGAAACCTTCCGGGCGCATTATGGATCACAGCCTTGGGGCCCGATGCACCATCGGACAGCCGATGGCACCGACACGACAACCTATCTGCTGAATGAGTTGATACACCGCAATCCCAAAGAGGGTCCGGCCTTTGAATGCCGCACCACAGATTGGAGCTGCACAAAATATATGATGCACGGCAAGGAGCACCGCGACCATCGCGACGGCCCTGCCGTTGTTCAGGAATGGAAAAGCGGGCTGTGGTTCAAGAACGAGGAATATTTCACTCATGGCATCTTGCATCGTCCGGCTGCCGAAGGCCCCGCCGTGATCTGGGCCGATAAGGCCGGGAGTCGCGTTTTCGAAGCCTATTATGAGCATGGCGCGTTGCACCGCGATCCCGCCGATGGCCCGGCGTTGAGGTGGACCGATGCCAACGGCACATGCGTCCGTGAACTCTACGCCCAACACGGCATCCGGCATCGCGATCCGAAGGAAGGCCCGGCCTGGTACGGCCTTGAGGACCGCGAAGAACAAGTCGAATACACGGCGAACGATAAATTGCATCGCGATGAAGCGGATGGTCCTGCGATTATTCACCGGGAGGTCGAAACCGGCATAACTTCGTTTGAAGAGTATCGTCACCACGGTGAAATCCACCGGACGTGTGGACCCGCACGCATCGCTCGAGACCCTGTGACCGGCATCATCGTGCATGAGGAGTATTATGAGAAAGGGATGTTGCATCGCCTTGACGGCCCGGCCCGGATCGAGCGCGATAGGGCCAGCGGCGCTGTCATCTGGGAGGAGTATCAGCGGAACGGCATATTGGATCGGGACGAAGATGCGGGCCCGGCCTACATCTCGCGCGATCCCGTCACGGGCGCGGTCCTGGCGGAATGCTATTACCGAAACGGCCAGATGCACCGCACCTGCGGTCCAGCCAGCCTTGCCCGCAACGAAACAGGGCGCATCACGGTCGAATTCTGGTACATCGACGGAAAGCCGCACCGCGATTCCAAGGAGGGTCCGGCGGAGTATTGCCTCCTGGCGACCTACCATGACACATACCAAGCGATAACGGATGCAAGCGGCGAGACCCGAGAGGAGCTTGTCGCTAGCGAAGCCGAATCGACCGAGGCTTCCCGTACCGAATACTGGTTCAACGGCGAGCGGCACCGCGATCCTGAGGACGGCCCCGCCATGATCGAACGCGATGCCTCCGGTGAGATTATCGACACGCAGTTCTGGGGGAATGGCGAAAAAATCGAAACACCCGTTCCGCTGCTCGCCAATCGCGCCTCGCGCCGGAAAGCAAAGAGCGGGGCACGCAAACTTTCGCAGCGAAGCAAGCAGGTAATGACGGTGGGGGCGTGCGATGGCTGAGTTTCTTGACTCCCGATCTGGTTCAAAATCGCCTGCCGGGATTGTTGCCAATGCCGCTTCGCAGGAGGAGTTCACGCTTCACGATGTCGGCGCTGCGATATCCAAACAGCTTGGGCTGTCACCGGAGTCCCATGAAGTGGCGGGACTTGCAGGCAAGCTTCATGCCTTTGTGAATAATAGCGTAGCCTTGCGTGCCTCAGGCTTGGACGGTGCGGATTTTCGGACATTGGTGATCAGCAATCTCACACCGGAAATAGCGCGGGCGATGGACCCGAGCCAGGCCGCCCGTATCCGGTTGGAGCAGCAACAGGCAGGCGTAGGAACGGTTGGCAACGTGCTCGCCCTCGGAAGCGGCATGCGTCATATGGTCAACGGTGTTCTCGTTGGCGACACCGAAGAGCGGCAGGCGACATCGGCCACCTATGCGCGCGCCTTCGGCGGGAACGATCCGAGTCTTACATCGTTCGAGAAGCTGACGCGCAATTACGCGCTTCAGCAGGGCGTGATGTGGGCAGCGGATAACCGCGAGATTCTCAAGCTTGGCACGGGTGCGATCGACATCATCAAGCAAACGCACCTGCGCCAGGAAACGCTCACGAGCTTGAAAGATGCAGGGTTCTCGACCAAGGCCTCGGTTGGTATCGCCTCGATGCTGCATGAGCATGGCAAAGATGCGAACAAGGATGGTCAGGTGCTTGCGTCCAAGGTCAAGGAGCTCGGCGATCCGGACATTACTGCCGCGATCGAGGCACGAGCGAAGCTGCAAATCCCTGCGCCGAATGAAACGCCGGAGCAGGCGCAAGCGCGAACGGGTCAAATCCCGGCGGCCGACGACCAGATACGTGATACCGCAAACGCTCATATACAAAAGAAGCTGCAGGATGCCGCCAAAGTGAAGGACGTGACGGATACGCTTGGCATCAAACTGGAGCAGAACGCGGCCACTCAAAAGAATGAGAATGGACAGACGACAGCGACGGCAGACAGAAATGCGAAAGCTGATGCAAAAGATGCCAAAGCGGATGCAATATTAGCGGACCTGAATAATGCTGCGCCAGCACAGAAGCCTGAGACACCGCCTCCTGGCGCAAATGCGGCGAAGCCCGACAAACCTGCTTCAGTCAAGCCAGTGCAACGAGCAGCCCCGCAGCCCAAATAGACTAATTCAGTGAAGCTGTCGGACGCGGAATCTTGCTGGCAGCCGTACAAGCATTGTCACGCGTGATCGTGCCAAGCTTTGCAAACCCTTCGGGGTTTCTGTCTTTGAACTTCTTAATATCTGTCAGGCAGCTAATTACCTGATCTGCCGCAGTGGCCCGAACGTCCGCTGCCGCCCCCTGAGCTTTCAGTCGCGCGATGTTTTTCTCTCTTGCAGCCGTATCTTTATCAACCGCCTCAATGGTGCAGGCAGCGCGTTTGGATGCGTCTTTGATTGAAGCACACGCGGCCATGAAATCTTTGCTGGTTTCCGCCGAGGCTGGGGCGGTGGCTGTAAATGAAGCGGTGACGAAGAAGCCAACGGCGGCGACAGCAGTAACGGCGCGCGAAGATTTTTTGAAAGAAGAAGAGCGATAGAGCATGGCGTTCGTCCATGTAGAAGATAGCATAAATTCCGCTAAATTCTTCTAATTACATTACTTTCGTGGCAACACTACTGCGCATACTGTTGTCTAAGCTCCGAAACTCATGTATTGTCCGGGAATTCTACGAAGCCATTTCTTAACGGGGCGATGTTTGACGAGTAACTATTTGAATCAATTAGGAGAATTTGCCGACAACAGTATGCGCAGGTCGGATGTGCCGACTGGCCGCGCTGCATGGCAGCCCTATTGTTTCAGCCTCTATGGCGCGGATGGCGGGAAGAAATATCTCAACCTGGCAGAACGGCGGCGGGCGCTGGCGGCCATGGACGCGCTTCAGCCCGGTGAGCGGCTGTTCGCGTTGACGCTTGCGTGGACGGGGGCCCGCATCAGCGAAGTGCTCGCCCTTACGCCCCAGTCTTTTCAACTCGCATCCGGCATTGTCGCCATCCTCACCTTGAAGCGGCATCAATGCGTGTGGCGCGAGGTACCCATCCCGCCATGGCTAGTGCGGGACCTCAATCTTCATTTTGATTTAGAGGCGGCACAACGTGACCCGGCCAGCACCGGCCTTCGCCTGTGGCCCCGCCATCGCGTGACCGGCTGGAAGATCATCAAGCATGCCATGATGCTTTCGCAGATTGTCGGACGCGCAGCATGTCCGCGCGGTCTGCGGCATTCGTTTGGGGTGGGAGCGCTGCAATCGGGCGTGCCGCTAAACCAATTGCAGCGTTGGCTTGGCCATTCGCGGATCAGCACCACGTCGATCTACGCAACGGCCTGCGGGCCAGAAGAAATCGCCCTCGCCGCGCGTTTCTGGATGACCGATCCGAGAGCGGCAGCCGAAACCGATCGACCCTCGCTTCAGTTCGCCAATGACAATCAGACAACCCAATCCGATTGATCATCTGATCGGCCAGAACATTCGCGTCTTTCGTGAAGCCATCAACATGACGCAGGACGAACTCGGTACGATCTTGGGCGTAAGCTTCCAGCAGATTCAGAAGTACGAAAACGCAAAGAACCGCATTCCAGCCTCGCGCCTGTTCGTCGCGAGCAAGGCGTTCCACCGGACGATCGACGAATTCTTCGTGATGCGTGAATTTTCATCCCGGGTCAGGGCGTTGTTTGATACCCAAAGCGGCAAAAAGAATTTCTGATTCAAGCACCTGCGGATGGCAGATGGCGTGTGTCGATGGAACGATCGACAATGCGAAGCAGCACATCAATAAACCCGACGACTAGGATAGCGTCTTCCTGCGAAAAACGATCGTTCACATGATGGTGGGTGTTGTTACGGAAAGCCGGAACAATGCCGCGCAGGATTTGTGTAAAGCCCCTTTGGTCATCGGCTTGCCTGCTTCCGACTAGAAGCACTGTTTTCGACATTTCATCCTTGAACGCAAAGTTTACCAAGGGCTCGCCGTTCATGGGCACCGGCGGCTTCGCCTTCTTTCGTATGCGGTCTTCCAACACGAGCGTCGCCTGATTGATGGCGCGGTCGTATCGCGAACTTGCGGCAAGCAAATCCAGACACCGCGCCCGAAGGTCCTTGTCCTGCAAAAGATGCCTTGCGCCGCTCCTGAGGGAAGCACGCTTGGAGGCAGGTTTGGGTGGAGACGACGACCGCTTCGCCGTCCGGGCAGTCGCGGGGCCGTCCAGTTTGGGTTTTGCCAGCAGGTCGCGTACCTCTGCCTGCTTCGACGGATCAAGCTTCCGCTGATAGAGGGCGGTCCCGATGCCGGATTGCTTGGCGAGATATATGAGCGCAGCCTCAGAGGAAACCCCATGCTTATGCGCGAGTTTGCTCACTCGTTCGCCGATATATTTGGGCGGCTTATTCCTGGCCGCGGCGATCTTGGCCAAAAGCTTTGGATCGAGGATTTTCCTCGCCATCACACTACTTCCGACGCGTCGGTGTCAGGAGGGTCCGCACACTGGTGACCGGGGAGCCGACAATCGCAGCAATGTCGTTCGCGCCCAAGCCCATGTCGGCAAGGAAATGAACAATTTCGCTTACGCCATGCTTGCGCTTCCCCTTGGTGAAATCCTTGTCGCCAAGCAACTGCCGCACCGACAGCGCTATCAAAACATTGAGCTTGCGTGACATGTCGTCCGAAAGAGCGTCACTGTTGCTGGACATAGCGCTTCGTCCCCTTCAGCATTTTGCCGACGCTGGCCTTCGCCAGGCGCAAGTGTTTCGCGATAGCCTGTTGCGGTACGCCTTCGCGCGCCAATTCGAGCGCAAGAAGATGCTGCAGCAGGCCGATGGCCATATCCAGCTTCTTATCCAAATCGGTTCCCCTATGCTTCACGCGCTAGCTCCTTTTGTCTCTTTGGGCCTCTTCATCAACTTCCCGATGCGGCTAACACGGTGGATGTCCACACCCACGATCTGACGGATTTGATGCTGCCCGATGCCCGCGAGTAGGAGTTGCACGATCATCATGTCCCGTAGCAGCTCTTCTAAGCCGCCCTTCTGTTCCTTCGCTCGTGCCACGCCTATTTCTCCTTCTTCCGCTTCCGGATGCCTGACACCGAAAGCTCCTTGTTTACGTGCGTCGCCGTGCGCCCCAAGATTTCGGCGATCTCTGTGGGACGGATGCCCAAGCCGTAGAGCACCTCGATCTGCTGCTTGAGTGATATAGGGCGGTCGTCTCTGGGCCGCAGCATCAGCGCAATGATTACCTTCAATAGGCGATTTGTTGATTCCAGAGAAGCGTGGTCCATATATGGCAGGCCTTCTGTTGGCAGCATTCTCTGGTAATAATGGTGCCGGGTATCTTATTTTTCAATATATGTAATATTATTATTCAATATCAGCATGTTAGCAGATAGTGTAAAACTACTATGGCTGTGATATTATTGATTCATTGAGAATGTGATCTGATTCGGAGGAATCCCGTGGCCGCCACCGCAGACAAACAGCTTGAGGACATCAAGCGTCTACTCGTCCTTCTCCTGATGAAGCTAGGTTCTCCCTCGGAGGAAATCGCGTTGGCGCTACAGGTCGATTCGAGCGTCGTCCGTAGGCTCGTTCCGGGACGAAAGGTGAAGAAAATCGTTGCGGAGCGAGACACCTGATGGTCGTTGCGGTAAACGACATTCGCTCCAATCCCAATGAACAGATTGCTCACGCAGTCGCTGTTCTCAAACGCTCGGCGCGCCTTCAGGCGATGTTTGAAGCGATCTGCAAGGGCGGGGCAAAGCCCAAGGCTGTAAAACAGTTGATGCAGAGCACGCGTTGGAGCCGAGTCACTGTCTTGCAGCTCGGCGGAAAGCTTGCCGACGCGCAGTTGGTCCATAAAACAAAGATGGATGGCGAAACGGCTTACGCCAAGGATCGGTATCTCGCCTCGAAACGGACGACGATTCAGCGCCTCATCAAGGACCCAAAGAAGCTCGCAAAACTTCCGACGAAATACTCACCGCGTCAAAGCGGCGCGGCGGTCGTGAAGATTACTGTCCCGCGTGCGAAGATTCAGATCAGGGAAGTCACTGTCGATGACTTCGATCAGTTCGCAAAAATCAAGCGAATCGCGTCCGCTCCTAAGAAAGCCGTTTCGGAGCGGGCCTTTAAGGATGGCATCCTCAAGCTTATCGGTGACACCGGAAGATTTCAGGATTGGGGTGGAGAGCCCAATGACCTCTACACTACCAAGCTTCGGCACAAGGGCGCGCGGCGCGCGATGGCATTTGCGTTCAAAGGGCCAGCGACAACCGGAGAATTGACACCCAAGAAACTCGGCAAGAATGGTGACCAAATCCAACGCTTGTTTCTAAGCCCGGCAGAAGTCTTCATCGTCCAGTATCATGACCATGTTGGTCAAGCAGTCATCGAGCAAATGAAGGCTTTCGCTTCCTTGAATTCCGTGCGGGAAGGCAAGGTCATCTGGTACGGGATAATCGACGGGGATGACACAAACCGCCTCATCGCGGCCTATCCGCGTTTCTTCAAACTGAAATAGCACCTAGGCTTTGCGCCTCTTCTTTTGAGCTGGTTTACGACGCGGAGACTTTGGCCTCTGGCTCAGCCGTAAGTTAGCCTCAGCCGCGGCCTCGATTAAGTGATAGCCGATTTCGGCAAGCCGCGCGAAATACCAGCGATAGGCCGTATCGACTTCGGCCAGCGGTTTCTGCATCCGCGAAACCATCTTCTCGATCTTGAGCATCTCAAAGCCCATCACCTCACGTGAATGTGCAAACTGGTTCCTGATTTTCCGGATGATTTGTAGGTCGGCATACTCTTCATCGGTCAGAAGATTGAGGGCATAAGCGATATCGGTTTTTGCGGCCATGCTACTGATCGGGCCGTAGCCTTCGAAAAGTCGTGCACGCATTCTCGACGTGAGCGGACGCATGCAGCCTTGGACGCATTCCTGCAGAGCGTCTTCGAATATCGCGATTGCCTTCAATACGGTTGCAGCCTGCCCACGGTCGATCCACTCCGGCGCTCTTTCCAGCATATCGTTGATGCCATCCCAGTGTGCGCGTGTGATCGTAATCAACTCATCGTCCATCCCATCCTCCGCGCCCATGTTCATGTATTATAGCGCGTACGGCCCTGCCGGACCCGGCTCTCGTGAACCGAGCCGCTTTGCGTCTCGGCCTTTCGGCTTCGATCCGTCGCGCCAAAGCGGCCAGCCTTCGGCTGACACCTTATATAAGATGTCCGGGCCTGCGGCCCCCGGCTGTCAAGGCCAAGGCGAGCGCCGCAAGAGCGGCGGCCTATGACAGCCTATCCCCGCTCATTGGCACGGGCCTAGTCCGGTTGCATGGGCAACCGGCATTTAAAAAGGCAGGCTACGTTCCGGGCTGGCGGAAGACCACAATAGCGCCGTGCCGATTTGAGATCGGTTTCGGGAGCAGGGCTGTCAGTTCAGCATGGCCGCGTGCGTACATTGCTTTAACAATCGGATGCCGCGATCCATAGTCTAGGAGTTCGTCGGCGTTCGGCGTGGAGGCGAACTCTGCCTCAAGCAGCGCGACCGGGTAGCGTCCCGCCCATACCGAAAGTTTTGAAAGCGCTTGCGCAACCGGCGCTTCCTGCGCGTGGAGTACAAATTCCGCTTGCTTCGCCAACTTGTCTAGGTCGTGCGAAGCCAATTTGTGGTTCAGTTTGCCGCTGGAGATCAGCGAAAGGTCTTTCGCAATCCAGATTCCCTTCAGCAAATTTTCCAGCGCGTAGCCGTAAAGAAGCTGGGCCGCCGGGTAGTTCGGCACGCGCGCTTCGATGTCGGCCATCCCAGAGTCATTCCCTTCGCTATAGGCTATCGCTAAAGCTTCTTGGGTGGCCGCGTCATGGGCCCGGAGGTAAGCGACTTCAAACGCTTGTTCGTGCGTAAGGATCGCTTCCGCGCCGTCGCGCAAACGCTCCGCGGTCAGGAGCCAGCTTGCCGGGCTTTGCGCGGCCCTGAAGGTGTCTTCTCTGAATTTCTTGAGATCGGTCATAGTCTGAGTTCGCAAATCGCTCGCTTCCAAGCAGCGCCAGCAAACATTGCACTAAATGACCCTCGCCGCGATGAGTCTGGGGGCGTGGCAATGCATTTCACGAAGCATGCATGCCGGGACAAAATCGAGAGCCTTTGCCCTCTAAAGCGAAGCCCTTTGGCCTCTGGCGGGTCCTACGACCCATTTGCTGTCCGGGCCCAAGGCCCCTCGACCGTTGCTAAGTGCGTGTATTGAATTGGAATTTTTTACACACTCTGATACACATACTCTTGCAGTTGCCGAAAAACAACATATAATTCAAAAACTTACACTAGCTATCAGGGGACTCAAAATCGAGTTCCGCAAGGAGTGCTGGTTCGATTCCGGCCAGGGGCACCAGAAGCTCTTCGCATGGCATGACATGGCATCTGCCGCCACGAAGCTAAGTGAGGGTTTTTGAATCGGTATGACTCTATCTGCAGACCATTAAGGTTTGCGTTTTACGCAAGGGATTGTCCTGTCCAACGCCAAACTTTCTCCCATCCGTCGGTTTTATCAAAAGGTGCAGGCTGTGCTTGTCCACTTTGCCTGATTTTTCCTATTAGAGTCAGGGCCTAGATGTGGAGCCTCAAGAGGTTGTCCTCGGTCAGGCCGAGTCTGCTGATTGGTGTTTGAGATTTTATCCCGCCATGGGGCCGATGCCAATTGTATTGATGCAGCCAGATGGGAAGCTCGTCGGCACGGCGATCGGATGTCGGATAGGCCTGAACGGCATGGGCAGACCTCGGGTGACGTCAGTGGCACGTCACAGCGAACGAGGTTTCCACCTGGTGCTCACGCACCAAACCGAAACAAATGTCTGCAGTCCCCGACCGACATTTCTCGCGTGTGACCACGGCTGACGGCAGGTCTCCCGGCTCGCGGGTCGTTACCTTGCGTCGCCTTCCCAGGGCCGAGTACCCCAGTGGCATGTGACGAAGATTTACCGCTTACAGTTGCGGGGGGCAGCTACGGCGTTGAAGCTCTCTCCGCACCGCATTCCCTTTTAATCACTCGAGGAGGGAACCATCGCGCGGATTTCGAAAGCAGTCCCGCGGCGAGTCAATGGCAGATCAGCAACACATGGAAATTGCTTGCTACCCGCAAGCCGGAAACTGCTTGCTACCCGCAAGCTCAAGGCAGCGTCGCTGATCGGACGAGACGCGCTCAACGCCGGAAGACGAAGTCGCCTGGCGGCCGCCGCTTTTCCCAACCGAGACGCTCCAGTTCCGGGCAGTCGTCATCAGCCTGCGGATAGCCGAGGCAGAAATAGCCGATCAGCCGCCACTCGCCTGGCACGTCGAGAATGCCGGCGATGACGGCAGGGTCGAGGATCGACACCCAGCCCATGCCGACGCTTTCGGCGCGCGCCATCAGCCATATCGAGAACACCGCGGTCACCGCGGAGTAGTCCGCCATTTCGGGCATCGTGCGCCGGCCGAGCTGGTGGCCGAGCAGCGTCGCCCGATCGGAAAACACCGCCAGATGACAGGGCGCCTCGCGCAAACCGGATAGTTTCAGCGCGCTGTATTGCGCCGAAAGGTCGCCGCGATAATCCCGCAGCGCCTCCGCGTTGCAGGCCTCGAAATTCGCGATCACGGCCCGGCGGCGCGCAGGATCGTCGACGATCACGAACCGCCAGGGCTGGCTGAGGCCGACCGACGGCGCCCGGCCTGCGGCCTCGATCCACCTCTGCAGCATTCCGTCGGGCAGCGCGTCGGGAAGAAACCGCCGCACGTCGCGGCGCCAATCCAGCAGTTCGATCAGATTCGACCGGAACGTGCTGTCGAATTGCGGCGCGGATGTTTTCGAGTCCATGTCCCCGCCTTTGCGGCGGCGACCGATCAACGTCAAGCGCTATGTTGCAGCGGTGTCGCGAACCGGGTCTGCGGATATATCGACGCGACCGGCGCATTGGATTTGAACTTGGCCACGCAATATGCTTGTTAGACGGTGTCATCGGTGCCTTCTTGAAGAAGGTGAAACGGGAATACGGAAATGGGAAAGAGATTCCCAAAGCCGTAGCTGCCCCCGCAACTGTAAGCGGCCATTCACGATCCAACGAGCCACTGGTCTTGCTTTGCAAGACTGGGAAGGCGGATCGGGAGACGACCGCGAGCCAGGAGACCGGCCGATGACGGGTGTAAACTCGTCCGACGGTGGGTCGGCGGAAAGGGCGCGATGCGTTTGTCGATGTGTGCCGCGGCGTCGGCCGCGATCATGAGCCTGGCGTGGGGGTGCGATGCCGCCCATGCGCAATCGAAATTCAACGATTTGCCGCCGGTGGTGGTCAATCCCGAAGCCAAGCCAAAGCCGGCCCGGCGCGAGCGGCAGACCACGCGCGCTGCGCCGAGGGCGCCGGTTGTCGCCGCGGTCGATCCCGCCGCGGCGAAACCGCAGCCGACCGATCTGGTGGTCACGCCCGACCGGACGCCCGAGCCTGCCAGCCGCACCGGAAGCGCGATCAGCGTCGTCAACGACGAAACGCTGACGACAAGCAGCCCTACGTCGCTGGTCGACGCCCTGCGGACGGTGCCCGGTCTCGACATCACCGAAAGCGGCGGCCCCGGCGCGACCACCAACATCCGGCTTCGCGGCGCCAATACCGGCCAGACGCTGGTCATGATCGACGGCATCCGGATCAACGACCCGACCGCCGCCAGCGGCGATTTCGATTTCGCGATGTTCGCGCCGAGCGCCATCGACCGGGTCGAGGTGCTGAAGGGTCCGCAGAGCGCATTGTACGGATCGGATGCGATGGGCGGCGTCGTCAACATCATCACCAAGAAGGGCACCGGTCCCGCGCAGTTCGACGTTCGCGCCGAGGGCGGCAGCTACGGCACCGCCGTCGCCAACGGATCGCTGATCGGATCGTCGGGACCGTGGTCCTATGCGGTCACCGCCGGCGCGCAGCGCAGCGACGGTTTCTCGCGTTTCGGCTATCGCATCCCGGCGCTCGAGGCGAAATACGGCCCGCTCGAACGCGACGGTTTCGACCGGGTCGGCGGGTCCGCGCGCCTCGGCTTCGACGCCGGCGAAGGCGTCAGGCTGGAAGCCGGCACGCTCGCCTCGTTCACCCGATCCGACTACGACCAGGCCAGCGGCACCTTTCCGGACACGCCGTCGACGGCGACGCGACAGCTCAACCAGATCTGGGGCCGCGCCGCCGCCGACGCGTTCGGCGGCGTGCTGACGAACAATCTGACCTTGTCGGAAACCCACATCGATCGGACCTTCGACGACGTCACCTACAAGACGAACATGCTGCCCGCGAACACGTCGTCGATCCTCTCCGAATATATCGGAGACAGCATGGCGGCGGAATATCAGGGCAATCTGAAACTGGGATCGCTGGGGTCGCTGATCTTCGGCTCCAAGGCGCAGCATGAAACGGCCTATACGACGACGATGACGCTGCTGCCGGCGATCGGCGGCTCGATTCCGCAACTCGACAAGTCGCAAGACACCGGCTCCGTGTTCGCGCTGTGGCAGTTGCCGATCGGCGAACGGCTGAATGTCACGATGGGCGGTCGCGTCGACGACGTCGTCAATGTCGCGACCTTCGAAACCTGGCGCGCCACCGCCGCCTACACGATTTCCGAGACCGGCACCAAGTTTCATGCGAGTGCCGGCACCGGCGCCAAAGCGCCGACGCTGTTCCAGCTCTACGCGCCGATCTACGGCAACACGACGCTCGCGCCGGAACAGAGCTTCGGTTACGACGCCGGCGTCGATCAATCGCTGTTCAACGGACGCATGGTGCTGTCGCTGACGGGTTTTTCGAACGACTTCACCAATTTGATCGACTTCGTCACCGACGCCGCGCATCCGAGCGGGCGCTATGTCAACGTGACGCGGGCGGCGACCGAGGGACTCGAAGTCGGCGCCAACGTCGAGGTGTTGCCGGGCTTCCTGAAAGTGAACCTGGCCTACACCCATCTCAAGGCCAGGGATTTGTCCACCAACCTGACGCTGGCCCGCAGGCCGGCGGACGTGACGCGCGTGTCCTTCAGTTTCACGCCGACGTCTTCGTGGCTGATCGAACCGCGCCTGCTCGCGGTATCCAGGCGCTTCAGCGGCTCCGGCGAAACGCTGCCGCTCGACCCTTATGTCCGCGTCGATCTTTACACGCAATACAAGATCGACAAGACCTGGAAGGTGTTCGCGCGCGGCGAAAACATCTTCAACGCGCACTATCAGGAAGTCTTCAACTACGGAACGACCGGTCCCGCTGCCTACGCCGGGTTCAACGCGACGTGGTGACCGCGCCGGCCACATGGCGTCCGATCGTCGTCACGCTGCTGCTTGCGGCGGTCGTGGCGGTGCTGATGCTGAGCTCGCTCGGCATCGGGCAGGCAAGGCTGTCGCCGCTGACGGTGATCGAAGCGCTGTTCGGCGGCGGCAGCGACGTTCAACAGATCATCGTGCGGGAAATCCGCCTGCCGCGGGCGATCCTTGGTCTCGCGATCGGAGCGATCCTCGGGCTTTCCGGCGCCGCGCTGCAAGGATTGCTGCGCAATCCCCTGGCGTCTCCCTCGTTGTTCGGCGCGCCGCAATCCGCCGCCTTCGGCGCCGTGCTGATCATCGCGCTGGGTTGGGCCGACGTGCGGTCCTATGCGCTTCCGGTCGCGGGAATCCTCATGGCCTTCGTGTCGGTGTTCGTGCTTCTCGGCATCGCCGGACGCAACGCCGGCCTGTTGTTGCTGATCCTGTCGGGGCTCGCGATCTCGAGTTTCGCGGGTGCCGCCACCGCCCTGGTGATGAATCTGTCGTCCAACCCGTTCGCCGCGCTGGAAATCTACTTCTGGCTGTTGGGTTCGCTCGAGGATCGCAGCTTCCGCCATGTGACGCTGGCGCTGCCGTTCATCCTCGCCGGCGCCGTCATCCTGCGGAGCCAGCGCAATGCCTTTCGCGCGCTCAGCCTCGGCGAGGAGACCGCGCAGAGCCTCGGCGTCGACGTCGGTCGATTGCGGCTGCTGGTGATCGCCGGCGTGGCGCTCGGCGTCGGCGGCGCCGTCGCCGTCACCGGCACCATCGGCTTCATCGGGCTGGTCGCGCCGCATCTGGTGCGGCCGCTGATCGGCCACGATCCGGCGCGGCTGTTGGTGCCGAGCGCGCTGGCCGGCGCGGCGCTGCTGCTGGCGGCGGACATTGCCGTGCGGATCATTCCTTCCACCACCGATATCAAGGTCGGCGTGCTGACCTCGATCATCGGTGTGCCGTTCTTTCTCTATCTGATCGTGCGCGAACGCCGGATGCTCGGCGGGTTCGCATGAACAGCATCCTCACCGCGCAGGACGTCGGCGTCACGCTTTCGGGCCGCGTCGTGCTTCGCGACATCACGTTGTCGCTGGCGTCGGGCCGTCTCGTCGCCTTGGTGGGGCCGAACGGCGCCGGCAAAACGACGCTATTGCGCGCGCTGGCGGGCCTGGTGCCGTCCACCGGCACGATCGGCATCGAGGGCGAGATGTTGGAATCGCTGTCGCTGCGGCAACGCGCGTTGCGGTTCGGTTATCTGCCGCAGGGCCATGTGGTGCACTGGCCGCTGCCGGCAAAGGATATCGTCGCGCTGGGGCGCTATCCGCACGGCGCGAGCGATCCGGCGCGGCTGGCCTTTGCCGACGAACAGGCCGTCCACCGCGCGATGCAGGCGACCGACGTGCTGCAATTTGCGGCGCGCCCGGTGACGCAATTATCCGGCGGGGAGCGCAGCCGGGTGGCGTTGGCGCGGGTGCTGGCGGTCGAGTCGCCGGTGATACTCGCGGACGAGCCGACCGCATCGCTCGATCCGCGCTATCAGATCGACGTGACGACCAACCTGCGGGCCGCGGCCGACCGCGGCGTCCTGGTGCTGCTGGTGACGCATGATATCGGGCTCGCCGCGCGCTTTGCCGACACCGTGCTGGTGATGGCCGACGGCCGCATCGTCGCGCAGGGCGCGCCGGCGCAGGTATTGACCGACGCGATCATGGCCGACGTGTTCCGGGTCCGTGCATATCGCGCCGACTTTCATGACCAGGCGGTGATCCTGCCTTGGGCGGGGGCCGACCGATGATCGCGTTATCCTCACTGCGTGAGCGCAGCCGCCAGCCGGGCGAGACCTCTGGAATCGGACGGCAGGCCGAACCGCAACAGATCGTGGTCCCAATCGAAACGCCGGCACCAGATATGTCGTCGCGCCAGCGCCTCATGAAGCTGCGACGCGCTGGCAGAGCGCACCAGCCGAAACAGCGACGTTCCGCCTGCGGCCGACAACCCGGCCTTGACGACGATGTCATCGAGTTGTCCGGCGCGATGCGCCAGCGTGCGCCGCGTGCCGTCCGCCCAATTCCGATCGGCCAGCGCCAGGGCGCCGATGCGCAGGGCCGGACCGGAGCACGGCCATGGTCCGAGAGCCGCGGCGATCCGCTCGGCGAGGTCAGGCGCGCAGATGCAGAAACCCAGACGCAATCCGGCGAGGCCATAGAATTTGCCGAACGAACGCAGCACGAGCACGGGCAAATCGGCGCACAGATTTGCGGCGTCGATGCCGGGCTCGGCATCGGCGAAGGCTTCGTCGACCACCAGCCATCCGCCGCGATGTTTCAGCCTGGTCGCGAGCCTCGAAAGCGCTTCGCGGTCGGTGATCCGGCCGTCCGGATTGTTGGGATTGACGACGAGGGCGTGGGATGCGCGCTCCGGACAGCCGTCCAGGCTCGCGATCTCGATGACTTCATGCCCGGCGTTGCGCCACGCAGGCGCATGCTCGCCGTATGTGGGACCGACAATGGCGATCGGCCCCGGCGCCGCGAGATACGGCAGCCACTGGATAAGCGATTGCGTGCCGGGAGCCGCGACGATGCAGGTGCCGACCGGCACCTGATAGGCCGCGCGGGCGGCATCGAGCAAAGCATGCTGTTCGCCGCGCGACGGCAGCCGCTGCCAGATGTCGTCCGGAAAATGATCCGGGATCGGCCACGGATCGGGATTGATGCCGGTCGACAGGTCCAGCCAATCGCCGGGCGCGCCCCCAAAACGCGCGATCGCCTCGGTCAGGTCGCCGCCATGCTTCATGCGCGCTTCTTGCCATTGTTCGCTCGCAAGCGCGAGGCCTTGCGCGACGCGCTCGCGGCCTCGATCGTGCTCGCATTGTTCGCGACGGCGCCGCTGCGTGCGGCGGAACTGCCGCGGGTCGCCTCGATAAACCTCTGCACCGACCAGTTGCTGCTGGCGCTCGCGGACCCCGCGCAGATTCTCGGGCTCAGCCCTTATGCGCGCGACCCCGCGCGATCCTGGAACGCCGCGCAAGCCGCACGATTTCCGATGCTTTCAGGAGAGGCTGAAGACGTGCTGCTGCTGCGGCCGGACATCGTGGTCGCCGGCCGCTTCACCAAGCGGGCGACCCGCGAGCTGCTCAAGGAAAAAGGCCTGCGCGTCGCAGAGTTCGACGCGGCGCGCTCGCTCGACGACGTCAGGAACCAGATTCGCCAGATGGGCGATCTGATCCAGCGTCGCGACCGCGCCGCGGCGGAAATCGATCGGCTCGATGCGGCCATCGCGCGTGCGCGCGCGACGGTGTCGCGCAAGCCGTATCGGGTGCTGGCGCTATCGCGGCGCGGCTGGGTGTCCGGAGGCGAAAGCCTGACCAGTTCGATGCTCGCCGCCATCGGCCTGCGCAACGCCGCGACCGATCTGGGATATAAGCTCGGCGGATTTGCGCGGCTGGAAACCATCGTGAGTTTGAAGCCGGATTTGCTGCTGCTCTCGGATGCAAGCGATTTCGCCGAGGACGAAGGCCGCGCATTCCTGCTGCATCCGGCGCTTGAGCGGTTTTATCCGGCGTCGAAGCGTCTGGTGATTCCGGAAAACCTGACCGTATGCGGCGGCCCGATGCTGGCGGATGCGCTCGACCGCCTCTCCGCGGAAATCGAGCGCGTGGCCGAGTAGATGCCGATCTGGAGCGACCGGCTTGTCGTTGTGGCCGCCGCGCTCGTGTTCGACGCGCTGATCGGCGATCCGGATGCGATCTGGCGGCGGCTGCCGCATCCGGTCGCATCGATCGGCGGCCTGATCGAATATCTCGACCGTAAGCTTAATCGGCCGTCATGGTCGCCTTCCCGGCAAAGGCTCGCCGGTGTTGGAGCGGTTGGGCTGCTGCTGACGCTGTCGATCCCGGCCGGCCTGCTGATCGAGCTGGCGTTGCCGGCTTCTCTCCCTGGCCACCTGGTGGCGGGGCTGCTCGCCTCCGTCTTCATCGCGCAACGAAGCCTGTATCAGCACGTCGCGCGGGTGCGCGCGGCGCTCGCCGACGGGGGGCTTGTAGCGGGCCGCGATGCGGTGTCGATGATCGTGGGGCGCAATCCCGATCGGCTCGACGAGCCGGCGGTATGCCGGGCCGCGATCGAGTCCTGCGCCGAGAACTTTTCCGACGGCGTGGTGGCGCCGGCGTTCTGGCTGGCGGTGTTCGGACTGCCCGGCCTGATCGCCTACAAGGCGATCAACACCGCCGATTCCATGATCGGCCATCGCAGCCCGCGTCATCTTTATTTCGGCTGGGCCGCGGCGCGGCTCGACGACCTCGCCAATCTGATCCCGGCGCGATTGTCGGGATTGTTGCTCGCCGCCGTGGCGAAGGCCGCGGACGGCTCCGTCGCAGCGGCCATGAAAACCATGCGCGCCGACGCCATGAACCACCGGTCGCCGAATGCCGGCTGGCCGGAAGGCGCGATGGCGGGAGCCTTAGGCCTCATGCTGGCAGGGCCGCGGCGATACGGCGACGAGATCGTCCGCGATCCTTTCCTCAACGCCGCGGCGCGCCGCGACGCCGCGCCGGACGATATCGGCCGCGCGCTGCATATTCTGGTTGCGGCATGCCTGCTCGAGGCGGCCATCTACGTCGCGCTGGCGCTCGTGCTCTGACGGCCTCGCGCGATCTCAAGCAGGCGCGCGATGTCGAGATGCGCCTCCAGATGATCGGCCAGCCCGTCCAGCGCCGCTTCTATCCGCGCCTCATAGGCCAGCGACGAGGTGATGCCGAAACGCGCGAGCCACGCCCTGCGAAACGCGTCGCCGGTGAAAAGGCCGTGCACGTATGTCCCTTGCACCCTGCCGTCGGGCGACGTCGCGCCGTCGGCGCGGCCCTCGATATCCAGCAACGGCCGCCTGCAATCATTCCCCTCGCTGCGGCCGAGGTGGATCTCGTAGCCTGCGATCGCAGCACCGGTGGCGCAATGCGTCCCGGTAACCAGCGTGGTCGTCTTATCGCCGCCCATCACCGTCGTGACGTCGAGCAGGCCCAATCCCGCGACGGTGCCCGCCCGGCCATCGACGCCATCATGGTCGGCGATGCTCTTGCCGAGCATCTGATAGCCGCCGCACAACCCCATCACGTGACCGCCGCGGCGAACGTGGCTGCGAATATCGACGTCCCAGCCCTGGGCGCGCAGGAACGCGAGATCGCCGATGGTCGATTTGCTGCCGGGAAGAATCACGACGTCGGCATTCGCAGGGATCACCTCGCCCGGCCTGACGAAGACGAGCTTGACGCCCGGCTCCATGCCGAGCGGATCGAGATCGTCGAAATTGGCGATCCGCGCCAGCATCGGCACCGCGATGATCCGTCCCGTCGACGAGGCCGCAGCGCGATCCAGATCGACCGCGTCTTCCGCCGGCAGCCACGCCGCCTGCGGCAGCCACGGCACCACGCCAAGCGACCGCCATCCGGTGAGGCGCGTGATGGCGGCCAGACCTGGGTCGAAAAGTTTCGGATCGCCGCGAAACTTGTTGATCATGAAGCCGCGGATGCGGATGCGTTCATCCGGCTGCAGGACGAGATGCGTTCCGGCGAGGCCGGCGATGACGCCGCCGCGATCGATATCGCCGAGCATGACGACCGGGACATCGGCCGCGTCGGCAAAACCCATATTGGCGATATCGCCGGCGCGCAGATTGATCTCCGCGGGGCTGCCGGCGCCTTCGACCAGAACGATATCGGCGTCGCGGGCGAGACGGTCGAAGCTCTGCAGCACCGCCGGCATCAGCTCGGCTTTCCTTTGCAGATAGTTCTGCGCACGCAAGGTGCCCCGGCGCTTGCCCTGCACGATGACCTGCGCGCCGGTGTCGGTCTCGGGCTTGAGCAGCACGGGATTCATGTGCACGCTCGGCGCCATCCGCGCGGCGCGCGCCTGCACCGCCTGGGCGCGGCCGATCTCGCCGCCCTCGGACGCGACGGCGGCGTTATTCGACATGTTCTGCGGCTTGAACGGTGCGACCTTGAGGCCGCGCCGGACCAGCACCCGCGCGAGCCCGGCGACGATCGTCGACTTGCCGGCATTGGAGCCGGTCGCCTGGATCATCAGCGCCGGCGTCGGCCGTCGCATCAGTATTCGATGCCCTTCTGGGCCTTGATGCCGGCGCGAAACGGATGCTTCACCAGCGTCATTTCGGTGACGAGATCGGCCATCTCGATCAATTCGGGTTTGGCGTTGCGGCCGGTGATGACGACATGTTTGTCCGCGGGTTTCTCCTCGCGCAGGAAGCTGATGACCTCGTCGAGATCGAGATAGTCGTAACGCAGCACGATGTTGAGTTCGTCGAGCAGCACCAGGCGATGACGATCGTCACGGATCAGGTCCTTGGCGCGTTGCCAGCCCTTCGCGGCGGCGGCGATGTCGCGTTCGCGATCCTGGGTTTCCCAGGTGAAGCCCTCGCCCATGATGTGGAGCGTCACGAGCTCCGGAAATTTTGCCAGCAGCCGCGCCTCGCCGGTGTCCCATGCCGGCGATTTGGTGAATTGCACCACCGCGACCGGATAGCCGTGGCCGATATGCCGAAACACCATGCCGAGCGCGGCGGAGGTCTTGCCCTTGCCGGCGCCGGTGTTGACGATCAACAGCCCTTTCTCGCCGGTCTTGGTCGACATGATCTTGTCGCGCGCCGCTTTGTGTTTGCGGGTTTTTGCGGCGATGCGCTCATGCGAGTTGTCTTTGTACCGGAGCCAGATGCTCGGCGATCAGATCGGCGGCGCGATTGGAGCGCGGCGTCCACAATCCGCGGCGGATCGCTTCGGCGAAGCGGGCCGCGGTCTCGCGCAGCGCCGACGGATTGCTGGCCTGCATGAAATGTCTGACGCGCTCGTCTTCCAGATAGGAAGCGAACAACTGATCGAAGTGATGGTTGGCGACCGCGTCGGTCGATGCCGCAAAACCGAACAGATAGTCCACCGTCGCGGCGATCTCGAACGCGCCCTTGTAGCCGTGGCGCATCACCCCGGCGATCCATTTCGGATTGGCGGCGCGGCCGCGCACCACGCGCGAAATCTCGTGGGCGAGCGGCCGCGACAGCGGCGCCTCCGGCCGCGAGCTGTCGACATGCGCGATCCGCGGCGCGCGGCCGCTCAAGGTTTGAACCGTCGCGGCCAATCCGCCGATGAACTGGTAATAATCGTCGGAATCGAGAATATCGTGCTCGCGATTGTCCTGAGTCTGGGCGACCAGATCGACGCCCCTGAGGTATTCCGCGAAATCGGCACGCGTATCCTCGCCCTCGGCGCCGCCGCCATAGGCATAGCCGCCCCAGTCGAGATAGACGTCGGCGAGGTCGCGGCGATCGGTCCAGCCGCCTTCGTCCATCAATGCCTGCAGCCCCGCTCCGTAGGCGCCCGGTTTCGAGCCGAACACGCGGCTTGCCGCGCGGCGATGCGCCGTCGCGCTGTCGATGCCGGCAGCCTCCAGCGATCGCCGCCGCGCGCGCACATTGGCGGCGATCGGATTGGCGTCGTCGGGCTCGTCGAGCATGGCGATGGCGGCGACCGCGCTGGCGATGATGTCCATCTGGGTCGGGAAAGCGTCGCGAAATAATCCGGAGACGCGAAACGTCACGTCGATCCGCGGGCGCTTGAGTTCGCCGAGCGGGACGATGGCGAAGCCGGTGACGCGGCCCGAAATCTCCTCCCACAGCGGACGGGCGCCGACCAGCGCCAGCGCCTGCGCGACGTCGTCGCCGCCGGTGCGCATGTTCGACGTGCCCCAGGCCGACAGCGCGATCGCGCGCGGCCACTCGCCGGCGTCCTGCCAGTAGGCTTCGACCAAACGCTCCGCAGAAAGCTTGCCGATGCGCCAGGCCGACGGCGTCGGCACCGCGCGCAAGTCGACCGCGAAGAAATTCCGCCCGGTCGGCAGAACGTTCGGCCGCCCCCGCGTCGGCGCGCCCGACGCTCCGGGACGCACGAAACGGCCGTCGAGCCCGTCCAGCAGGGCGGTCATCTCGGCTTTCCCGCAAGCGTCGATGACGGGACGCAGGCTTGCGTCGATCCAGTCCATCGTCGCGCGGGTCCGGGTCCAGGCGGGATCGCATGGCCGCCGGCCTGACACCAGTTGCAGCGCCAGCATCTCGATGCGCTCGACGGTGTCGCCGGCGATGCGCCACACCGCCGGACTGACCGCCGCGAGCGCCGCGGGACGCGGCCCGAGATCGTCCGAGGCAAGGTCGCGGGTCCGCGGATCGAAGTCGCCGAGCCCGAGGTCGAGCGCCAGCGCGCGGTGCAGCGACGCATCCTGCGCCTTCAGGTCGGAACGCGGCAGCCGCGCGATCGACACGATCAGATCGTCGCGTCGCGCGTCGACCGGACTGCTGCCGAACACATGCAGCCCGTCGCGGATCTGCATTTCCTTGAGGTCGCACAGATGCGCGTCCAACGCGCGCAGCGCCTCGGTGGTCGGCATATCGCGGGTGATGTCGACGTCGGCATCGAGCCGTTGAGCGCGCGCCATCGACAGGATATCCGCGGCGAGGCTGGCGGCCCTTCGCGGATCGAGATCGGCCGCGAGCGCGTACTCGTCCACCAGCGTTTCGAGCCGCGCGAGGTCGTCGTGCAGTTCGGCGCGGGTCATCGGCGGCGTCAGATGATCGACGATGACGGCGCCGGTCCGCCGTTTGGCCTGAACGCCCTCGCCGGGGTCGTTGACGATGAACGGATAGAAATTCGGCGTCGGTCCCAGAACCGCATCGGGAAAACAATTCTCCGACAGCCCCACGCTCTTGCCCGGCAACCATTCGAGATTGCCGTGCTTGCCGACCTGGACCACGGCATGCACGGCGAATTCGCGGCGCAGCCACAGGTAAAACGCGAGATAGTTGTGCGGCGGTACGAGGTCGGGATCGTGATACGTGCTTTTCGGCGCGATGTTGTAGCCGCGGGCCGGTTGCACGCCGACGACGATGTTGCCGAATACATGGAGGCCGAGGCGAAACCGGCCGTCGACGACGTGCGGGTCCTGCTCCGGCTGTCCCCATCGCGCCTCGATCCGGCGGCGGACGGTTTCCGGCAAGGTCGCGTAAGCCGCTTTGTAATCCCGCACCGGCCACGATACGCCCCCCGTGCGCGCGGCGCGTGTCGTCAGCACGTTGGTCGGCGCTTCCTGCAGTCGCGCCATCATAGCGGCGGCATCGTCGGGCGCGCCGTCGAGCGCATATCCCGCCCCGCGCATCGCCGCGAGCACGTCGATCAGGCTTTGCGGCGTGTCGAGTCCGACGCCGTTGGCGAGCCGGCCGTCGCGGTTGGGATAGTTTGCGAGCACCAGCGCGACCCGGCGCCGCGAAGGATCGGTGCGGCGCAGCCGGGCCCAGTTCAGCGCGAGGTCGGCGGCGGCATCGATGCGGTCCTGCACCGGCCGGAACGTGGTCGGCGCGAAGTCCGACGCGCTCTCGCCGCGCTCCTTGAAGGCAACGGCGCCGGCGAAAATCCGCCCGTCGACTTCGGGCAACGCGACGTGTATCGCGAGATCGCGCGGCGTCAGGCCGCGGGTCGAGGCCTGCCAGCTCGATCGCGATATCCCGGCCTGCGCGATCTGCAGCACCGGGCAATCCGGCAGCGACAGCACGCCGAGATCGTCGTCCGCCGTGGCGGTGGCGAAGGCGGTCGCGTTGATCACGACATCGGCGGCATGCGCCGACATCACCGCGCGCAGGAACGCGACGGAGCGCTCGTCCTTCAGGCTGGTCACGAAAACGCAGATCGCGTTGAAACCCCGCGTCGCGAGCGCGTCCCGGATCGCGTCGATGCCGGCGGTGTCGCCGCCCGCGACCAGGGCGCGGTAGAAGATCACGACGGCGGTGGGGCGGTCATCGCCGTTCGGCTCGCCGCGCCAGAAGCCGGCCGCGGGCATCGGCCGCGCCGCCGGGGGCGCCTCGCCGTGTCCGATCAGATGCGCCGCATAGCGCAACGCGAGCTGCGTGTTCTCGACGCCGCCTTCGCGGCAATAGCGCCACAGCGCGTGAGCGTGATCGAGATCGATCGTGCCGCGCGCGGCGAGCGTCGCGTTCCAGTCCATTTCGCCGGGAATGCAGGCGAACAACGTGCCCCGCCGCCGCGCGTCGCTGCGCAGGCTCTCGACGCCGTGCGGCCAATAGCTTTCGCCGCCGAGCATCCGGAGCAAGACGATCCTGGCGTCGCGCAACGTGCGCGCAACATAGATATCGACCGATGCCGGATGGCCGAGCGCCAACAGATTCGTGAGCCGGACGCTGGGAAAGCCTTCGGGCAGCGCCGTATGGGCGGCGCCGAAGGCGGCGAGGTCGCTGTCGGCGGCCGACAATATGACAATGTCCGCGCTCGCCTGCCCGAGGTCGCGGGCGATATCGCCGTCGTCGATGCTGCCGCTCGCGTCCAGCTTGAGGTGCACGGCCGCCGGCTCCTAGCGCAATGCGCGGCGCACGGCGTCGCCATCGAATCCCTTCAATCCGATCACCACCAGATGCTCGGATTTCCGCAGACCGGGCTTGGCGAAGGCGAGGTCGACGCGGCTGCCGACCCCCTGCACGACGACCGATGCCTGTTTGTCGGCGATCCGCGCATGGCCTTTGACGCGGAGCACGCCCGCGAGCTTCAGCGTGTCGACGACCCGCATGCGCATCGCCTCGACGCTGGCCGCCGCGGACGGCGTCACCACCAGGCTGTCGAAATCGTCGTGGTCGTGCTCCTCGTCCTCGCCGTGATGACCGATCCGCGCCGCCATGTCGTCTTCCGCGGCCGCGTTCAGGCCGATCAGCACCGACGGCGCGATGTCGCCTTTGGAACGCACGATGTCGACGCCGGGCCGCAACGCCATCCTGAGGCTGGCCTCGATCTGCGCCAGTGCGGCAGGCGAAACCAGATCGGTTTTCGACAGGATCACCAGATCGGCGCAGGCGAGCTGGTCCTCGAACACGTCCTCGATCGGATCGTCGTGGTCGAGGGCGGTGTCCGCGGCGCGCTGATCGGACACGGCGGCCTCGTCGATCGCGACGCGGCCCTCCGATAACGCCAGCGCGTCGACCACGGTGACGACGCCGTCGACCGTGGCGCGCGTTCGCACCGCCGGCCAGTCGAACGCCTTCAGCAGCGGCTGCGGCAGCGCCAGTCCCGAGGTCTCGATGACGATCGCATCCAGTTGCCGGTCGCGCGACAGCAGCCTGTCCATGGTCGGGATGAAATCGTCGGCGACGGTGCAGCAGATGCATCCGTTGGTCAGTTCGATGATGTCTCCGGGTGCGCAGGCTTTCGCCGCGCATTCCTCGACCAGCCCGCCGTCAAAACCGGCATCGCCGAATTCATTGACGATCACCGCGATGCGGCGGCCGTTCGCTTCGGTGAGAAGCGAACGCAGCAGCGTGGTCTTGCCGGCGCCGAGAAAGCCGGTCAGCACCGTGACGGGAACGCGTGACATGGTCTCATTTCTCCTGGGTAAGCCGTTTCAGCCACAGCGGCAGCCCGGCCGCGACAAGGACGACATTCGGCACGGCCGCGGCAACGATCTGATTGAGACGGCCCTGCGCATCGCGGAACGCGCGGCCGATCGGCGTTTCCGGCACAAGACCGAGACCGACTTCGTTCGATACGAGGACGACCGGAGATTCCGCGATATCCAGAAATCCCGCGAGCCGCTTTGCTTCGAGATCGGGGTTGTGCTCGGCGAACATCAGGTTCGACAGCCATAGCGTCAGGCAATCGACCAGCACGGCGCGGCCGTTCGTCGCTTCGCGGAGCAAGGCGTCGACCAGCTTCAGCGGTTCTTCGATGGTGGTCCAGCCCTCGCCGCGGCGCGAACGATGGTGCGCGATGCGGACGCGCATTTCTTCGTCGCCCGCGGTCGCCGTCGCAAGATACGCACGCGACAATCCGCTGTCGCAAACGAGCCGCTCCGCAAAGGCGGATTTGCCGGACCGCGCGCCTCCCAGCACCAACGTGGTCGCCAGCGTCGTCATGTCGGCGCACGTCCGTCGTCCGGCGACCAGTGCATCGGAGGCACCCGGGCCACGATGGCTTTGCGCAGGATTTCCGGCCGCTCGCGCCATGGCACGAAGCCGTGCTCGGCAGTCCGATAGGCGTACACGAAGGCGATCAGCGCCGCGGCGCCGCTCTCGGTCTGCAGGTCACCGAACAGGAACGTATAGCCGTCCCGGCTCGTGACGGCGACGGTCGCAGGCCGTTTGCAGACGCTGAGGCATTGCACCGGCCTTATCTGGACGCCGGAGATCGTATCGCCGACCGCCGCCTTGATCGCGGCGAACAGATCGGCGCCGACCGCCGCGCCGCCGTCGGCACTCTTGCAGGAGACGCATACGCTGACGATCGCAGACGGCTCAGCCGTGGATGCGGCCGGCGTCGCGGTCAGGGTCGATGCGGCGATCTGCCGGTCGGTCAAGCGATCCATCATCTGCTCATAGCGATGCCTTGCGGCGGCGAGCTTTGTCGGATCGCGCCGACGGAATCCGTCGGTTCGCTCCCGTCCGGTGCACCCCGCCCCGACGCCTCCAAAGCGCAACTCGTGATGGCAGGTCTCCTGGCTCGCGGGTCATTGCCGTTCGCCGCCTTCCCGGAAACATCCAGTGGCACCGGCGAGGGCTCGTCGCTTACAGTTGCGGGGGCAGCTACCGGCGTTGACACGATCGCGCCGGCTTCCCTTTTCACCTTCCACGCGGAAGGACCATCTCCGCGGACGCTAGCCGCAGGGGTCGCCGCGGTCAACCACGGTTGACCGCGTTGCGGCGATTAGGTCAGGTAGTTCCGACCCGCGGAGGACCCAGATGACAGCACGATCCGCATCGCTCTGGCGACCGCCTGCGATTCAGTCGCTCGATCGAACGCTCGCCGTCGCGTTGCAGACCCGCCTCGACGGCAAGGCCAAACCGCCCGGATCGCTCGGCCGCATCGAGGATCTGGCGGTGCAGCTCGGCATGATCGCCCATCCGCGACCGACGCGCTGCGACAACGCGGTGCTGCTGGTGTTCGCCGCGGATCACGGGCTGACCGCGGAAGGCGTGTCGTCGTATCCCTCGACGGTGACGCAAGCCATGGTCCTCACCTACCTCGCCGGCCGCGCCAGCGCCAACGCCTTTGCGGCCGCGAGCGACGTGCGTATCAAGGTGGTCGATGCCGGCGTCGCGGCCGATTTTCCCGCGCGCCCCGACCTCATCGCGGCAAAAATACGCCGCGGCACGGCGAACGCGGCGCGCGAACCCGCGATGACGGCCGCGGAGGTTCACGAGGCGCTGGCGCGCGGCTGCGCGCTCGCGATCCACGAAATCGAGGCCGGCGCCGACCTCATCGCGCTCGGCGAGATGGGGATCGGAAACACGGCGTCGTCCGCGCTGCTGGTGCACCGGCTGGCGCCGGCGCCGCTCGATGATTGCATCGGCGTCGGTGCCGGACAGGACGGCGCGGGCATGGCTCGCAAGCGCGCCGCCGTCGCCAGGGCCGCGCAGCGTAGTCCCGCGACCGCGCCGCTCGAGGTGCTCCGCGAGTTCGGCGGGCTGGAAATCGCGATGATGGCCGGAGCCATCTTCGGAGCGGCGTCGCGCTCTTGCCCGGTGCTGATCGACGGCTTCATCTGCAGCGCGGCGGCACTGGTGGCGATCCGGCTCTGCCCGGCGCTGCGCGGCTATTGCGTATTCG
>CAXTMT010000003.1:42089-44164 GCA_964245355.1 uncultured Sphingomonadaceae bacterium
GCGAAGGGACCGGCGCGCTGCTCGCGGTGCCGCTGCTGCGCGCCGCTTCGCGCCTGCTCACCGACGTCGCCGATCTTGCTGACGTGCTGGCTGGAAACATCTGAATGGCCGAGACCGGGCGCTTGCTCGATGCGCTGCGCTTTCTGACCATCATACCCGTTCCGCCGGCGCGGAGCGCGATCGGGCCGGACTGGCTGGCGCGATCGATCAAGTATTTTCCGGCGATCGGAATTGGAATCGGCTGCGCGTCGGCGGCGGTCCTGCTGCTCGCCCGGCAATTCTGCAGTCCTCCGATCGCAGCCTTGCTTGCGGTCGCCGCCGGCATCATCGTCAGCGGCGCCTTGCACGAAGACGGCCTCGCCGACACCGCCGATGCGTTCGGCGGCGGCTGGACCAAAGATCGACGGCTGGCGATCATGAAGGACAGCCGGATCGGCGCCTATGGCGCGCTGGCGCTCGGCCTCGGCGTGGCGCTGCGCGTCGCCGCGCTGGCTGACCTCGCCCCATGGACCGCGGCGCTGGCGCTGATCGCGGCTCATGCCATCGCGCGCGCGACGCCGATGATGGTGATGAACGCAATGGCTTACGCCGGCGACACCGCGACCATGAAAGCCGGCTTCGCCGATACGCCGGTCCGCGCCGGCGAGTTCGCGTTCGCGCTATCGACCGCCGCGATCGCCGCGGCGCCATTGGCGTTGCAGTCGACGGCGCCGGTTCTGGCAGGATTGCTGATCGGGGCGACGCAGGCCATCGTGGTCGCGCTATGGTCGCGCCGACTGATCGGCGGTTACACCGGCGACGTGCTCGGCGCGGTCGAGCAGTTGTTCGAAATCGGGTTTCTGATTGGAGTTACGGCAACGCTTCGATAGGCCAGCGCGCCGGCAGCCGATAGGGCCAGCCTTCGCGCGCATCGACACCTCGCCCGATGCGATCGATCGCGGCGACCATCGCGCCGTTTCGACCCAGCAGGTCGTCGGCGAGCGCGACCATCAGCCGATTCGGCGTCGCAAATGGCGCGCGCCTTCGCAGTTCATCGGCAATGTCGCTCTCCCGCCCGGCATTGCGGGCGCAGGCCAGCACATAGGCGGCCGCGCTCGAGCGGCTCACCCCCGCCCAGCAATGGATCAGCATCGGACGCGGCAATTCACGGCCGAACGCGATCATCGCGTCCATCGTCGCGCGGTCCGGCGCGATCAACCCCGCTCGCGGTTCGGTGATATCGTGAAACGACAATTCGAGATGCCGGCCGCATGCGAGCGCGCGATGCGCGTCGTGCCCGTAACCGGGCGACAACAGAGTCAGCAGGTCGAACTGATGCAATGCCGCGGCGGTGGCCGGTAATCCGCCAAGCGAGCAGACGTGCAAGTCCGAAAGAGCGGACGTCGCGAGCGTCCTCATGGCTGAGAACGCAGCTCGACCGAGGCAGGCGAAGCTCGGCGGCGCTCTGCGATGCCGCCGAAGGTGGCTAAACTCCATTGCGTCGACGGATTTTCGATCCGATCGGCAAGCAGCGCCCGGACGCGGCTGATAGAACTCATGGCGCGGTCTCTGTTATCGTGGCGGGTCGCCGCCTGATAACACGGACGTCTTGTCAAATCGATCGTTTACGGCGAACCGCGCGCGCCTGATACCGCGAACGAGTTGCGCCTGCCCTCGAGGATCTGCGTCGCTTCCGTCATCAGCCGATCGATGATTTCAGCCGCCGGCGGGATGTCGTTGATGAGGCCGACCGCGTTGCCGGCTATCACCGCCGCTTCGTCGAAATTGCCGGCGGCGCTGTGCGCATTGTAGCCGGCGGCGACCTTGTCGATGTTCTGCAGCAGTTCGATTTCGCGCCCCTCCCACCGCCGCACGAAATCGTTTCGCAGGCAACGCCCCGTGAACGGCGCCGGCCAGATATTCTGCCGGACGATATCGAACAGCAGGCCTCGCGTCGTCTCGCCCGCCGTCGCCGCGCAGATGCGCTGCTTGGCCTCGTGCCTGCCGTCCGCTTCCAGGCTGGCATAAAAGCGCGTTCCGAGCAGCACGCCCGCCGCGCCGAGAGTCAGGCTCGCCGCCAACCCGCGGCCGTCGGC
>CAXTMT010000004.1:0-41563 GCA_964245355.1 uncultured Sphingomonadaceae bacterium
GTGCAGGCGATCGGGCTGCGGCTCGGCGCGGTCGACCTGTTCGTCGGCGGCGACGGCGACGCGGCGCGCGTGATCGAGGTCAACGCCAATCCCGCGATCCGTTTTCTGGAGGACATCGGCCGTGAGGACCTGATCCTGTCGATCTGGCGGCATACATTTCGCGCGACGGGCCTGCTGTGATGTTCGCGCTGCCGAAATACGGCGACGGCGTCTGCCTGGCACGGCTCGATGCATTGCTGGAAGCGCTTGCGATCGACCGCGCGGCCTTGCGGTGCAAGTCCGTCGTCGTCACCGGATCGAACGGCAAGGGCGGCACGGCTGCGTTCTGCGCGAGCATCGCCCGCGCTTTCGGCCTGCGCACCGGACTGTTCACTTCGCCGCATCTGTTTCGCTTCAACGAGCGCTTCAAGATCGACGGCGTCGACATCGACGACGCCTCGCTGGCGCGGCTCGTCGCGCGCGTGACGCGCGGCATCGCCGAGATCGCGGCGCGCCGCCGCGAAACATTCGGCGCGTTCGAGGCGCAGTTCGCGCTGGCTTGCCTGTATTTCCAGGAGGCGCGCTGCGACGTCGCGGTGTTCGAAGCCGGCATCGGCGGCCGCTATGATCCGGTGCGGCTGGTCGGCGCGCGCACGACCTGCGTGACCTCGGTCGATCTGGAGCATGTCGAACTGCTCGGACACGCGCTGGAACTGATCAGCGCCGACAAGAGTGATGCCTGCGCCGCGGGTGGCACCGTCATCTACGGCGAGAATTGCCGGCCGCTGCGCGACCACCTCGCCGCCTATAATCGGAATCGCGACGTGACCGGCGTGTTCGTTCGCGACGAGATCGCAATCGCGGGCGAAGCCGTCACCGCCGACGGCCAGCGCTTCGATCTGCGAATCGGCGGGCGCGGATGGGCGGCGCTGCAGATCGGCCTTGCCGGCGCGTTCCAGATCGACAACGCCGCCGTCGCCGCCGCGCTGTTCCTGCAATGGCTCGCGTCCGCCGGCCGCGACGCGCCGCCGGCCGGGATCGACGCCGCGCTGCGCAGCGGATTACGCAACACGCGATGGCCGGGACGGCTCGACATCGTCGGCCGCGATCCTCTGGTGGTGATCGACGTCGGGCATACGCCGGACGGCGTGAAACAGGCGCTGGCGGGCCTTCGCGCCGTTCATGGCGAAAGCGGATGGGTACTGGTGCTCGGCGTCTCGCGCGACAAGAAGGCCGATGCCATCGTTGGCACGCTGGCGCCGTGGTTCGCGACGATCATCTGCACCGCCGCGCATCACAAGGGCGCCGATCCGCAGGTCATCGCGGAGGCTGTTCGCGCGACCAATCCGGCGGCGGAAATCGTCGTCGCGCCGGACATCGTCGATGCGGTCGACCGCGCCGTGGCGCTCGCCCGGTCCAGCGGGCGCAAGGTGTACGTCGCCGGCGGGCTGTTTCTGGCGATCGAATTCGCCTCCGTGCTGCGCGGCGGGAATCCGGATGAACTGGATTTCTTCTGAAAGCGAATGCGCGATCGGAGAAGTGACGGAGGGTCTCGCGATTCTGTCCGGGAAGGATCGGCTCCGGCTCGACTAAAGCAATTCTGAAATGAGACGACGCATCAGCGGCGTAGTTCCGGGATGCGCGCTCTTGCAGCGCAGGCCCGGACTCCATAACCCCTGTCAGGGAGTATTGGATTCCGGGTTCGCGCGCAGCTAGCGCTGCCTGCGCCCCGGAATGACGAGAAATAATTCATTCGATCCAAAACCGGGCTAATTGCTGCTGGCCTGGTTCTCGTCGAGCACCTTGAAGCTTTCCTCGAGCTGCGGCGAGATCGCGACATCCATCTTCTCGCCGGTCGGCAACCGCGTCGTGAACCATTTGTTATAGAGCGGCACGAGATCGCGATTGGTCGCGAGCTTGCGGAAGGTGCGCTCGACCACCGCCGCGAGTTGCGGCTCGCCCTTGCGGAACATGATGCCGTAGGGATCGTAGGACAAATAATCGCCGACGACGCGGAATTTGTCCTTGGCCTTGTGCCGGGCGATCAATCCGTACAGCAGGATGTCGTCGGTCGCGAACGCATCGACCTTCTGGTCGACCAGCATCTGGAACGACTGCTCGTGATCGGCGCCGACCTGGATGTTCAGCCCGAGCCCGAGCTTGCCGTCGAGCGCGCGGATCGCCTGCTCGTTGGTGGTGCCGCGGGTGACCACGACGGTCTTGCCCTTGAGGTCGGCCGGTGCGGAGATTTTCGACTCCTTCGCCACCATCAGCTTGGTACCGGCAACGAACATCAGCGGCGAGAACGCCACCTGCCGGCCGCGTTCGGAATTGGCGGTGGTCGATCCGCATTCCAGATCCACCTGACCCTGCATCACCGCGGGGATGCGGCTGTCGGAGGTCACCTTGACATATTCGATCTTCAGCGCCGGATCGTCGACTTCGAGGCCGATCTCGTCGACCACGGCCTCGCAGAGTTCGAGGCTGTAGCCGATCGGCCGGTTGGCCGCGTCCAGGAACGAGAACGGCGGCGAGCTTTCACGGTAGCCGAGCCGCACGACGTGGTTCTGCTTGATCGCGGCCAGCGTGGGGCTGGAAATCCCCTCGCTGCTGGTCGCGGTCGTGGTCTGGGCCGAGGCGGTGGTCGCAAGCAGCGACGCTGCCAGAAACAGACCCGCCGCGCGGATCGAAAATCTTGCAGCATCGCGCATGCTTTGCTCCCGTCAATGGCCGGCCAAGGCGGGCATTTCGCCGGGGAACGCGTCGGGCGGCATCACGCCGTCCGGGCCGAGCGCGTGCTCGGGCGCAAGTTCGCCTTCCCACTTCGCCACCACCGAGGTGGCCAGCGAGTTGCCGATCACGTTGGTGGCGCTGCGTCCCATGTCCAGGAACGTATCGATGCCCATGATCATCAGCAGCCCGGCTTCGGGAATGTTGAACTGCGACAGCGTCGAGGCGATCACCACCAGCGACGCGCGCGGCACGCCGGCGACGCCCTTGGAGGTGATCATCAGCGTCGCCAGCATCGCGAGCTGGGTGCCGAGCGACATCTCGATATGGTAGGTCTGCGCGATGAAGATGCTGGCGAAGGTGCAGTACATCATCGTGCCGTCGAGGTTGAACGAATAGCCGAGCGGCAGCACGAAGCTGGAGATTCGCGACGAGGCGCCGAACCGGTTCAGGCCTTCGAGCGTCTTCGGGTAGGCCGCTTCCGAGCTTGCGGTCGAGAACGCGATCATCAGCGGCTCGCGGATCAGCCGCAACAAATGGCTGTAGCGCGGCCCGATCACGATGAACCCGACAATCACCAGGATGCCCCACAGCAGCATCAGCGACAGATAGAAGCCGCCCATGAACACGATCAGCTTCCACAACACGCCGAGGCCGTTCTTCGACACCGTGGCCATGATCGCGGCCCACACCGCCAGCGGCGCGAACAGCATCACGTAGCCCGTGACCTTCAGCATGATGTGGCCGAGGTCGTCGATCAGCGCCAGCATCGGCTTTGAGCGTTCAGGCATGGCGCCGAGCGCGACCGAAAAAAACACCGAGAACACCACGATCTGCAGGATTTCGTTCTGCGCCATCGCATCCGCGATCGATGTCGGGATCAGATGGGTGAGGAATTTTTCGATCGAGAACGCCGACACCGGCAGACCGGTGGACTGGCCGGCCGCCGGCAGCGTTCCGGGGAAGTTCGCGCCGGGCTGCAGCAGGTTGACCATCACGAGGCCGAGCAGCAGCGAGATGAAAGATGCGCTGATGAACCAGCCCATGGTCTTGGCGAAGATGCGCCCGAGCCGCGCGCCGCTGCCCATATGTGCGATGCCGCCGACCAGCGTAGCGAATACCAGAGGCGCGATGATCATCTTGATCAAACGCAAAAACAGCATCGCGACCAGATTGACGTCGGCCGCAATCTCGACCCGGCTATCGGGCAGATAATTGAAGACCAGCGTCCCCATCACGATGCCAAGCGCCATCGCGATCAGAATATATTGGGTAAACCTGTTGGACATTTTTCGCTCCGTCAGCTCCGGCGTTGCGCAGTGTGTCAGATTTTTGCGCGCGCGCAACAATAGCGACTGATTGCGTGACAAACTTTCCGTTGCATAGTGCGGATTGCCCAATTAGCGTTCGCATTCGGCACATTTAAGATGCAGAGGCCGCTGAAAAAACGGTCGATAACGAACGACGTCAGGGGGAAGCACGTGAGCGACAACATCAACCGTCAGGTGTTGCTGGTGGAGAAGCCGGCCGGAAAACTCGCGCCCGAACATTTCAAGATGTCGGACGGTGTCATCCCCGAACTGAAGGATGGCGAGGCGCTGCTGCGGGTGCGCTACATCTCGCTCGATGCCGCAAATCGCGCCTGGATGCACGGCGCGACCTATCGCGCGGCGATCGAAACCAACGCCGTGATGGCCGGCGGCGGAATCGCCGAAGTGATCTCATCGAGAGCGTCCGGCCTCGAAGCGGGCGACATCGTGTTCGGCGACATGGGCTGGCAGGACTACGCCGCGGTGCCGGCGAAGCATCTCAGCAAGATGCCGCGGATCGAACCGATGACGCATCTGCTGAGCGTCTACGGCATCGCCGGGCTCACGGCGTATTTCGGGCTGCTGCATGTCGGCCTGCCGAAAGCCGGCGAGACCGTGGTGGTGTCGGCCGCGGCCGGCTCGGTCGGGTCGATCGTCGGCCAGATCGCCAAGATAAAGGGATGCCATGTCGTAGGCATCGCCGGCGGCAAGGACAAATGCCATTGGCTGACATCGGAACTCGGCTTCGACGCAGCGGTCGACTACAGGGACGGCGCGGTGTTCAAGGCGCTGCGCGCCGCGGCGCCCAAGGGCATCGACGTCTATTTCGACAATGTCGGCGGCGATATCCTCGAGGCCTGCCTGGCGCAGATGAACCTGCGCGGCCGCATCGCGTGCTGCGGCGCGATCTCGCAATATGACGGCGTGCCCTCCGCCGCCGGGCCGCGCGGCGTGCCCGGTCTGATCGTGGTCAAGCGGCTCGTCATGCAGGGCTTCATCGTGATGGACTACATGGACCGGCGCGACGCGGCGCTGGCCGACCTGCAATCCTGGGTCGCTTCGGGAAAATTGAAGGTGCAGGAGGATGTCATCGCCGGGCTGGAAAACACGCCGCAGGCGCTGATCGGATTGCTCGCCGGCGAAAACCGCGGCAAGCGGATGGTCAGACTGTAGCGCCGGATCTTTGCGGCGCGAAGCAGGATGCGCACGTCCCGCGCATCCGGCTTCGAAAGGTCACAGGCGCCGCCGGCGGTTATTCCTTCACCGCCGTCGGCGTGAACCGGTATTGGCCCAGCAGAGCGAATACCAGCCCGCCCGCCACCAGCACGGCGCCGACCGCCGTCAATCCGAACGCGTACGAACCGTAGGCGCCTCGCGAAATACCGAGCAGCGCAACCGCGATCGAACCGGCGACCTCGAACAACGCGTAGTTCAGGCCGTAGATCGCGCCGAACGCGCGGCGACCGAAGTAGCGGGGGATGAGGTAGCCGAGAACGTCGAATTCGGCCCCGATGACGAATCCGATGATCACCGCGCAAAGCGGCGCCAGACCATAAGGCGCGCCGGCCGCGATGATGAAGAACGCAATTCCCGTGGCGATGCATAGCGTCGCCATCAGGACCGGCGCCTTGACGTGGTCCAGCAGCCAGCCGGTGAACACCCGCGCGAAGATCACGGACACGCCGAGCATGGCCTGAAGCGCGCCGGCCTGCACCGGCGTCATGCCGGTATCGACCAGGATCGGGACGAAGTGAACCACGGCGCTGACGCTCGCGACCCCGAGCGCGAGGAAGCCCATGGCGATGAGCCAGAAGTCGAACGTCCGCGAGCCCTCGCGCATCGTCAGCCCGGCCGCCGGCGCCGCGACTTCGCGCACCATCGAGGGGATCGCGGTTCTGTCCTTGAGCATGAAGTAACAGATCGGCCACGGCACCAGGGCCAATATCCCGAGCACGACGTAGGCGGCACGCCAGCCGTAGGTCGGTATGAGATATCCGACGAACAGCGGCAGCGCAGCCGCGCCGATTCCGACGCCGGCGTTGGCGAGGCCCAGGCTCAAGCCGAGGTGCCGGTCGAACCAGCCCGAGGTCGCCTTGTTGTAGGTGACGGGCCAACCGCCGATGCCGAGGAGGCTGGCGAAACCGATCGCGCAGTAGAACACCGCGATGCTGGACGAAATCATCGAGAGGCTGGCAACGCCGAGCGCAAAAAACGGCAGCGTCCATAACACGATCCGGCGCGCGCCGATGCGGTCGGACAGCGGACCGGCGATCAGCGTGACGATGACGTTGCCCATCGCGAGGATGGTGCCGCCGAGAAAGATCGACCCGATCGGCCAGTTGAATTCGCTCTGCAGCGGTCCGACGAAACTCCCGAAACAGAACACCAGCAACGCGCTCGGTCCGAGCGTCAGGCCGACCATCGAGGCCATGGTCGTCAGCCATCCCGGATAGATGGCGCCGTTGCTCCCTCTGAATGCCTCGGCGTCGGCCGGTCCGGCCGCGCCATGGATATCCTTGATCGGCGTATCTGCGATGGTCATGGTGTTCTCTCCCTCGTTATTTGTTGCTTGCGATTTCAGACGGTCGTCGTTTCGCTCCCGTTAGTCTTCAACCGGTCTATTCTTTGGCCTGACGGTAGATGTCGACGATCGGCTCGAAGATCGCCGCATGACCCTTGACGCCCGGCAGCTTGTACTCGCCGGGCTGGTACGCGTCGTGCGTCGATCGCCACGCCTCGGCGCTCTCCCAGGTCGCGATGTTGATGAAACGGAACGTGCCGTTGCCCACTCCCGTATTCCGGTGCAGGTGGGTTTCGATGAAGCCGGGGTCGCGCGAAAAGAAATCGGCCGTGGTCTTCCAGTTCTGCAGGAAGGCCTCCTCCTGATCCTCCGGCACGATGAAGGCGTTGAGCAATTTGACCGGCATGATGTCCTCCCTGATCGGTGCGTCGGTCGAGCGCGACGCGCTATGCGGTTACATGTTGTAGGCTCGGCGCGCGCGCGACCTGCGACCGCTTGTGCTGGCACAGCACCCGCACCATGACGGCGACGTCGTGCGCGCCGAGCCCGGAATCGGCGGCTTCGGCAAACAGGCCGGCGGCCCGGTCCAGCAGCGGCGTCGCCACGTCCACTTCGTCGGCCAGGGCTGCGATCAGCCCGAAATATTTCGAGAGCTGGTCGATCGATCCCTGTGCCGGCAGGTAGCGGCCTTGCGCCATCGCCGGCGCGCGCAACGCGAACTGGGTCGAACCACCGCTGCCGGCGGCGATCGCCTCGATCATCATATCGACGTCGACGCCGCATTTGAGGCCGAGCGCCATGGCTTCGGCCGCGGCGCTCACGTGAATCGCGACGAGCAGATTGGAGATCAGCTTGACCCGGCTCGCCGAACCGAACGGTCCGAAGTAGTAGCAGGAATCGGCAAAGCCTCTGACGACCTGCATGACCTTCGCGCAAGCCGTTTCGTTGCCGCCGAGGAACACGACCCCCTTGCGGGCGATCACCATGCCCGGCGTTCCGGCAACCTCGCCGTCCAGGAAAAACGCTCCGTGCCCGGCGAACGTCGCGACGTGCGATTGCTTGGATTCGAGCGCATGCGATCCGAGCTCGGCGATGATCTGTCCGGGACGCGCCCCCGCGGCGAGGCCGTCGGCACCGTTCACGACGCTCTCCAGCGCCTTGTCGGACGGCAGGCAGGAGAACACGATATCGCAGGCAGCGCCCACTTCGGCCGCCGAACTTGCGGGGATGCCGCCGGCCTCCCTGAACGCGGTCATGTCGCCGCGGCGGTATCCGACGACGCGATAGCCCCGCGCCAGTAAATTCAGGGCGATCGGTCCGCCGATCTTGCCTAGCCCGATGATACCGACCGTCTCCATGGAATTGCCCTTGCTACGCGATCTCGATCGATTGATCCGACAGGTTTACCTTCACCGACATCGAGCCCTCGTTCACGGTCCACTCCCTGACCGTGAAACTGCGCGCGCCGTGCCGAACGAACGGATCCCGTTCGGCGATCGCGGTCGCCGCCGTTAAGCTGTCGGCGCGGACGATCGTCAGTCCGTCTCCGGGCCGCGCATCCTTGTTTCCGTCCGCCGCGAACGGACCAGACGCGAACAGAACGCCGGCGCGCTCCAGCTCGATCATGTAGCGCAGGTGCTCCACGAGATGGCGGCGGATCGCTTCGGGCTGCGCGCCGCCGGCCGACAGGATCACGAACAGGCGCTTCTTCAGCATCGGACCCATCAACGCCGCGAGCGCGCCGGAATCGTCGTCCGGCTTACGCGCTGCGTTCTTGGTCCGCGGCTTCATGGCGGTGCTCTCACGGCTTAGAGCATGATCCGGAAAAGTGGGTACCGGTCTTCCGAAAAGATCATGCTCAAACATAAGGATAGAGCGGGATGACGAATCGAAGAGAAGTCGTCACGCTCTAGTCGAGGAATCCCGGCGGCGGCGTGATGCCCCACAGGTTTGCGGCATTCGGATTCTTCTCCCAGACCTTGGGCCGCTGCGGCTTGTCGCGATGCCACGGGCGCGGCTCGAACGTGACGAGATCTTCGTCCGGGATGCGATCGAGTTCGGTGAAGAGTTCGACCATCTGACCGTCGGGATCACGGTGATAGGTAAAGATGTTGTGGCCGATGCCGTGGCGGCCCGGACCCCACACCAGCGGACAGTCGTGCCGCGACAGATGATCGAGCGCGGTCTCGACATGGGCCCAGTCCCGCAGCTCGAAGGCGACGTGGTTCATGCGGGCGCGCTTCGAATCGATCAGATTGATGGTGTGATGATCGGTGCTGCAGCGCAGGAAGGCGAAGAAATCCGCCATCCAGTCGGACACCCGGAAACCGAGAAACTTGCAATAGAACGACACGACTTTCTGAACGTCGATGACGTTGAAGGCAACATGCCCGAGCTTGTGCGGGACGACACCGGCGCCGGCGTAGCCCGGAGCGGCAAGCAGCGGGCGCTCGCCGAACACTTCGATCTGCACGCCCATCGGGTCGCTGAAAGTCAGAAGATCGGGCGTGAACGGATCGGCATCGCGCCGACGTTCGGTCCGCACGCCATGGCCGCGCAACTGCTTTTCGAAGTCGCCGAGATCGGTCTCCGGCGCGGCCTCGAATCCGAGCCGCTTGCAGGCCGGCGCGGCGCCGCGGTGCAGAATGACGGAGTGATGATCGGCACCGGTCGCCAGCCACGCCGTGTCGGCGGTCTGCTCCACGAGAGTGAGGCCGAGAGCCTGGGTGTAGTAAGCGATCTGGCGCTCCAGATCGGGCGTCTCGAACGTGGCGTGGGCGAGCCGCCGGACCCGGTGAGCCGGACGCGGCTCGTGACCGAGTTTCTCCGGTTTTGCGGCGGGTTTGGGCTTGGTGCGCGGGGATGCTTCCTGGGTTTCCGCGGTCATTGGCTTCACTCCCTTGTTGTAAGCAGGTCCCGTATCTGCCGGGAACTTGTGGATGCCGTGTCTGCGGCCATTCGCGTCACTATCGCCCGCCGCAGACCTTTAGCGAGTGCAAGTGTTGCAGTCAGATAATGCATGGAATTGATGACCGGCCGCGTTCGACGGAAACAGCCGACGTCATGCACGCGATCGATTCCGCGCGTGCAGACAATTCACTGCGTCAAAGGCGCGGCGCCTCGTATCACGGCATGTTGGTGCATCCTCAAACCGAAAATACGCCGATGACCAAATATCAGCTCGGCTATGCGAGCCACGACGGCGGTGCGCCGCAGATCGTCGTTCGGGTGGACGAAGCCGTCATCGTTCCATTGATCCGGCTTCTGCCGCAGCGCACGAATTCGCCGAACGGTCTGCTTGATATCCTGCAGGACTGGCCTGTCGCCGATATCGACATACAGCGCGCGGTCGACGCCGGCCGGCATCTGTCTTCCGCGGCATTGCCGGAACGCGCGCTGCGATGGCTGCCGCCGATCGTCTATCCGCGCAAGCTTATCTGCATCGGGACCAATTACCACGACCACATGAAGGAAATGGGCGTCACCGAAACGCCGGCGTGGCCCTATTCGTTTCTGAAACCGCCGACCACGACGTTGGTGGGATCGGGAGCCGCAGTCGTGATTCCGCGGGGTACTACGCAGACGGACTGGGAAATCGAACTCGCCGTGATCATCGGCCGCAAAGCGCATCATTGCCGCGGGCCTGCGGCGATGGAGGCGATCGCGGGCTACAGCGTATTCAACGATATTTCGGTGCGCGACTGGCTCGCAAAGCGTCCCGCGGTGGGGATCGACTGGATGCTGCACAAGGCGTTCGACGGCTTCGGACCGCTCGGCCCGTGGCTGACGCCGGTATCTCACGTCCGCGATCCGCAGAACCTCGCGATGGCGCTCGACGTCGACGGCGTTGCGATGCAGCGCTCCAACACGGCTCAGATGGTGTTCGGCATCCAGGCCCTCGTCGAACATCTCTCCGCCATCATGACGCTGGAGCCCGGCGACGTCATCGCAACGGGGACGCCGGCCGGCGTCGGCTTCGGCCGCAAACCGCAGACTTTCCTGAAACCGGGCGACGTCATCACCGCGACGATCGAAGGTTTGGGAACGCTGACCACGACGATGGTCGCCGACGACATCTAGAGTCTGATTCAGTTTTGTTGAGTCGGAGCGCTCGGTTTCTTCTTCCCTCTCCCCGTGAGGGGGTTCAGGCATATATAACTAATTGATTTCATATGAAAATTTACTAACAAAAAAGCCTGTGTAGAATCTGTGTAGGCCTTTTTGCCCTTTTCACTGGAATCGCGAGGTTTGTAGGATGAACCGTGCCCGCGATGGGTTGAAAAATCAAATCCGTCGTTGGCCGCACGGCCTCGGCTCAAAAAAGGCCGGAGCGCCTAAAGCGCTCCGGCCCCGATTGCCGCTATGTAGGATTGGCCGCCGCCTATGGGGTGCGGCGAAGCAGCGACGGCAACCATCCCTTGCCCGCCAGTGCAGCCTCGGCGGCTTCGGCCATCGCTTGCTTCTTCAGCCGTGCGATGTTCTCGGCGGCTTGCGGCGACACGCCTTCCTGCATGGCCTGAACGATGCGTTCCTTGCTGACACGACCGAAGTAGCTGGCGGCGGTCGGCTGCCAGTAGGCCGTCATGTCGAGCGCAACCTCATGCGCCAGAACGGCGGCATGGGCTTCGGACTCGCTGCCGCACTGGCGCGGAGCGCGAACCGCGTTGGCGGTCAGCGACACGCAATGCGCCAGAAGCCAAAGGCGCTCTGCATCGGAAAGTCCTTGCAGGAACGTCCATAACGCTTCGGGGGCCTCCGGCAGACGCTTGGCCCACGCCGTATGCCGCTCGGCAATCTGCTTCTCGGCCAAGCTCTCGTCGATGCCGGTGGCATGACCGGACAACCATGCAGACTTCGGCGTGATCTGAAGGCACGAACCGTTATTGCCTCGGAAGAAAGTCGCCAAGGCCAGCGCGTGAATCAGGGCGATCAGAGCCGTCGTCGGATGCTGCGCCAACTCGTTGCGGAGAGCCGATGTGCGATACGCGGTTAATTCGGCAACGAGCTTCTCGGATAACGGCGCAAGACCATCGGCGTCCTTGGCCGAAGATTCCTCGGTCTCATCGGCGGCTTTGGCCTTGGACTTCGGCTCGTCCTCGGTGCGGACGAAACCGCGCTCGATGCGGACCGAGCCGTCGCCCGCGAGCGTGACGAATGCGCCAGCCAACGCGATATCCCGCGCCTTGTACTCCTCGCGGTGCAGAGCCTCGATGGCCGCCTCGATGCGAGCAAGCTGCTCCGCCGCCTTCGGAAGCATCTCGTCGTCATGCTGATGCTTCTCGCACAGAGCATCGTAACGTGCTTGCAGCTTGGCGAGACGCTTACGCTCCGCCTTGGAGAGCGGCACGGGCCTCGCCAATACGCGACGCATATCGGCGCAAGCCTCGCGATCAAGGTCGATCTCGGCGATAACCCAACGCCAGCCTTCCTTAGCGACCTCGTCCGCCTCGATTTGTAGCTTATCGCGTGCGAGACGACCTAGAAGCTCGGCATCGGCAAAGAAGCCGCCGCCTTCGCTATCGAACAGATCACGGACGATGGTGCCGCCCGCCGCCTGATAGGCCTTCATACCGACGAACACGGCGCGGCGGTCGTCGGAACGCACCTGACCTTCACTGAGGGCGTGAAGGATGGACTCGCGGCTCCGATTGAAACGCGGCAACTCGCTCCATACGCGTTCCTGACGTTCGTGGTCCTCGGTGATCGCAAAGGCCGATAGCTGGTCGAGCGTCATGTCGCCCTTGCGGTAAAGGTCACGGAGCTTGGGGCTTACCGCGCCAAGCTTGAGACGTTGCCGGACGACGGCCGCCGTGACGCCAAACCGCGCCGCGATGTCCTCGGCGCTCTGGCCTTCCTCGCTGTGCAGCTTGGCGAACGCCTCGTATTGGTCGGCGGGATGCATGTCCGAGCGGATGGCATTCTCGGCCAAGCTGATCTCGGTTGCGCTGTGCTCGGTGTCGAGGATGCAACAGATCGGCTCGTCGGGCTTGATCTCCTTGCGCTTGGCGCGAAGCAATTGCGCGAGGCGGCGACCCTCTCCGGCATTGACCAGATAATGTCCGGTTGGCTTGCCCTTCGCACCGATCTCCGGCTCTACGACAGGGTATTGCAGCATGCCGATGGCGGCGATGCTGGCGGCCAAGGCTTGAAGGTCGGCCTTGGTGTGCGGCACCTGCCTCACATTCTTTGGGGACTTCTTCAGCTTGCCGAGCGGCACCAACACGATGTTCTTGCTTGCTGCAGCGATTTTTCTTCTATCACTCATGGTTCTCTCCTTAGGTTACGGGTTCTGCGCAGACTCCGCGCATGAACCCCTGCCCGTCGGCGAGACCGGGTGCGGGGGAGCAAGAACAAAATCGGAGGGGGTCTCTTTCCGCCCAATCTGGCAGCGAGATTTTCCGAGCGAAGATTGGGGGAGACCGATTTTGTTCTTGCTGGGGGTGCCAGGGCAGAGCCCTCGCATCCCCGACTGAACACAACCGAATGGTCGCGCAGCGACACATTATACTTGCGCGAGGGATGGACGCCGGATGGCCGAGACCCGCAATCCCGGTACGGATCTCGGGGCTCGGTTCACGACAGCCCGACCGGCTTCGCCAGGCGCGCGAAAACAAGAAAGACGCTGGAAGAATCGAGCCGAAGGGTCATTATCGGTGGCCGAAGGGAGTCGGCCCAACCGGGACGAAAACTAGATGCCACGTTTCTCAAGTATGAAATATGCGCCTGCCGAGACGAGGCGCATTCTACGTGACCGGTTCGCGCGCTACCTGCCTGTGGCGAAGTCTGCGCCCGCTCGTCCCAATGCCGGCAACTTGGTTCGCGATGAGCTGTTGCTTAATCTCCTTCTTAATCTCGATGTGGTCTTCGAGAGCGACGTTGACAGAGCACGAACCACCTATGAAGCAGCCTTAGCATCAGATTCCGGTGAGCCGGGTTTCGACGAGGTGCTTGCGGCTGGATGGTTTCGCATTGTCTGGGGACGGCTCGCTACGCCGTTTGAGATTGACCAACGGGCGCGCGCGGCTTCCCCCGGCACAATGACGGCGCTTGTTGCGCTGCTCAAAAAGCGTTTCGAGGAAAGCTACGTTCTCGGCGAGCCGGCGCGAAACAGCGCCGACCTGGCCCCCCTCGTGGCGGCGATCGAAAGCGGCGGTCTAGCGCCAGACGCCCTGCGCAGTCAGGACCCGAAATGGGTGGCCGCGCGTCTTTGGGACCGCAGCGTGACCGGCCCCGGCCTCCATCCGGCTCAGCTCCGGGTGTGGGTTGATCGCTGGCGTCTGATGGGACTTCCGACATTGATACCGCACGAAGCGTGGAGTGAAAAATCCGTCGAGGCCTTCCGCGAAACCGCGATGAGCGTGCTTGAGTCTGAGCAAAGCCTCGTTGGCTGGGAAGAAACACGCAGCGGCTTCATCCGGCAGATGGCGCTGCGTAGCGGACAACCCGTCGAAAGCGCAGAACGATATGTTCCGCCCGTTCCTACCACCGTCGTCGATCGTGCCGCTTGGCTCGGTGATATCAGGCTCGAAGGCTTGATCGCCGGGGCGATGAGCGCCAATGGCGATCTTGCCGGCCTCATCGGCCTTATCCTGTCCGACGTGGAAGCTGAGGAATTCTCGCCGGCTCCGCATGCCTTAGCCGCCAAGTTGATCGCGTTGGCGCTGCAACGGCCTGAAATTTTCGTCGTCGTGCTGTTCAGGTTGAGCTGGAGCCCAATGCTGCTCGCGGATTTGCTTCTCTACCCCGCGACCTCAGCGCTGGCTTGTTCGCTGATTGCGCCGTGGTCAGGCATGCCCGGCGCCTGGGATCAAGAGCTGAGAGCCCGCGATAATCAGGCGACAAAAGCTATGGCGTTTTCCGATGCTGTCTCGGTGTTTGGGCAATTTCTTGAAGAGGGTTCAGCCGCGCCCGCAGAGGCGGCATCGCTTCTGGACTTTTTGCATAAGACCGTGAAGCCCGTCTTCGGCGAGGACGCGGCTACCATCGATCCAATGCTCGCCATCCTTCGCGAAGAAATTGCGAGCCAGTCTGCGGCAATCCAGCAAGCAATCTTTGCATCGCTGGCCTCGAACTTTCCGCAAGCAGGCCTTGGCACTTCAACTTTCGCGGCAGCCTTGGATGTTGTCGATGTTGGCGAACTTGCGGGCACCGTCGATCCGGCGCCGCTGATGGCTACCTACATCGACTCGATTGACGGCGGCGCTTACGCCTTGTCTGCAAACCGGATAAGCGTGAGCGCGGCTACCGCGCTGGTCAAGCTGGCGATAAGCGCGCCCGAGGCTTCGCGTCAGAAATTCCTCCTGCCCATCGACGTTAAGTCGCGAATGGCCGCTGCTTCTGCACCGGATGCCAATCCCTTTACAGTCGAAGACGAGGTTGCTCGCTCAATTCGCGCTCACGTCCGCATTTTGTGCCGGGCGGTATCCGGTCTCGGAGAAGCAACCCCTGACGATCTCGCGGGCGCGCTGATCAAGACGGTGCAGATGGGAGCGGTCAAGCATGATGAGAAAGGACGTGTCGCCGCGTTCAGCGCCCGGTTCGAAACGGACCCCTACCGTGGCGTGAGCGACCGGCCCATCGCGGCTGATCTGGCGGCAGCGCTCCTGGCTCTCGGGGGCGACCACAGGGAGCGCCTGCTGGCCGCGCTCCTCGATATCGACGAACCGGCGGTGCTTGCGCGGCTCTCCGTATTAGCGCCGCCTGCGACGCGAGACCGGATCGCGCGGCGCATCGCTGGCCTCGACCCGGCTGATGCAGGCAACATCCGATCACTTCCCGAGGCTATGCTTCGCATCGAGGAGTTGATCGCGGCAGGCGCGTCCGATGTGGCGGCGAAGTTCATCGAAGCCGAACGTGGGCTTAAAACGTTCGGTCGGGTTCCTGGCCGGGAGCTGACCCGCGTGACGCTTAACTTGCGTTTGAAATATCTGCGCGGCGACTGGCCGGGCATCGCAGCCGCCGAACCGCCATCCGAACTGTCGGGGGAAGCGAAAGGGTCGGCGGTCAGAACCATCTACTTCTATAGAGGTCTCGCAGCCCTCGCCGATCCCGCCGGAGACCGGAAGGGTGCTGAGGATTTGTTCGCCTCCCTCCATCACCGCCATCCTGAAGTTGCCGCCTACGCGGTCAATCTCTTTGCAGCGCGCATCTCCCGTCTCCTCGGCAATGATCTGTTCGCCCGATTGCAGGGAGAGGATTTGGTCAATGGCCGAAAGGCCCTGATTGACGCCGAAGCTTCCATGCTCCGTGTGCGCAATCTGAGCGCCGCGGATCGGGAGATATTCAACTGCAACAAGGCGCTTCTGTTGCTTGCCCTCAGCCAGCCTAATGAAGCCAATGAAACCCTGGCTGCGATAATTCCCATCGGGCTTCGCAATAGCGCCGCCGCCTATGGCGCGGTCGCTCTCTCGCGAACGGGAAGGCTTCGCGAGGCTCTCGCCGTTCTGGATGAAGCCGAAAAGGCAGAGGGCAAAATGCTGGTTCTCCAGGCCGCGCGTGATCATATCAAGACGGGAAAGCATTTCGCCGCAACCGCGAACTTGTCTTCAGAGGACGACCTTACAACACGTATTCAAAGCGCCCGTTTTCAGTTTGCCCAGATGGCTCCCTCCGAGCAGGCGGCAATTTTGATTGATGCGCCTGATCCGTTGGAGAAGCTTCTGACCAACGAAATCCGGACGGCAGCGGCGCGGGTGACATCTCTGGCGCCCATGATGACAACCGTTACCATCGATTCCTGTGAAGACGATCTCAGCGCTCACCTCCGCGAAGTTCTTGCTGCTCAGGTATCGCACCTGGGTTGGACGATACCCGACCAGTCGAGGGGAGGACGCACACCGAAGGGGAATCCCGGTCAACGCGACCTTCTCGTGCAGAAAGACGGGATAACGCAGTCGGTCATTGAAGCCGTTGTCTGTAGCAGGCCGATGACCCACGAAGCGATGCGGAAAGACCTGACCGCTCACTTTCAGAAGCTCTTTGCTTATGACCATTGCACTATATTCTTCCATCTGAGCTATGCCTATATCAAGAATCCAGCCACCATTGTCGACTACCTGAAGGAAGTGGCAGAGAAGGAAGCGCCGAATTCCTTCAAGTACAAGAGGGCCGAAGACATTCCTCATACCGACGCGCGGCCGCCCGGATTTATCGCGGAGTACGAGGGGCAGTACGGGCCGGTGAAGGTCGTGTTTCTCGTCTTGGATATGGCTCAGGAGGCGCAGCAGGAAGCTGCGAACCTGTCGGCCCTTACCAAGCCTCGCTGACCGGGACGCCGTCTGATGGCGATGTTCACCCGCCGCGCCTTGCAAGGCATGCTCGATCACTTGGCGGTGCGTCTTTCGATCGAAGCGCGGAACAAGCTCGCGCACGAGCTTGACCGGCAATCGAGTTCGGCTTTGGGCTTTGAGTGGGAAACTGCTCTGCTCTTCGGCTTCTCGCATGTCGGAAAGATCGATTATGAAGTGCCGTCGCCTCAGGGATCTCGGCCGGATATGACTTTCGTCGAAGAAGCGGAAGCTCCTATCCGCTTTACCGCCGACATTGCCACCGTCTCGGATGACGGGCTCGAAGACGAAAATCCGGCCATGCGCTTCTCGATGGCGCTGGCCCGCCTCAAGCAAAAGTACCAGCTACCCGGCTCGACCCATTACACGATCAAGGGCGAGGCAACTGGACCGGACTACCGGAATCGAAAAATGCGGCTCGCGCTTCCGCTAGGGCCGGAGATCGAGAAGATGTTGAAACAGCATGTCGCACCGATGTTCAAGCGGGTGCAGGAGGAAAAGCTTGCGACAGCGAGCGTGGCTATCGACGAACCGGGGGTAAAAGTAACAGTCAGGTATGATGCAAACCAAAGATACGGTGGTGGAAGCTATCCATCCTATAAAGCGGCTTACTCACTGACGCGCAATCCCGTCTACACGTCGCTCAAAGCCAAGGCACGGCAACTCAAGAAATCCGAACCCGCGGGCGCTTTCGGAATCTTCCTCTGCGACGGCGGCTGCGCGTTGTTGAAGAATAAGCAGAGGCACCCCGAAGCCGTAAGCATTGATCAGGTCGTCAAGAGTTCTTTCGCCAGAATTCATCGGTAAGCTTTGTCGTTATTCTCGTCATCCCCTTGGCGCCAACCACGGCCTTCGCAGAGGTTGTAAAAAAATTGCGAATGGCCGGCGATGTCTACGTGAACCCACGCGCAAAGAACGCGGTGGATTCCGCTGCACTCCTGGCGCTCGTCAATCGCGCCGCGTCGCATTTGCCGGCACCGACCGCGACGCCGCAAGACGCGCTGCATTGGATTGCGAATGCCGATGCACACGAAGGCACGCCTATTCACACACTGAGCCAGGGAGGCACTATGATAAAGATGTCGGCACGGAAGATTCAGGAGGTGCTGGCGGGACGCATGACGCCGGAACAGGTCTTTTGCGATTATGGTTCTCCGGGTTCGCCTTCCGAGAATCCCTTTGCAAGAATGCTGAGGCAGGGTTTGACGATCCAGTCCGTGAGCCTAACGCGCGTTCCTGAAGCGGACGATGACCTTTTTGAATTTCAATTTGGACCGGATGCGGCGATTCGGAAGTTTGTCGCGGACAAGAAATAAAAGGCGGCGATCCGAAGGATAGGTCAATCGCGCAGGCAGAATGACATCTACCGTCCCGATACCATTTTTGCAAATCATTCGCAACCAAGGCGCCGGATCATCTACAGGAGCATGCAATAAGCCGGGAGATCGAACGCACGCGCCTATCCGCCGACCTCATTGAGCGAGGGGCGGCCCTTTCCGTACCAGCACCTCCGCGCTTTTATGCCCACCATACCACCGATGCAGGTGATCCATTTCCCATCAGGGGTTTGGGCCGTCACCTCCTCGCCGGTGTGGATCGTGTCAGGCGGCCAATATCGATACGACTCCCGCACGGTATCGACCGCAGGCCGCCGAACGGCGGAGGTCCAGTACGTCATGAGCGGAAGGGCGAACACAAAGCCCGCCAGGACCGCGATGGCGCCGAGGAGAATCGGTCGCTGTCCAAGCCCGTGCAGACGGCCCGCGATCCCACTTCGGGCGGCGCCGCCGCCCGTCGCGTTGCCAGGCACCACCGGCGCGGGCGTGTCATGCTCTGCCACCTCCGCCTTGAATTCGTAGCCGGTGCCCGGGACGGTTCGAATCATCCAGCGCGATTCATCGCCGAGCGCCTTGCGGATTTCCTTGATGCATTGAGCCAGCGAGCCGTCCGGATCGGCGGGTGCTACCGCCCAGACCGCCGCGACCAGTTCGTTCTTGGAGACGATTTGGCCGCTGCGCTCCGCCAAATAGCGCAACGTGTCGAATGCCTGTCTGCGCAGCGGGACGAGTCGTTCGCCGCGAAACAGGATGCCCCGAGAACGCTCGAGCGTAAACGCACCGAACCCTAGTTGTTTCGCAGCGCGAACGGCCGTCGCGCTTGCCGCGACTTGGCCTTCGACCGTCACCACGGTGCCGACCGGGGCGGCGATTTCGTCAGATTTCATGTCTTTTCATTTTGAAAGCGAGCAGTCGATTGCTAGCGAGCAAGGCGAAGCGGATCTCGGGCGACGAGGCGCGGGGCGAGAATAACGATCACGCGCCGCGTTGGCAACGTTCTCTCGCGTCTCTGCTCCAAGCGAAAACAGGCCGGTCGATGCGCGGAAGCAACGTGAGAGAATGTCACACGAATGTCGGTGAGGGCTCCGGCATTCACGTCAGGAGACCCACGGGGCTGTCTATCGCCTTTCCGCTGATCGGTTGGCAGGCTGCGCAAGCGGATGAGAACTACGGCCACGGCTATCGAGCTATCAGCACAGAAACTCGCAGCCCGAATCCTCGAATGGCATCGGCGGCTATAACGCGGCCCGCGACCATGCGCTATTGGCACGTGATCTTTTTTACCATCGATAAGGGAAGTCGCTAATGTTTAGACTTGGTTTTACAGCTCTTGTGGCCGCGTTCATCGCCGGGCCGGTGTATGCGCAAAACGCAACGGTCGCATCGGGCGTCTCGACGCTCATCGCCCATCCTTGGAGCATGGATCGTAATTGCCGCGGGCAACGGCTTAGTCTGCGCATCACGTCTCCTCCTGCGCACGGGAGGGTAACGTTCCGCTCCGGATCGGTCACCGTTCCGGGCACTGCTCCAGGAGGCCCCGTCTCCTCTCAATGCGTTGGCCGGTCTGCATCCGCCGTCGCAGTGTACTACTGATCTGAACGAGGGTTCGTCGGTGAGGACCACTTCAGCTTCATGCGGATCAATCTCGACAACGCGAGTGATCGGCTCAACGGCGAGAAACCACACACAGTCACGGTTCGTTGACACCTGCGTGTGGCCGACATGATTCCGGTCTTAGCTTTCCGTGCGGTCGTTGGTCGTGGGCGTGCTGCGTAAGAGCCGCGACGCGATCAGCACAAGAAAATCCTGCAAGTCTTGAAAGCTCGACCGGCCCGGACGCGGCGCATCTCTCATCCATGCAACGCCTCAAGACCATGCTGCTGCAACAGCCTTCGTAACCCGGCAAGCACCGACCTTCCGACCCGCAAAACCAGACAGGAGCAGACTAAGATGAGAGGTTTGACGTCAGGATTATGTATCGCCCTCTTGCTGCTCGGCGCGCAGGCCGCGCGTGCGGACGACGACTACGATCACGGTTATCAAAGCTATCAGCGGTACGGCTCGCAACCGGAATCTTCGAACGGCATCGCCGGGTATAACGCGGCGCGCGACTATGAGCGTCAGCAGCAGATGCAACGGGATGACGACGCGCGTCGGCAACAGATGATGAGGGACGCACCGTCTTCGACGCCGTCCGGCCGCTACCAGTCGCCGCATTCTGATGTCTCACCGCCGCCGCCGAAGCGGTCCCCGCGCGCCAACACTTCACCGAAGTTGCCGATCACTATTTAAACGAACCGCGTCACTTGGGTTGGGCCGGACGAACACACGCCATAGGAGGCAACGGTGTGGGCGATGCTGCAAGCGGCGGGTGGTGCGCTGTTGAAACACCAGGCCATCAAATGGGCCGTGATCGGGTTTGCGGCGCTGCTGTTCCTCGTGCCGGTTACGAATGGCGGATTGCGCGTCTTTGAGCGCCTGATGACCGTCAATTCCAACATCAGCACAACGTTGATGAAGAATTGCGCAGAGCGGATCAGCGCCTTCGCCAAAATGCAGCCGGGTAGCAATGTGATAGACCGGCAATCCGGCCCGGTTGTGCCGGGAGCGCAACAGCAAGCCCGTGAACTGAACCCCGATTACATCCAGCTACAAGCGGAATGCGGTAGATTCCTGCAATACAAAAGCACTGGCGATATGGCACAGCCTGCCGCGAGCGGCTGGCTAGATACCGCGTGGCCGTTGCTCGGCTTCGTTGCGACAACGATAGCGGGCCTCGTGATAATCGCGCTTTCGCTCGCGGTTGCGGCAGGAGCATTCGAGGTCATAGGTAGTGTTAGCGGCCGAGCCGCGACAAAAGCCGGTCGCGCAACAGCCGAAGCGGTGGCAAGAGCGACGCGATTTATTGCGTGGTCGCTAATGACGGCGTTCTTCGCCACCTTCCTTTTGCACATCATCAATCTCGCGGTGGTATCACACGAAACACACGATTGGTTCTACTTCAACGTGGTGCAACCGATGGCCCTGTACGGGTTTTCGCTCAGCCTGGCGTTTTTTACTGTCTACAAGGGACTGAGCAACGCAATCGAGCACGCAAAAGCTTCCTGACATGTGGCGACGCTGCAAGCTCGGAGGAAAGACAGCATGGTCCGCAAGCTTATGATCGCGGCGGCAATTCTCGCGGGTTCCGTTGCTCCGGTCGTTGCTGCGCCAGTCGAATTGAGTTGCAAGGTGGTTGGAATTGGAGCCGAACTGTATGGGCGCGTGTCGGCAACCATTGATCTTGACGCCCGAACCGTCGAGCTTCGGGCGCGCGTTGCACCCGGCGTCGTGTGGCGCTATGAGGACAGCAAAACCGCGCCGGTTCTTGAGATCGGTCCGCCGGCCCTCAGTCGGTATTACCCGCCTGTACGGCAAGCCGTGCGCGTGCACCGCAAGACGGTCACAGTTGGTTGGCGGGCCGCTCTCACCGGACCACTCGATCATTATGCCGTGTTCAATCGCGCTGCGCTCGACGCGGCGGGAACGCCTTGCATCTGGCGTCGGATACGTATTAGCTAGAAGCCCAGCGGATGATCGCAACGCTGAGTCCAACCCGCTCGCCCTCAAAAGATCAATACGCTGCGCGGCAACGTGAACGGGATGAAAATCACGGTTGCGGCGTACTGAGCGGCACAATGCCTGCCGAAAATTCTGGCCATCGAAACGGTGCGATGGCCGCGCAAGGTTCATTTCGGCGACCACAACTAACCCTCTGCGCAAGCTTTGATTCTTGCCGTCATCCCGACAGGTTGGAAGGTACGTTCGCTGGTCGGTTAGCGACGGCCGCCCACCGGCACGACTACCCAGACGACGCGATGCGTTTCCACTTTATCACGCCCAATTTCACTCTCAGATCGGCATTTTTGGCCGGTTTCAAAATTTGACAGTCTGCCCTCACTCCCAATCGGATCGATTCCATTGATCCGCAGCGCTCAACGCTGTTGAGCTCGAAAGAGAGGAGTAGGTCCATGGCTAATCTACCTCGAACGCGCGAGCGTCCCACCTCGCAAACCCATCTCACCCTGGCGCGCGTCGCAGCGCTGGCAACCTCCTGCGCGGCGGCTTTCGCGGTGGGCCTTGGCATCTTCCCTGATGCCTTTGCAAGCGGCGGCGGCTATGTGGCCCTGCCGTTTGTCGCGGCGGCAGTGGTCGCCATCCTTCTGAGTGCTGGCTGGCACGTGGCGCTCGGCTACGCCGCCCATGCGCGCGAGGCATATGAGAGGGCCATCGGCTTCGGATTCGGCGCCGTTCTGTTTCTGGTCGGTGTCGGCTGCTCAGGATGGTTCTTGGCCTCGATGCTTGGCGGCAACGCTGCCTTACAAGCGCACCAGCACGAGTATCTCGACCGTCTGACGACGGCTTTGAATATAGCTGCTACCAATACAGCATCTGAGCGGAACATCCTGAGCGCCCTCGATAGTGCGGCAGCCAACCTCAATAAAACCGCCAACGCCGAGGGCTCCACCGGTATCGTCTCCGGCAGGGTCGGACAAAAGGTCGTCTATACCGCCCTCAAGAATGCCGCCGCCGGCATGACATCCATGAGCGTCGCGCTCGCCGGCAAGGGCGAGGAGCGCGACGATCTGTTGACCCGCGCCAATGAAGTCATCCGCGACGCTGAGCGGGCGATTGCTGCACATGACCCAAGTGCGTTTCAGGAGAGCGTCGGTCGTGCGGTCAGTGCGATCACCTCCGCGAATGCCATTCGCTTTGCGCCCAGTCTGGCCGGTCTCGACAACGGCCTCGCGCCGACGCACGCGCGGATCGTCATCGATGAATCCGTTCGCAACCTGCATTCGGTCGCGCTCGCGCTTGCCAAGCAGCGACACGCCGTCGACGCTCCGGTTTACGAGCCTATCGATGCCAAGCACGCAATCTTGCTGAAGCCTCAGCCCTTGGCGTGGATCGTCGCCGTCGTCATTGAAATCCTCCCGCTGGTCTTGCTCGGTCTGCTGCTCGCTCTCTGGCGCGACGAAGAACCGTTGCTCGAAGCTGACTCTTTGCCGGGAGCCGAACGCCCTCGTGGGCGGATCATGTCGGTTCCGGCAGAATAGAAGGAGCGAGCCATGAAATCTCTTCTCGGTCTTGGCGCCGGCGGTGCCCTCAGCGGCATCTGGCAGAAGATCCCGGCTTACGCGAAAATTCCTGTGATCTTCGGCTTGGGGGTTCTTGCCGCTTCCGAACTAACGATCGACGCGAACCATGCGCTGCAATCCGCCAGGATATTTTTGGGTCAGGCGGCGCAGAGCGAAGCGCAGGCGGTCGATCCGGCCAAAACGCGGGCTGCGATGCGAACCGGCGCACCTGTCACCGGCGCGGAAGCTTTACTGGCAACTCAAGTCGATCAGGGCGACGCGGATGCGCAGCAAAAGCAGGCGCTCGCCACAGCCGCAACAGAAAGCATTGACGATATCAGCGCCAAGGCCCGTCGTGGCCTCAAGCTTACGACGACGGAATCCTTTCGCTTGAAAGAGTACGAAATCAAGGAACAGGAACTCAGGGCCAAAACTGCCGAAGCGCAAAAGATTGAAGCTGACGCGCGCATAGCGGCGGCGCTGGCTTCCCAAGCCGAAGCCAAAGCCCGCGCGGAGAGGATCATAGCTGAATCGGCCGCACGAACGCTGACCGATGACCAACCGATGGACTTAAGGCGGTTCATGGGAAAATGACCGACCGCCTGCCGCGATGGATGAGAATATCATTTGGCGTCGCCTGCGTGCTCGCTGGTGGCGCTCTTTTGTTCTGGAGCGCGACAACGGCTCGTTCCGCGCAAGGCTTGCCGCTTCTGACACTGGCCGGAATCGTCCTTGGTCTCGCAGCCTTCGGAGCGAGCGCCGATTTATTCGGACTTGGTCTGCGGCGCGATCAGCCGCCCAAGGTTCGAAACACCACGGGCTACGGCGCGGCCGAACGGGCATCGGAGATCTAAGCAAACCCCGCCGCCAGCGGCGGCACGAAGGCGCCGCTGCACGATCGGACATTTTCGGATTGAGGTAACGCCGTGACCGACAAGAACGAAGGGATTGCCCTCGGTCGCCATTACGATGAAACTGCGCAAAGCGCCGGCGATACAATTTATTACAACGGCGAGCGCCACTTGCTGCTGTTCGGGCCAAACGGCACCGGCAAGGGCACGCGCTTCCTGATCCCCAATCTGCTGACGGTCACCGACCGCTCGATCGTTGTCGTCGATCCGAAGGGCGAGCTTGCCGCGGTCACCGCCGATTATCGCCGCACGGTAAGCGACGTCGTCATGCTCAATCCATTTGACGTGCTTGGTCTCGGCTCCGCGGGTTTCAATCCGCTCGCCGCGCTCGATTCAGGTTCGCCCTATTTCTACGATGATGCCGCGGCGCTCGGGGAGGCGCTGATCAAGACCGAAAGCAAGGACCCGCACTGGTCGGAGTCCGCGCAAGGCCTGATGGTCGCGCTGATCATGTGGGAGAAGCTTAGGAACGGGGATTCGGCCCATCTCGAAAATGTCCGCGAACTCCTGACCGCGCCCGACACCTTCGAAACCTTCACCGGCGACAACGGGCGACCGCACGAGCGGATGACCGGTGGGCTTCGCTTTACCGCGACGCAGATGATCCTCGACGGCGGCTATGAAATCGCCAGTCTCGCGTCCCGGTTTGCCGGGCGGGATACGAACGAACTTGCCAGCATCCGCTCGACCAGCGATACGCAGACACGCTGGCTATTGTCGAAGCCGATGCGCGATGATCTCAAGAAGCCGGGCGTGGATTTCCGGAAGCTGAAGGAACGGCCAACCACGGTCTACGTCATCTTGCCGGCCGAACGCATGCGAACGCATAGCACATGGTTGCGCCTTGTCGTCGTCTCGGCTTTGCGCGCGCTCTACCGCCCTGGGGGCTTACGCACATTGTTTCTGATCGACGAAATGCCCGCGCTTGGTCACCTCGGCCCGCTGGAGGACGCCTTCGGCCTTGTGCGCGGCTACAACGTGCAGATTGCCGGAATCTGCCAGGACCTCGCCCAATTGAAGTCACTCTATAATGAGCGCTGGGAATCCTTCCTCGCCAATGCCGGTGTTGTGCAAGGCTTCGCGCCGAACGATCTCACGACGGCTGATTGGATGTCACGCCGCGCGGGACAAACAACAGTTGTCGCCGCCAACACAAGCGAAACGCTGTCGCCCGCAACGGGGCAGATCAGCGAAGGCACGAGCTGGACCCAAATCAGCCGCGCACTCTATCTGCCGCACGAACTCATGGGCCTCACAGAAGGCACCGGGCTCTTCTGGCTCGCGGGCATGGCGAACGGCGTTCGCTTCTTTGCGCCGCCTTACTGGAAGGTCGCAACTTGCTCCAAGCGGGCGGCGCACAATCCCTATTATGAAGGCTAGTGCTGATGACTTAATACTGAGCGCAACTGAGAGTCTTCAAGCAAGGCCTCGCTTCGCCAATGCCGCTCGCAACTCCAATCGCTCCGGGTGCTTGATGAAATACGCGTCCAGCAGTCTCCGAGCATTTTCATCTTTGACCGTCAATAGCGCGGTCCAGTTCCAGGTCCACAAGCCTAACCGCGCCACGACGTAACGCTGCATCAATCGCTCTCGGCTATAGGTCATAGCGGAAGGTAATTTGGCCAGCACATCATCTGCGCTGAGATCGGCAGCCAGGGCACGCGCGATTCTCCGGATGAGCCGCATGCGGGTTCCCCAGACTTCGGTACGGCGAACGCTGAGAGACGGCGAACGCAAGACCGCTTGGAAAAGCGTCTCCTGTTGGACACCCAGTGCGACTGCACCTGCTTCAAGCCTGCGCAGAAGATGCTCCGGTTTTTGATAGGCGAGCGGCGGAAATAAGCGCAGCGCCGCGACGACCCGAGCCTTTTCAACGCCAAACCCGCGCGCCAGCGCTCCAACATTACGATCCATCGTTGCCATGTTGCCGCCCCGGGCGAGCTTTGGCGCGCGCAGAATGAGTGCACGCGCTTCATCGCGGCAAAAGCCCCAGCGGGCGATCATTTCACGTATGAGGGCATCGATGTGATCGGGGCTGCACGCAAGCAATCGCGGTTCTCGCACAACGAGTTTGCAATATTCCGCGGTCGTCAGGCCTAAAACCCGGCGGTGCCCTCGCACCAATCTGACGAACGCCGCCGGCTTGCGGGTCAGCAAACCGGGTTGTCGTCGTACACAATGATGCCACACCCCGCTTGGCAAGCCGGTCGTCCGCTGCATCGCAGTCATTCGTTGTTGGAGCACGCCTTTGCCGTAGCCAAGCAGCATCGGTTGTGCCTGAATATGTCGTCTCGCCTCGGCGGGTCCGACGATCAAAGCGCGCTCAATCTCATGTATCTGTCTCCGAACCTTTTTCTCCTGGATTACCATGAGGCCGGCGCATCGATGCGCCATCTTTAACCAATCGGTGATGGAGATGTTTGCCGCGTTTGCGCTCGCGCAACTGGTTGCGATCACGCTCGACGGCAAACGTTCGCGCAGTCGTATGTCCTTTGCTGCAATGGCTTCGATCATCTCAGACGAAACACCGGACGGCTCGTGCAACAAGGCAATGAATTCGTGCGCCCACGCGCGGGGGCTACGAATCGGTGCGCGGCGTGCGCGGCCTTTATTCTTAATTTTAGACGTATTGTGTTTATCAGGCCTCATGCCCGCCTATCTTATTAACAAAGAGTAAATCTTTAAAGTATAAAATATCTGTACGTTGTTTGATAACGAGAGCGAGTAAAGAGAAAGGAGCGACGCGCCTTTGACGTGAAATTTCTGAACTCGTTCCTTGGTCGCTTTGTCATCGTCGCGACCGTTATTCTTGCTGGACTGCTTCCGCAACCTAGCCTCGCCGCTTGTAGCAACCCGTCGGGCATTGCGGGCGACATTATCTACAACAGCACCTATAACGTTCTCCAATATTGCAATGGGACCAGTTGGATCAATGCGGGCTCTTTCGGCACCGGTACCGGCGTGCTGACGAGCGGTGATTTTTGTACGACCAACGGTTTCGTAATCAGTTGTACGATGGCGCCTACCGGCACCGGGAGCGTCGTGCTATCAGCATCACCGACTTTGACGGGTACGGTCGCCGGCGCTAACTCCACATGGACCGGTAACGTCGCGATCGGAACGACGACAACCAGCGGCGCTTTGAATGTCAACGGTGCGGCTAATATCAGCGGCGCTCTCACCGCCGCTAGCTTTGCGGGGTCTGGTGGATCCCTGACTGGCATTGGTACTTCAGCTCTTAGCGGCATTAGCGGATCGCCAAGCAGCAGCACCTATTTGCGGGGTGACGGCACATGGGCGACCGTCACCAGCGGGACCACCATTGGCACGGGCGCGGCTAACTACGTGGCGCTGTGGACCGGCACCAGCAGCCTGAGCAGCTCGGCAATCTACCAAAACGGAAGCAACATCGGTATCGGCACAGCGGCACCATCAACAGCACTGCAAGTCAATGGCACCGTCACAGCGACAGCACATGTAGGCGGCGGTTCCGGCCTTACCGGAATCGGCACGGCAGCGCTTGGCGGCATCACCGGCACGCCCAGCAGCACAACCTTCCTCGCGGGTAACGGCACATGGTCGGCTTTGACAACGGCGGCGTTGCCAGCTTTGACTAGCGGCTATTTTTGGGTTGGCAATGGCTCGAACGCCGCAACATCAGTTGCACCCACGGGCGATATATCGATTACAAATGCCGGCGTGACGGCAGTCACCAAGATTGCGGGCGTTGCGGTTGGCACGCCGACAGGTACAGGCAATGTCGTGATGTCGGCTTCGCCGACGCTCACTGGCACAATCACGGGCGGCACCTTTGCGGGCACGCATACAGGTAGCGGCTCCGGTTTGACCGGCATCGGCACCGCTGCTCTCGGCGGCATCACCGGCACGGCCAGCAACACCACCTATCTCCGCGGCGATGGCACTTGGGCGACAGTATCGACAGCGGTTAGCGGCGGCACGGCGAATTACGTTCCTTTGTGGACTGGCTCTACTTCTCTTGGCACCTCCAACATCTACCAGAGCGGTAGCAATGTCGGTATCGGCACTACGACACCGGGCTATATCCTTGATGTCGAAAGCACCGATACGACCGCCTATGCTCATGGCGCATCGTATGGGCGAACCTATTTGCCCACGCCGGCCATCAAGGAAAATGTGGGCGTCACCGTCAACCCGCCGGCTTTGTCCTATGGTCAGTATGTCGGATATGCGTCGAATCTCAATGATGTCGGTTCTTACAATTTGACCGGCTACAGTGGCGGCATGGTCGGGTTTGAGGCTTCGATCAGCAACAGCGGCACAGCCAACGCGTCTGGCTACGGCGCGCTTAACAATTTCACTCTAAGCTCAACTGCGACCGGCATGAGCGGCTACGGGGCCTACAACATTTTCACCAACAATTCGACAAGCACGGGGGTTTTGAGCGGCTTCGGCTCATACAATAGCTACACCAACGGCAGCACATCGGGCAACGCAACTTTTGAAGGAACATACAATACTGCATCTTTCGGGAGTGGCGGCGGCAGCGGTACTTATTACGGTACTTATAATAACGTCAACGATGCATCGACAGGCACAAGCAATTCACTCAATGTCGATCTGAATTACCTTACATTTTCCGGAAGCGGCACTACCCTCCTTAATGGCTCTAGCTATATTTTTTCCAATTCAGGCTCCGGCACTATCAGCAACTTCTATGGTGCTTACTACAGTTTTACCAATTCAGGCACCGTTACCAATGCTTATGGCGTTTATATCAACGGCCCTAGGCACCAGCGGCGGAACTTGGACGAACACGCCTTACGACTTTTACGCCGGCGACAGCGTTGCTTATAATTATTTCGCAGGTAGTGTTGGTATTGGGACAGTAACGCCAACCTCTACTCTGCAAGTTAACGGTGGCATAACTGCATCTTCGCTACAGGACAATGGTCCTCTGACTATGGGTGGCTCCATGCCACCGGTTTCAGCGGTGGGGCAAGGCGTTATCTATTTCGATCCGACCGCCAATATATTCAAGGTATCCCAGAATGGTGGAGCCTATGCGGCGCTCAGTGGCGGCAGCAGCCAGTGGACAACTTCTGGGTCGAACATTTACTACTCCATCGGAAACGTCGGGATAGGGACAGCGTCGCCACTATATACGCTCGATTTGAATGGCACATTTAATGATACCCCCGGACACGTTAGAATTGGGAGCGCCAGGCTTTTATACTGACAGCATCGGAGAATATACGACCAACAACGGAATTCTGATTTACGAGGCGTATAACAGCACAAACCCCACCATTACGCTTGGAAATGCTAGTGACGGCACCGGAATAAATTTTAACACCAACCTTAAATTTGTTGCACCAAGCACCGATAACAATTGGACGCTTGGAACAACTTACGATAGGTGGAATGGCATAAGTATTGGTACGGGTAATGCCACTTTTGCCGGTTCCGTCGGGATAGGGACGACGAGCCCCGGCGCGCTGCTCGAAATCCGTGGCACTTCCGCTATCTAAGACTCAAACGACGGCAAACTCGCGATTACGACCGCTGCTTCCACCTACGGTCTGCGCTTTGGCGTGTATGATTCAAACTATTCCTGGATCAGCTCATTCAACTCTCTACCGCTTTATATCAATACCGGCGGCAACAACGTTATCATGAACGCGTCTGGCGGTAGCGTCGGGATCGGGACGACGAGTCCGGCTGGCTTGTTGCATTTGCATACTACCGGATTGGATCAAAGCCTCTTTCTTTCGTCCGCCGCGCCATCGCTCAAACTGATGAACAACCCGGTGCTTGGCAGCGCGACCATGGTTGGAATTCTTGCGATGGCAACCTCCAACGGTCACTTCGGCTTAAATGCTGGGGATATTTTGTTAGGAGCCTACAGCAACTCGCATGGAAATATCTACATCAACTCCAACTACAGCGGAACCGGCACAACCAACGTTATCTTGCAACCGACATCCGGCAACGTCGGTATCGGGACGCCGACTCCAGGCGCAACGCTGCATGTTAATGGCGGCGCAATGTTCGCCCCAACAGCCGTTCCTACGAGCAATGGCGGCGTGCAGATTGATGGCGGCGCAAACGGGCGCATATACATCGCGCGCACCAATGCCGATACCGTCGAGGAATTCTATTATGTTGGCGTAGGCCGCGTCGGCAGCATCAGCCTGTCATCTTCAGCCACGACCTACAACACCGCGTCTGACCGCCGGTTGAAGGAAAACTTCGCTGACTCAAAACGTGGCCTCGACGCCCTGATGAATATTCCTGTGCAGGATTTCAATTTTATTGCCGACAAGTATAAAAAGCGCGTGCAGGGCTTCATCGCGCAAGACCTCTATAAGGTTTATCCCGAGGCTGTGACTGTCGGGGGCGACGATCCAAAGCAAAAGCCTTGGGCCGTCGATTATGGGCGTCTGACGCCTCTTCTGGTAAAGTCCATTCAAGAGCTCAAAGCCGACAACGATAACTTGCGAACGGCGAACGACGACGAATATGCGCAAATCAAAATCCTGACCGCGCGGCTTGATGCGCTTGAGAAGGCAAAAAGATAGAGTTGAAGATCAACATCCTACTGATCGGGCATTTATGTGGAGATCGTATCTTATAGCCATCGCTTGTCTGTTCGGTTTGATGCTCGCGGCGCATGCAGCCCAGATACAGATGCTTCCGCCGACGGATTTTAATGAGGAGCCGTGTAACGGAAGCACTAGCGGGATTTTGCAATGGGATGGCAGCACCTCGATCAAATGCGTTCCGAAAACTGTGGGACTCCCAAATGGCAATATCGGCATCGGTACGACGAATCCCCTTGCTCAGCTCACGGTCGGTCCTGGGAGTCTTGCGCTGCCCGTCGCTCCTGTGCAGATCAGCACAGGCGGTAGCGGAACGGCTGCATATTATGGCGCTAATCTGAACGGCGGGGTGGGAATACTATTTGGTTACGACAACGGTTTCGTATGGCGAGGCGGCGTTATACGTTCAAGAACGTCCGATCCTTTACATATCGTTGTCAATGATTCAAATGAGTCAATGACAATTCTCAATAATGGCAGAGTTGGCATTGGGACGGACTCTCCGCAAGGCAACCTCGATATTGAGAACAATCCCATCATGAACGAAGCCAATACAGCGACCCTTTGCCTGAATGGGAGCTGTGTCCAACACATTCCTGCTGAGGTGTACGTCAGCGTCGTGACATTGCAGAGTTTTAATTCGGGTTGCACGGGCGGACCCAGCACGATCACGGCAGACGGCGCTTTCACGGCTTGGTGTACCTCCGCATGCAATCGCTATTGCGCGTCGCTCGGCTATAAAGGAGGTCTCATCAACGAGTATGACGGAAATACCGAAGCTGCCGCCTGCGGTTGCTTCTAACGCACGGCGCTTTTTGACGCAGAACGACGCCGAGGAAACTAAAGGGCTTAAACCGACCGAAATTACTTCAGTTTTGACTAAAGCAATTCCAAAATTAAAATCGGCCAACGATAGCCTGATTGCTGAGCATGCGGTCGATGTTGAAGCGATCAAGAAATTGCGCCACGAGTGGCGGATCTCAAACAAATGGTTCACGCCCAATAGCCAAAGACTACGGAGGGCGTATATATCGCCAATCGTTACGACGGTTTCCAGTTGCCATTCTTTGACGGTGGTACTTGCTTCGGTCTTTCCGGCTTTTCGGTTTGCTGCTTTTCCGATGCCGCCTGCCAGCGCTCCATCAGCGCTCGTGTAGCAGCGGCTTGTTCGTTCATGAGAGCCTGCACGATTCCTGCGACAATGTGCGACGGGTAGGTCAGCTTCGCCGCCGCGATCCGCGCCGCGTAGTAGACCTGAATTCCGCCTAGTTCCCCTCGAAACTCGGATGACACATCCGGCAACGAACCGGCTTCGCCGGCACTGCTCGGCGCGGCGTCCCCGCCATCGGCGGTGCCGCCTGATGGTATGCCTTTTCGCCCGTTCGCCGTGTCCGTCTTGTGCGAGGACTCTGGCTTCGCGGTGGCGGTCTGCTCAGCCGATAACAGGATCGGGTGTCCTCGCAGGACCGTCGATCCGAGTATCGCGGTTGCTGCCGGCCTAAACATTGGTGCTATGCGGATGCGGACATTTCCGCCTCGGCGTTTCGCATAAGTGCGTCGGCCTGTAGTGCGGCGGCTCGTCAGGCTGCGCGCTGCGGGTCCGAAATGGGCGGCTGGCTGAATGAAGCCCGGCTTCGTGCGGGGCGGTCCTGCTTTCGGCACCGGCGCTGCCCCTGCGCCGGGCCTCTCAGCGCCGTGTTCGGTCTCGCCCTCGATCGGCTTCGATCTCGGCGTCCCTCTCGGTCTCTTGCGGAATCTCGCGTGACAGTTGGCGCATCAGCTCCTGCCGACGCGGCGATGGCGTGGTGTCCGATGCCGCTGCCGTCGCCGCATCGGACTTTTTCACCTTCGGCGCTGGCTTCTCGCCCATGAAGGCGGACAAAACACTGCCGGCTACCTTTGACGCTACGACGGCGGCACCGCCGAGCGGGAGATTCCGCTCGCGCGACCCGCCCGCCTTGCTGTTGGATTGCGGCTTCAGTTGCGGGGGAAGCGATCCCTCGCGGTCCTTGGTGCCGCTACGCATCCGCTGTGCATGCGTGGCCTCGGCCACGCTTTGCAAATCAAGCGGATCGATGTCGGCGAAGCGCGCACGAACGTCGGCCGCTTTGGCTCCGTCGATGCGGCGCGCAATACTGTGGACACCGCCGGTCGGGTCGATGGCAACGAAGTCGCGCCGGTCACCGCGTGCGAGGACCCAGCCTTTCTCTTCGAGCGCGGCTTGGAATCCTTTGCCGTTGTTTGTCGTGAGCCAGATCCCCGTCAGAAACGCTTTGGCGTGCGCCGTGGTGAGGCCGGTCCGATCGGCTTGCAGCATTTCGGCGTGGCTTGGTGTGCGCGGTGGCCGAGGCCCGCCGTCGCGCTCGACATGTACGCCCTGAACGCGCTCGAACCCGAACTCGCGCTCGAGCGCGCGGGCCACCTCCTCATGCTTGCGGTAATTGTGGCTGTCGCTGATCGCCGTCATGCGGTCGAGGTCGATGCGCGACCAGGCGATGTGGTAATGCTCGCGGCCCTCCTTCACATGGGCGACCACGACGCGCGCCTGGCCGGTGAGGCCCAAGGCCGCCTCCAGCTTGTCGATGGCATAGGCGCGCTGCTCGTCGGTGAGCTTCTCGTCCGCTCGCGTGTTGATCGAGGCGTGATAAAACGGCTTGGTCGCACGCGTACCGGAGGCGACGGCTTCCATTTCCTTAAGCGCTCCAGCCAGGTCTTCGGCTACGACGCCGCGTAGCTCCAGGACCTCGGCCCGTTCGTTGGTGTCGGTGCGGGTGAGGTGGGCGGCGACTCGGGCCGCCCCTGCGACGGATGTCCCTTTAATGATCACGGCCAAGCGCCGCCAGGAGGGCGTCCCGAAGCTCCTTCACCTGCTGGCGCATCGTGGTCAGCTCGGCCAAGGCCGGGACGGACCGGTCCCGGTTGTAGGCATAGGCGAGCTGGTTCAGGTTGGACCCGACCTTGCCGAGATGCCCCAAGAGGCGGGCCAATTCTTTCCGCTCGATCGGCGGTCGGCGGACCGCCCGCGGACCGGCATCGCCAAGCGCCGCCGCCCGCAAGAACGCCCCGACGCCGAGACCGGCCTTGTCGGCCGCCGCCTTAATCGCGGCCTGTTCCTGCTCGGTGCAGCGGATGGGGGGTATCAGTTTGGTTCGGGCATCTGTGACCCGCCGCCGGCCCTTCCATGGGGCCATGTTTTTGGCACGTGGTTTTGTTACCTCGGTCGTCACTGCACGCCCCCTTGAGGCTGCATGGATGGTTGTTTACGCTGGCAGGCGCTCTCTGCTTGGGGGATGCAACGGGGCCTCCGGCCCCTTGCCAAGTCGTGATGGCTACATTTGACCCGTGGGCAAATGTAGATACATCACATGGCTTGCACACTCCCTTAACTGCCAATTTTGCCTAACAACTTACCAGATTTGTGTTTCGATCCTGCTTAGGACCGACATACAGACGCATGTCGGACCCAATGTTGATTCGAAGATTTTTCCGGTCGAGATGCTGCCGATTTTCATGGATGTGACCGACGATGGGGAGGATCGTCTGCCTCACCTGACATCGGGCACCATCGCCAGATCGGGCTGCTGAGCCGATTCGGAAACATCGGCAGGCAGGGGTCGATTTCGCAGGTGCGAACAGGCCAGCCGCTCGGGCCTCCGGCGGGGACGCCGGAGGCCCGAACGGTGATGGCAGCGGCACCGAATACGCGGGTATTCCGTGAGTACGTCTTTACGTGACGGCCTATGCCGGTATGCAATCCGGCGAACCTTCACGGATTGGCCGCCGCATAGGACAGCACCCCCCAATTGCGGGGATTGACCTCATTGGAATCGACGGATCGCCAAACACGCCCATATGCAATTTTGGCTGGCCTCTTTGGACGCGGCTGTCGCTCCCAACATCGTTCGATACCGATAGCGTCCGGCGGCGAGTGATACCGCCGGGTCTAGCGCGTCAGCGCTACCGCGTTTACGGTGAAGGCGTCGGGCCATACCTTGACCGGCGGCCGGTTTGGTTACGATGTGCCCGGCGCGGGGACGCGGCCCGGCCAATGATGATCGCATTGGCGGTGCTCATGCGGCACCGCCACGAGGCGCATCTTCAAGCCCGAGTGTGGTGGCGCGGCCCATCCAAGGTTCGGGACGGATGGCCCGAACCCAGTCGGCGAAGGACGGAATGCGTCCGAGGTCTTCACGGACATGCTGCTCGCCGATCCACCGGACCGGAACGATCCGGCCGCTCGACAGCGTTTGCGTGACGCCGAAGATTTTCTCGGCCATGAAGATACCCTCGGCGTGATGGCGAAGCGCGCGGTGCCGGTAATCCGCGATAATCAGTTTCGATTCATCGAACCAGGCATGCACCGGAAGATAATCTTCAGGCGTTCCGCCCCATTTTGCGACGGACGACAGGGCGTGATGATAGGGATGGGCCATCTCACACCTCCGTCATCGTGTTGATGAAATCGGTGTAGCGATCGTTGTGATCGAGGGTCACGGTACACTCCGCCACGTCGATGACGATCTTACCAAAGCCGCCATCGTCGTTTTCGAAGCCGCCGTGGTACTCCTGAAGCACCCTCCAAGAAAAAAGCTCGATCGCTTCGGAGAGCGATTGATGTCGCGTCGGTTCGGCGCTTTCCGGCAAGCTGATGTTGACCGGCAGGTCAAGCGGCACGGGCACATTGCCGACGTCGACGGCAACAATGTCTTCGATTTGGCCGCTATCGCTTTCACCATCATAAGTGATTTCGACGGTAGCGATCCGCTGGGCGGCGAGCGCCTCCAGCAGAGCACGCTTGGCTAATGTAGGGCTGAAGTCGGTCATGATAATTCTCCTGTATTGTTGGTGATGAAAGAAAGGGCCGCTCCTTGCGGAGCGGCCCGGAAGGCTAGGCGGTCTCGGTTTCCGGAGCCGGTTGGGCTTCGTCAGCCTTCGGCTTGCGAATTACGATTTCCGCGCCGTTGAGCGGCAGGTAGTCGAGCTTCACGTTGAAGCCCTCTCCGTCGGCGTGCGGCCATACGGCCCCGATCGCCTGCCAGTAGTTGCGCTTGCCGTTCTTGGTCACGGCGTAGACGCGGTGGCTCGGAGGGTTGGTGTTCTTGCTCATGTAATGTTCCTTTCATCTTGGTTGAAAGCCATGCACCTTGCGCGGCTTCGTTGGGGCACCGAGGCCCGCGCGAAAGAGCGGCGCGTTCAAAGGCTGTCGCCAGACACCGCGAGGCGGCGCGGAGCTGCACAAGCGAGCTTGCGAGCGCGGAAGCGAGCGGCCTTGAACGCGGCGCGCGCGCGGGCACAAGCCCCATCAATTCGAAGCCGCCGGTGCCGGCTTTTTTTGATCGAAAGGACCTCAAGACATGAGCGCCAACGGCGCGAGCCGTAGCACGCCGGACAACGTGCCAAGCACTGGCGGCTTGATCGGAAAGAATCGAACGGCGGTGATGGGCCTCGATCTGCGAGGTACGCCGCTCTCGCGGGCGTTCAATGATCGGCGTCGGCCAGCAAGGCGAACAAAGTCGGCTCAAGGTAGCGCCCCGCCGCCGTGCGCTCCGTCTCGGGACGGCAATCGTCTTTCAACTCGAACAGGGCAAGTTGCCTTGCCTGCTTGGTCCATCATGTCTCAAGCTGCTGGCGGCGGAACCGAGTCAAGCATGCGGCGTTGGCGAGGGGGTGGTCGTTCAATCGGCGTGATGCCGATGGGCAAGGTTGTGATGAGCCCTTGCGCGTACATCACCTGCAAGGCACGAGACCCCTTACCCGTCCGGGCTATCTGTTTCACGAAGTGATCGACAATAAGCTTATCGACCATCGCGGCGGGCTCGACGACGAAACTTCCCACCGCGCCGCGCTTGAGGTCAAGCTTGGCGACGATGTAGCGAGCGTGCAGCGGATTTCTGCCACAAGTTAGCGCGACGGGATATGATTGAATCACCGATGCGAAGTCTCTGCTTTCACCAAGGCTTTCGCTTATCTTCAGGATGTAAAGCTTCCTATCACCCAGCGATTCAGGCTTTCGGCAAAAGAGCGACGGCTTTCTCAACGCGATGGCGATGAATTGGTCCGTTGTCAGCCCAAGCAAGGATGCGCTGCGCTCGACATTGTCTTTCAGGGTCTCCGGCTTCTGGGATAAAAGCGACGGCTGCTTCAGTACGGCGGTGACGAACTGATGCTTCGTCATGGCGAGCAACGCCGCGCTGTGCTCGACGTTGCCGCTCAGCGTCTCCGGCTTCTGGTAAAAAAACTGGGGCTTTCTGAGCGCGAAAGCAGTGAACTGCTCCTTCGTCAAGCCGAGTAGCGCTGCGCTGCGTTCGACGTTGTTATTTAATGTCTCCGGCTTCAGGGTTAAGAGCGTCGGCTCCTTTAATGCGGCGGCGGTGAATCGATGCCTCGTCATGCCGAGCAACGCTGCGCTGCACTCAACGTTGTCGCTCAGCGTCTCTGGCTTCTGGTAGAAGAGCGACGGCCGTTCCAGCGCTGCAGCAGCGAACTGCTCTTTCGTAAAACCGAGCAACGTCGCGCTGCGCTCGACATTACCGTTCAACGTTTCCGGCTTTTGATAAAAAAGCTGCGGCCCGTCCAGCGCGGCGGCCGTGAACTGCTCCTTCGTGAAGCCGAGCAACGTCGCGCTGCGCCCGATGTTGTCGTTCAGCGTCGGCGGCTTCTGGCGAAAGATCGCGGGCTGCTTCAGCACTGCATCGAGCAAGTCAACGTGACTGATCGGAACGTCCCGCGTGGAGATCAACCCGTGCAACGCCGTGAGCCAGTCAAGTTCCCGTTCGGAAAATCCTGCGCCTGCTATTTTTGTTAGAATCTGGTCACGTAACGCTACATCCACAAAGTCCGCCGATCAGTATGGCGGCAATAGAGGAGCCTGTTTTACTTTCAACAAGGTTGAAAAGATGCTTTCAACCAAAACGCAATTTTCTTGCGTCGTCGTACAGATAAAATCAGCTTGTATCCGGCGGCGGTTCAACGGCCGCCGGACGCGTTGAAGGTCACGCTGCGTTCGCTTCGGCGGTCTCTTTCGATGACAGCTTCTGCAAGCCGTTCAGGAAATCCGCTGCCCTCTGCGCGTGCGACGCGGCGGTAAAGATCGCTCGCTTGTCGTCCTTCAGGACCTTTATCCATGAGGCGATGTAGGCGGCGTGGTCGTCACGCACCTCGGGAGTCAAAGCGAGGTCGGCGGCGAGGAAGGCCGCGCCAAGTTCGGCGACCAGTTCCTCCATGGCGTAACCTTCGTCACCGAAACGCTTGCGCCCGAAATCGCGGTTGAGGCGGCTTTCGTGCCGAGTCCAATGCGTGGTCTCGTGAGCAAGGGTCGCGTAATAGCTCTCGGCATCGCGGAAGAAGTCGATGCACGGCATGTGGATGTTGTCGGTGGAAGGGACGTAACAGGCGCGGCTGCCACCATGCACGAGGTTGGCACCTGTCGCAGCAAAGAACGCCTCGGCATGGGCGATGCGCTGCACGGAGTCGCCTCTAGCCTCCGGCTTGCCGTAGAAGTGCTCGGGCAATCCGTCGATCTGCTCGACATTGAAAACGGTGTACCCCTTCATGAACGGGATGGCGCGTTCCGCTTCCTCGCCGCTGTCCGTTGTCTCGGTGCGGATAATCTTGTCGGCGTAGACGACAAGGCTGCCGTGCTCGCCCTTGCGGACGGAAGCCTTGAGTTCAATCGCTTGCTTGAAGGTCATCCAGATGGGTGCGGCGTAGCCCTTCTCGATGGCCGCTGACCACAGCATCACAACATTGATACCCTGATAGGGAACGCCGTTGCCGCGCAAGGGCCGCGTGATGCGCCCCGCGCTGTGCTCAACATTCCACGGCTGATGCCAAGGCCGGACGCCTTGCTCCAGCGCGATAACAATCTGATCGGTGATCTTCTGATAAACATCGGTCCTCATCTTCCGCTCCTAGCTTGCTGGTTGCGCATGCAACCGGAACTAGGCGAGCGCCGATGAGCGGGGGTTGGCCGTCACAGGCCGGAAAACGAGCGCGGCTGTCCTGGTCCCTCGCGCGAGGGATGGAAGCCCGAAGGGCCGAGACCTAGAATCCCGCTAGGGTATCCAAGGGGCTCGGGTTCCGAGAGCCCGGTCCGGCAATGCCGGACGCGCTCCAAAAGACACCGCGATTGTCGTGGCGAGACCCGCCGAAATACTGTCAAGGGATTCGAACCAGCGGCCCGGACGTACTCCTTGCCCCCTTACAGAAATGATCCCTGAAGGCCGCGACGATGTTGTCGGATCATCTGGATACTCAATGCCCCATTTCAGTGCTCGGAACGAACACGCGCGCGAGAGGCCAATCAATTCAATGAAACAGTTTCACGCGATTACTTTAAAAAAAAACGAAGTCAGCCCCTGGGTTCACGTCGCAACCGCCTCAACAGACTAACCATAATTATTTCGCTTCACGGCGAACTGCCTGAAGATATTGGCGCAAAAATCTGTTGGCGGTGGTGACAAAAAGTAACAGGCGCCAGCTCGCATATTGTGCGCAGTTTGATTACCCATATGGTCCGCAATTCGGATGCCAATTGTGGCAGCGACCAAACCGAACAGCGCCACAAAGGCGCTTCTTCGAACTGCCTGATTTGAGCAGGTATTCATTGTTTCCTTTCTGCATAGAGCAAATACCGTTTGCACAATGCGTGTAGTCTTGCAGACCGTTCTTAGTTTAAGCAAGCACGAAACTATTTCGATGATTACTTTCATTCAAACGAAGGGTACGTGAGGGCAGCACAGCGGACACCATTCGCCAGACCCCGGCCATTTAAGGGCCGCTACAGGAGCGTAAGCATAGCACCGCCAGCGTCGTGGACAGGTGGGCGGCACGCGGGACCGACTGCCTCCGGAGAAGGTTCTGAATCCTCTCGCGCGAGGATAGTCACCGACCCGCAAACAGGCCCTGTGCTGGCTCGCATCGGGACGCCCTGCCTCGTGGAGGCCGATGTGCCTATTGCCAGCATGAAAGGTCCCGGGTTTCTCGATATGGCAGGAGTTCATCAGGTTGACGCGGTGCGGCGGCTGGAAAAGGCCATTAGACGGCTAACCTCTTCCAGCCGCCGCGGCACGTAGCGGGTCACCGCGGCGAACGTCTCCGCTCCGACTTCTCCTTCCGTTTCGCTCAAGCGACGCATGCGCTCCGGGTGCCAGGCGAAAACCGCCGACATCAGGGTGCAGAGCGAGCAACTGCCGCGCTGCGGCGAGCGCGACAGTAAAGGTCCAGGTCTGATTGATCTGTTCGACGAAGTTGAGCTCTCGATCCTCGATGGGATGAAAGCCGATCGTCTCGAATTTCATCCGGCTCAAGAGATCGAGCGCGTTGCCCGGCTGGCAGCGAATCCATAAACTGGAATTATGGGCGCAACGGCCCCGAAAACTTCCAGCCACACAACCGGACATCGGTCAAGCAACCGTAAGCCAATCCTCCGGGGTTGCCCGCGTGCGGGTCATTCCCACAGTCAGAGTCGGAAGCGCAGTGTTTCGTCCTGAGATTTGAGGTGATGTTAAAATCGATATTGCCCAACTTCGAGGTTGGATGGGGCATCCGCCGGTCGATTCTTCACCATGCGCATGTTTTTGCAAAACGACGATCAGTATCGTTGACGTGCCGAATGCTCTGAGAGTGGAATTCATATCGCTCCTATCGTTGTGTGCCTCACTTGACCGGATACTGCCTTAGCGTGAGGTCTGATGTCGCTGCCGTGCGTATAGACCAACCACGATGATACTGCCGCAGGTTTGAGTATCAGCATAGCTTTTTCTCCATGCCGACCACACCAACCCCGTCCTTCTTCCGGCCATGTCGCACCGTTCGTCGGCTGCATGGCTGCAAGCGCTAACGCGCTCGTCCTCTCCGTTTCCGTCGCAAGCGATGCACCCGCCTCCTCCAGAGCAAGGGCCTCCGCCAGAAGGCCGCGATTGGCGCGGCCGGAAAACGATGGAGGAAACAATGCGAGTGCTGACAATCAACGAGCTGATGCGCCTGACCAGAACCGAGCTTTGCGGCCTTGCCGCGAAGATCGCTGCTGAACTTCCGACCTACCGGGAAGGTTCGTCGCAGCGCACCGCTGCGCAGATCAACCTGACGACGATCCGCTTCGTGCTGGCGCGATGCGGCCCGTCACCCTGACGCGACCACGAGGCCGCGCTGAACACGCGGCCTCGTGAATTCGGTTACGCGGCCTTCTCCGCGATCACGACCTCGATATCGTAATCGCGGTACGCTCGGTGGAGCGCTTCAGCGAAGCTGAGGCCACAGCAATCGCACCAATGCATTAGGTCGGCGAGCAAATCTCCTACACAGTCCTCGCAGTCGCACGACGTGCGGGAAAGGTAAGCCTTGAGGGCCGCGTCGGCGGACGCGGCCCTTTCGGCGAGAGCCGGAGCGCTCACGGAGCGTCTCCGTTGTTTTCGGCCTGCTTGTCGCCCGCGATACGGACGACGATCTCGGCGTCGTTGAGCGGCAGGTAGTCGATCCGCAGGTTGAAGCCCTGGGCGTCGGCGTGAGCCTACATGGCTCCGATCGGCTGCCAGAATTTCTTCTCGCCGGTCTTGGTCACGGCGTAGACGCGATGCGTCGGGCGGGAGGCGTTGGTCTTGGTCGTCATGGTTTTGGTCCTTTCGCTTATGAGCCCGCCCCAACGGCGGCCTCGATGCCCGTTCCAAGGCCGAGGCGGAAAAGCGGGGCTGTCACAAGCTTCCGAAGGAACCGGAGGCGCGGAGCTGCACAAACGAAGTGCGGAAGCGAGCGGCTTTGATCAGCAACGCGCGCCGCGGCAGAACCGGGCAG
>CAXTMT010000005.1:0-6814 GCA_964245355.1 uncultured Sphingomonadaceae bacterium
GGCTGGGGCCGGTCAACCTCGTCGCCGAAACCGAACTCGCCGAGCTGGAGGAAAGCCGCGCCGCCAACGCCGCCGAGGCCGAGGAATTGCGCCAGGCGGTGAACCGGCTGCGCGGCTCGATCGGCAGCCTCAACCGCGAGGGCCGCCAGCGCCTGCTCGCCGCGTTCGAGGCGGTCGACGGGCATTTCCGCCGCCTGTTCACCACGCTCTTCGCCGGCGGCGAGGCGCATCTCGCGCTGATCGACTCGGACGATCCGCTCGAAGCCGGGCTCGAGATCATGGCCCAGCCCCCCGGCAAGCGCCTCGGCAGCCTCACCCTGCTCTCGGGCGGCGAGCAGGCGCTGACCGCCGTCGCGCTGATCTTCGCCCTCTTCCTCACCAACCCCGCGCCGATCTGCGTACTGGACGAGGTCGACGCGCCGCTCGACGACGCCAATATCGAACGCTTCTGCGACCTGCTGATCGCGATGACCGCCCAGACCGACACGCGCTACCTCGTCGTCACCCACAATGCCGTGACGATGAGCCGGATGCACCGCCTGTTCGGGGTCACCATGGTCGAGCGCGGCATCAGCCGGCTGGTGTCGGTGGACCTTGGCGGCGCCGAGACGTTATTGGCAGCAGAATAGCATGGCCAAGAGATACCGCGTCATCCACGAGCGCCGCTCGATCTTCGAGGCCATGATTTCGGGCAGGGGTTCGCGCGACTGCTATCTCGCGCAGGCGGGCGGCTGGTTCGGCTGGCGCACGATCGACACCTGCCCTACCGCCGAGGAGGCCGAGGCCGCCTGCCGCGACCATGCCGGCGGCATGCTGCTGCCCGGCGGCAAGCGGATCATTTCCGAATTCGAGAGACCCGAATGAGCGATCACATCGGCGCATGGGTTGCCGAAAAGCTGGGCCACAAGTCGAAGGATATCGCGCTCTTCACCCGCGCGCTGACCCATGGCAGCCACGGCACCGACAATTACGAGCGGCTGGAATTCCTCGGCGACCGGGTGCTCGGCCTGCTGATCGCCGAATGGCTGTTCGAGGATTATCCGAACGAGCCCGAGGGCAAGCTCTCCGCACGGCTCAACTCGCTGGTGAGCCGCGAAAGCTGTGCCGAGATCGGTCGCGCGATCGGTGTGCCGGCGATCCTGATTCTCGGCAAGCAGGCGCGCGACGATGGCGCGCAGGAGAGCGACAATGTCGTCGGCGATGTCGTCGAGGCGCTGATCGGGGCGCTCTTCATCGAAGGCGGGATCGCGGCGGCGCGCGGGTTCGTGCGCGCTGTTTGGGAAGGGATGCTGGAAGGGCTCGGCAAGGCGCCCAAGCATCCCAAATCCGAATTGCAGGAATGGGCGGCGGCGCGTCAGTGCCGGCCGCCGGTCTATACCCTTGAGGGCCGCAGCGGGCCGCACCATGCACCCTGTTTCACCGTACTGGTGGAAGTCGGCGGCAAGGCGGGCGGCAAGGCGCGCGCCGGGGGGAGCAGCAAGCAGGAGGCAGAGACGGCGGCGGCGGCGGCGCTGTTGGAGCGGCTGGTAGGTTAGGACCTCCTTCATAAATTTCCACCGTCCTCCCGGACTTGATCCGGGATCCAGCTTCTTCTTCTCAACCCTCGCCGAAAGGCAGCGAGACCCCGGGTCAAGCCCGGGGTGACGGGTTCATTTGAAAGCCGCCGCGTACACCTCGGGCTTGAACCCCACGATCCGCCGATCACCCAAGTCCAGCACCGGCCGCTTGATCATCGACGGTTGCGCCAGCATCAGGTCGATCGCCTTCGCCGCATCGATCCCTGCACGATCCGCATCGGGCAATTTGCGAAACGTCGTCCCGGCGCGGTTCAGCAGAACCTGCCAGCCGTGCTCATCCACCCAGGCCTCGAGCAACGCCCGATCGACGCCCTGTTTCTTGTAGTCGTGGAACGCGAACGCCACGCCCGCCCCCTCCAGCCACACGCGTGCCGTCTTCACCGTATCGCAATTGGGAATCCCGTACATCGTTATCGTCATGCGCTTGCCCCTACTATCCCCGTCCAACCTCGCCTAAGCCGCGCCTATGGATTCCATAACCCGTTGCGGCCTCGTCGCCGTGGTCGGCGCGCCCAATGCGGGCAAGTCGACCCTCGTCAATGCGCTCGTCGGCCAGAAGGTCGCGATCGTCAGCCCCAAGGCGCAGACGACGCGCGTCCGCCTGATGGGCATCGCCATCGAAGGCACCACGCAGATATTGCTGGTCGATACGCCCGGCATCTTCGATCCGCAGCGCCGGCTGGATCGCGCGATGGTCGCGGCGGCATGGGGCGGCGCCGAGGGTGCCGATCTGCTCGCGCTGGTGATCGACGCGAGCAAGACGCTCAACGGCAAGACCCGCGCGCTGATCGATCAGGTCGCGCGCCGGCCCGAGCCGAAGATCGTGATCCTCAACAAGGTCGACACGGCGGTGAAGGAGAGCCTGCTCGTCCTCGCCACCGAAATCCAGGCGGCGCTCGATCCGCAGGAGATCTTCATGGTCTCCGCGCTATCGGGCGACGGCGTGCCGGGGCTGAAGCAGGCCCTGGCCAGGCGCATGGCCGAGGGGCCGTGGCATTTCCCCGAGGATCAGGTCTCCGATGCGACCGACCGGATGCTCGCCGCCGAGGTGACGCGCGAGCAGCTCTATCGCCAGCTCCATGCCGAGCTGCCCTATGCCAGCGCGATCGAGACCGAGAGATATGAGGAGCGCAAGGATGGCTCGGTCGCCATCCATCAGCAAATCCTCGTCGGTCGCGATACGCAGAAGGCCATCGTGCTCGGCGCGCGCGGGGTGCGACTGAAGGAGATCGGCTCGAAGGCGCGCGCGGAGATCGGCGAATTGCTCGGCCGCAAGGTGCATCTGTTCCTGCACGTGAAGGTCGATCCGCGCTGGGAAGAAGATCGCGGGCTGTACCGTGAGATCGGGCTCGACTGGGTGGATTGAGGCCGCTTGCGGATTAGGTCCGCGAAGCGCACTATCCGCACACCCGCCGCCAGAGACGGGCGTCTCTGTTTAAGGGAGGTTCGGATGAGCCTGATCGCCGCATTGCTGCTGGTCTCCGCCGCGAACGCGGTTCCGCCGCCAGTGGCTGCATCGCCCGGCACCGAAACGCTCCGCACCCAGGAAGACATGGCCGATCGGATGACGCTGCCGGCCAGCGTAAACGGCAAGGGTCCTTTCCCTTTCACCATCGATACCGGTGCCGATCACAGCGTCGTCTCCGACGATCTCGCCGCGGAACTCGACCTGCACTCGAAAAGCTCGGCAACGTTGTTCGGCATCGTCGGCCCGCAACAGGTGCCGATGGTGTCGCTCAAACGCCTCCAGATCGGCAAGCGCGAGCGGCGTGATTTGACGGCGCCGGTGCTGCCGCGCCTCGCGCTCGGGGCGCAGGGCTTCATTGGGCTCGATGCGCTGTCCAACGAAAGCGTGTTGCTCGATTTCCGCAACAAGACGATCCGCATCGCCACATCCGCAGAGGAAGCGATGGTCGGCGATCCCGACGTCGTCGTCGTCACCGCGCGCAGCCGCTTCGGCCAGCTGATCATGACCGATGCCTCGATCAACGGCGTCAAGGTCTATGCTCTGATCGACACCGGCGCGCAGAACACGATCGGCAATCTGGCGCTGCGCAAGATGATGGGTTCGCGCGGCCCGCTGATCGATCAGGGTGTGCGTATCGAAGGCGTTACCGGGGCGCAGCTCGCCGCCGAGATGGGCAGGATCCCGGCAATCCAGCTCGGCACGATGACGCTGAAGGACATGCCGATCGCTTATGCCGATGTGCAGACCTTCAAGCGCTTCGGCGTCAACGACAAGCCGGCCATCCTGCTGGGCATGGACGTGCTGCGCGGGTTCGAACGGGTGGCGGTCGATTTCCGGCGCCGCAAGGTGCGTTTTCTGCTTGGACCGGGCGCCGCGACCGCTGTCCCCACGCTCACCGCATCGCGCCAAGGAACTCCGCCCAAGCTGGGGATTTGAATCGCCTTCGTAATGAAGGGCGATCCCGATGGCGGCACGCGCATACTGGCAGGGGCAGATTCGGCTCGCCTTGGTCTCGATCCCGGTCGAAATCTATTCGGCGACGCGCAGCGGCGCGACCGTCTCGTTCAACCAGATCCACGAGCCCTCGGGCAAGCGCATCAAATATGAGAAGGTCGCCCCCGGCATCGGCCCGGTCGATCCCGAAGAGATCACCAAGGGCTATGAATATGAGAAGGGCAAATATGTCCTGATCAGCGAGGATGAGATCGAAAGCGTCAAGCTGGAGAGCAAGAAGACACTGGAGCTCACCCAATTCGTCGACGCCGGCGAGATCGACGCCATCTATTACGACAAGCCTTATTATGTCGTGCCCGCCGACGATCTGGCCGAGGAAGCATTCGTCGTGCTGCGCGAGGCGCTGCGCCGGGCGAAGAAGATCGGTTTGGGCCAGCTGGCGCTGCGCGGGCGCGAATATGTCGTCAGCCTGAAGCCGTGCGGGCGCGGGATGGTGCTGGAGACCTTGCGCTATTCGGACGAGGTCAACAAAGCCTCGGCCTATTTCCGCGACATTCCCGATGCCAAGCCCGAACCCGATCTGCTCGATCTGGCGACGACGCTGATCGACAAGAAGACGCACAAGTTCGACGCATCCGACTATCACGACCGCTACGTCGATGCGCTGAAGGAACTGATCGAGCGCAAGCAGAAGGGCAAGACGCTCAACGTCGAGGAAGAGGATGGCCCGGCGCAATCGCGCGGCTCGAACGTCGTCGATCTGATGGCGGCGCTGAAGCGGAGCCTGGAGAAAGGTGGATCGGCGGCGGCTAAGGACGATGCGGTGAAGGCAAAGCCGACGCGAGCGCCGCGCAAGGCGACCGCGCCGAGCAAGGCGGCGGCGAAGGATGATAAGCCAGCACACGCTCCGGCTCGCAGGGCACCGGCAAAGAAGCGGGCGGTCGGATGATCGCCCGTCATCCCGGCGCGACGGATTAAGGCATGCCGCGCACCGCCGCCAAAAAGCTCGATCCGCTCGCCGCCTACAACGCCAAGCGCGATTTCGCGAAGACGGCCGAACCCGCCGGTGCACTGGGCATCGACGGCGGCAATCTCTTCATGGTGCAGAAGCACGACGCCACCCGCCTGCACTGGGATTTCCGCCTCGAACTGGATGGTGTGCTGAAAAGCTGGGCAGTAACGCGCGGCCCCAGCCCCGATCCCGCCGACAAGCGCCTTGCGGTTCGCACCGAGGATCATCCGATGGCTTATGCCACCTTCGAGGGCACGATCCCCAAAGGCGAATATGGCGGCGGCACGGTGATGCTGTGGGACAAGGGCATTTGGACCCCCCACCCCGGCAAGGATCCGCGCAAGACGATCCTGGAGGGCCATCTCCACTTCACCCTGCATGGCGAGCGGATGAAGGGCGATTGGCTGATGATCCGTCTCAAGCCGCGTGGGCGCGAGAAGCACGAGAATTGGCTGCTGCGGAAGATCGACGACGTATATGCCGGTGCCAGCGGCGATCTGGTCGATCTCGCGCTGACATCGGTGGAGACGGGTCGCACGATGGTCGAGATTGCGGCCGGTAAGGGCGGCGACAGCAAATGGCATTCGGATCGCGCGGCGGATGATCAGCCCGAGGTGAGGGCACCGCCCGCTTCAAAACCACCGTCATCCCGGCGTAGGTCGGGATCCATTCGCACTGCCTCCGGCAGGAACCGCGCCGGAGCGCCAATGGATTCCGGCCTTCGCCGGAATGACGCCGAGGGCAAAGGTAAACTGCCCTCCTTCCAAGACCTTCAACTCTGCACCCTCGTCGATCACGTCCCCACCGGCTCGGGCTGGCTGCACGAGGTGAAGTACGACGGTTACCGTGTTCTGCTCGCCGTCGGCGGGGGCAAAGCGAAAGCTTACACCCGCACCGGACTCGACTGGTCGGATCGCTTCCAGCCGATCGTCGATGCGGCGGCCAGCCTCAACGGATCGGTCCTGATCGACGGCGAAGTCGTCGTTCTCGACAGCGAAGGTCGCCCCAGCTTCCAAGCGCTCCAGGCCAGCCTGAAGGAGGGCGGCGGCAATCTCGCCTTCTTCGCTTTCGATCTGCTCGAGCGCGACGGCGAGGATCTGACCGCGCTGCCCAATATCGATCGCAAGGCGGCGCTCGCCAAATTGCTGCACGGCGTCCCCGCCCCACTCCTCTATGCCGAGCATATCAAAGGCCAGGGCGAGCAATTGTTCGACAGCCTCTGCAAGCAGGGCCTCGAAGGTGTGGTCTCGAAAAAGGCCGACGCGCCCTATCGTGGCCGCCGTACGCAAAGCTGGCTCAAGATCAAATGCCTGCATCGCCAGGAATTCGTGATCGTCGGCTGGACGAAGAGCGACAAGGGGCGCGGCTTTCGCTCGTTGCTGCTCGGCCTGCAGGAGGGCGATGGACTGCGCTACGCGGGCAAGGTCGGCACGGGCTTCACGATGAACGCGATCGACGATCTGCTCGACAGGCTGGAGCCGCTCGTCCGCAAGACCGCGACCGTCACGGCGCCGCGCGCCGCTGTGCGCGGTGCGACGTGGGTCACGCCCAAGCTGGTCGCCGAAGTCGCCTTCGCCGAATTCACCGACGAGGGCGTGCTGCGGCATTCGAGCTTCCTGGGGCTGAGAGAGGATAAGCCGGCAAGCGAGGTAGTGCTGGAAACTCCCTCTCCCCTCCGGGGAGAGGGCCGGGGAGAGGGGGAGTCCGGTGAAGATAGCGCAGGCGCTCGCGTCGCTCGCCCCCGCGCCCCCCCCCCCCCCCCCCAGGGGGGGGGGGGGGGAAAAAGCCCCCGCCCCCACCCCC
>CAXTMT010000005.1:6824-21931 GCA_964245355.1 uncultured Sphingomonadaceae bacterium
TTAGCGTCCTGCCCCTCTCCCAACCCTCTCCCCAAAGGGGAGAGGGCTTAGAAAAATCCCCCGTCACGATCAGCAGCCGCGATCGCGTGCTCTATCCCGAGAGCGGCATCACCAAGGGGCAGCTCGCCGATTATTACACCCGCCTCGCCGATCCGATCCTCGAATGGCTCGCCGATCGCCCGGTCAGCCTCGTCCGCTGCCCGCAGGGGCGCGCCAAACATTGCTTCTTCCAGAAGCATGACGCGGGCAGCTTCGGCGATACGGTGAAGCACGTCCCGATCCGCGAGAAGGACGGGCATGACGAGCCCTATCTCTACGTCGACGACGCCAAGGGCCTGCTGACCTGCATCCAGATGGGCGCGATCGAGCTGCACGGCTGGGGATCGAAGGTCGCCGATGTCGAGATGCCCGATCGCCTCGTCTTCGATCTCGATCCCGACGAGGGCCTCGGTTTCGAAGAAGTGCGTAATGCGGCCCATCAGTTGCGCGACGTGCTCGGCGAGATGGGGCTGGCGAGCTGGCCGATGCTCTCGGGCGGCAAGGGGGTGCATGTCGTCGCGCCGCTCGACGCGAGCAGGGCGTGGCCCGAGGTCAAGGATTTCGCCCACCGCTTCGCCCTCGCCCTATCGGAGGCGCACCCCAAGCGCTTCACCGCCAATATGAAGAAGACCGAGCGGAAGGGACGTATCTTCCTCGACTGGCTGCGCAACCAGCGCGGCGCGACGGCGGTGCTGCCTTACTCCGCCCGCGCCCGCCCGAACGCCCCCGTGGCCACCCCGATCACCTGGGACGAACTCGACGATATCGGCGGCGGCAATCGCTTCACCATCCTCGATGCCGACGAACTGCTGAAACGCCACGCCTCCAAAGCCCTGCGCGGCTGGGGCATCGCCAAGCAACGCCTGCCCGAACTCTGACCCTAGCCTTGCGCGGCGGACTGTGCTTCGTGGCCGACCTTTAGTGGGGGCGAGCTTGGCGGACGCGGATCAGGGCAGGGACAATAGGGTGCCGGCATCGCGTCGCGCCGTCGCCGCCGCGCTCAAGGCCCATCGCGCGACGATCGTCCGTGCGCTGGCCGACGGCACGTACAGCGGTGCCCCGCGCGAAAACCGCTTCAACGACGATCCCGCCCCATTCGCGGCGCGGATCGGCACCTGGGTGGATCTGCTGATCGGCCACGTCGAGGGCCGGCCGGGCCATGATGCTTTGCTCGCCAGCCAGACTTTGCTCGAGAACCATCGACCCGAGTGGGAGGCCGAGGCCAACCGTACAACGACAATCGCTTCGCTAGCCGCGATCTGGAGCGAACTCGCCGGCGCCGGCGGGCTCGATGCCGCGGGCCTCGTCGAGCTCAAGGCACTGTTCGACGATGTTACGCTTGGTCTGCGCACCGAACCGTGCGCCCACGTCCGCACACTGATGCTGGGCGATTGCCTGATGGGCGAGATCGGCGGACTGGCGGCGGACATGCTTGCGAGGGCGGCGATCAGCTTCGATGCTTTCCCGATCAACGCGCGCGACCCGGCCGATCTCGATCGCCAACTCGCTCGCTTTCCCGGCCAAACCTACGATGCCATCTTCTTCAGCCCCTTCAGCCACGCGCGCACGGCCGAGATCGATGCCATCCTTGATCCGCGCCGCGCGCTGGAGGGGGGAAAGGCGCTCGATGCGCTGATCGAAACCGTGATCGCATCGGCCCGCGCCCAGCTCGCTTACCTCTTCGGCAAGTTTGAATGTCCCATCTACATCCACGATGCCGCGCTGATCGGGCGAGCCTCGACGGCGACCAAGGCTTTCCTCCGCAACGCACTGACCAGCCGTCGCCGCTCCAAAGCGCGCGCGAAAATCAACGGCTGGCTTCAAGGCTTCGTCGCCGACCGCAACGCCATGGGCGCACACCAGTTGCAGATCGTCGAGGAGACCGCGGTCCTCGCGCGGCTCGGCAACAGGGCGGGGCGCTACCTTTATTATTCGGATTATCAACACGCGACCGAACTCAGCTTCGCGCTCGCCAGGGACTATGCCCGCCGCATCGGGATGCTGGCGACGCTCAAGGGCAGGAAGCTGGTAGTCTGCGATCTCGATCACACGCTTTGGGATGGCGTGATCGGCGAAGGCGCGGTCGCCCACTTCGCCGATCGCCAGCACAGCCTGAAGCGGCTCAAGGAACGATCGGGCATCGTCCTCACCATCGCTTCAAAGAACGATCCCGAAAAGGTCCATTTCACCGGCGGTGTGCTGGCGATCGACGATTTCGTCGCCCCGCAGATCGGCTGGGGCCGCAAGGTCGATGCGGTCGCGCGCCTGCGCCAGCAGCTCAACCTGCAGTATCGCCACATGGTCTTCGTCGACGATCGCCCCGACGAGCGCGCCTTCATGGCCGATGCCTATCCCGACATGCTGGTGCTCGACGCGACCGACCCTGAAACCTGGGCGCGCATCGCCTTGTGGGCCGACGCGACCGAGGGATCGAGCGATCTCGACCGTACCCAGCTCTATCAGGAGCAGCTCGAACGCGACGCCTTCGTCGGCGAAAGCACGGTTTCGCGGCTGACCGACGACGTGATCGCCAACCTCCAGCTGAAGATCGCCGTGCGCGAGGCGGGCAAGGGCGATCTCAAGCGTTTCACCGAACTGATCAACCGCACCAACCAGTGGAACATGACCGGTGCGCGCACCAGTCTGGCGACCGTTAAGGACCAGACCAGCGCCGCCGATGCGCTGCTGCTTCTCGCCCAGGCGAGCGACAAATTCGGCGAGATGGGCGATGTCTGCGCGGCGACGGTAACGATCGCCGGCGGCATCGCGACAATCGAGGCCTTCGTGCTGAGCTGCCGCGTCTTCGGCTACGGCGTCGAAACCGCCATGCTCGATGAAATCCTCTCCAAGGCGAAGGCGCTGGGGGCAACCCGCCTAACCGGCCGCTTCTTGCCCACGACCCAAAACCACATGGCGCGCGACATGTACCTCGATCACGGCTTCACGGCCGAGGCCGAGGCCGAGGGTTCCTTTGTCCGCGAGCTTTAACGAAATGCCTTTTACTTTGCCAAAACACTTACTGCATGCGTTTGCGCGCCTTGCCGGCCTTCGGGCCAACCCGTCCAGCGCAGCGCCGTTCGAGCTGAGCGACCTGCTCCATTATCCGCGCGCTGCCAATCAGGCGGCGATCCGTTCGCGGTGCCGTTCGAGCTATCTGGGCGACGGGACCGCGCTGACCCGCGTATTGGGCCGCTTCAAGATGTTCGTCGACACGCGCGACGTGGGGCTCAGCAGCCACCTTCTCACCGACGGCTATTGGGAGATGTGGCTTACCGAGACGATGACGCGCCTGCTACGCCCCGGCATGACCGTCGCCGATGCAGGCGCCAATCTCGGCTATTTCACGCTGCTGATGGGCGCGTTGGTAGGCGAGACGGGCATCGTGCACGCTTTCGAGCCGAACCCGGCGATGGCGCGCCGGCTCCGCCAAAGCCTCACGCTCAACCTGGCGGGCGCCCGAACGACGCTTCACCAGATCGCGCTTGGCGACAGCGAGGGCGAGGTCCAGATCCATGTGCCCGATCAGGAGCCGAAGAACGCGACGTTGGCTCACGGTGAAACGGAAAATACGTTCGCGGTTCGGTTGACCCGGCTCGATGCTGTGGCTGAACTGGCGTCGCTCGATGCGATCAAGATCGATGTCGAAGGCTATGAGGAAGCGGTCTGGCGCGGAATGAGCGGCATCCTCGATCGCAACGATCCTCTGATCGTTTTTATCGAGGTGGGGCCGGTTCGATGCACGGATTACGACGGCCTGATCCAGGATATGCTGGCACGGGGTTTCACCGTGTCGCTGCTCGGCTTGGACGGCCGCATGCGGATCGCATCGCTGGCCGAGCTACGCGCCTTGCCACCGCACGAGGATCAGATGCTGGTTCTTCAACGATAAGCTTTCATCAATAGCCCATAAGACTGAGGACTTCGCGGCGCGAACGCTCGTCATCCCGGAACACGCCCATCATGCGGCTGGTCGTCATGCCCACGCCGTGGACGCGGACGCCGCGCCCGGTCATGCAGCCATGCTGCGCCTCGATCACCACCGCCACGCCGGCCGGATTGAGATGGGTCCAGATGCAGTCGGCAACCTCGGCGGTCAGCCGCTCCTGCACCTGCAGGCGCGAAGCGAAGCCATGCAGCACCCGCGCGAGCTTCGAGATGCCAACGACGCGCTCGCGCGGCAGATAAGCGATCGCCGCTTTGCCGATGATCGGGGCCATGTGATGCTCGCAGTGGCTTTGGAAAGGAATATCTTTCAGCAGCACGATATCGTCATATCCGCCGACCTCTTCGAACGTTCGGCTGAGATAGGAGGAAGGATCGTTCTTGTAGCCGCGGCAATATTCGGCCCAGGCGCGCGCCACCCGTTTCGGAGTATCCAGCAACCCTTCCCGCGAAGGGTCGTCACCCGCCCAGCGGATCAGGGTACGAACGGCATCGGCGACTTCCAACGGTATGGGAAGTTTTCCCTGCTGATCATCAGGCTCGATAGCTCCAGATTCGGTGATACCGCTCAACACCCTATCCTTGATTTTTATGCGTCCCCACACGGAACGAACCAGCACTGGTGACACACCTTTTTCTGTCAAGCGAGCCTTAACGCCAGATTCGGGCGATCAATGGGGTCAACATATGTACGGCAAGATGTGTCCGACCATGATGGATCGTTCGGTCCTTCCTTCCGAAGCGGCGCGCCGCCAAACCCCGTCGCAACCGACGATCGTCCCGACCTGCGGATCAGTTCATCGCTATGTCCGGAGTATCCGATCGCGGCCGCTTGCGCGGATCGCCGCGCTTGCGGCCCATGCTGAACTGGGCTTTCATCCATGTTTCCAGCGTATGGATGTGCGCATTGATCCTTGCCAGCGCGTCAGGCACCACGAAAGCCTTCAAGATGACCAGCATCCCGAACTTCGCACGGACGCAGAATTCATCGATGCTGACCGCCTCCGCCGCCCACATTTGATAGGCGAAGCTGTAGAGGGGCACGATCGTCGTGCCGATGATCCGTGCATTAGCGGTGGATACCAACAACCCGCGATCGATCGCATTTTCGACCAGATCGCAATAAAACTGAAAGCGAGGCTGCTGCAGTTCAAGCTTAAGAGAAGAATCTCGTCCGACCATCCAGACGAGTGATTTGTAAAAAGCGACATCGGATTCGTAGAAGTCCGCTGCAATGTCTACCGCGTCTAAGAAGATCTGTAGTGGATCGTCCCAACTGCGCGCGAATACGACCCGGCGATATTCCTCGAAAACGCCGCTGAAGACGAGCGAAAGCACCGCCTCCTTGGAATCGAAGAGATTGTAAACGGTCGACAGGCTGACTCCGGCCCGTTCCGCCACCTGCTTCATCGACATGGCATCAACGCCGGTTTCGCTGACCAAATAGTGCGCAGCGGCGACGATTCGCGAGCGCCGCTCGCTCTTGGCCTTTTCCCGCCGGCCGACGGGAACAGGTTCATCCTCGCGCGCGCCACTATCAGCTAAATCGGATGGCGCCGTTTTCATCGTTTCAAAATGGCCCAATCGACCGTCGAAGGCAAATACATGATCCCGGAACACTTCCCTACTCTACAAATGAGGTCTGGAATATAGGTAGAGAGCAAAATCAGGAGCTGGGCGTTCGCACCGATGGCTGCTCGATGCGATGATCCACCTGCCGATCGCGAAAGGCGAGGCCGGCGGAAGCCAGCGCCGCGCCACCTACCGAGCGCTTACGGCCGAAGCGAGGGCAGCGGCCGGGTGAGCAGGCTCGCGGTGCCCGGTGCGAGATTGCCCGGATTGTACATCTGCGGTGTGCCGGCGCGGCGGAAAGCCTCGTCACGGCTCTCCTGGGCACCGTCGAGCGCGATCTCGTAGAGCGCGAGGTAAGTCCAGCGCGGTGTCTCATCCCACCGCGCGGCATTCAACCGGAAGCGCTGTCCCGCGATGAAGCCCGGCACCGCGAGCGCATCGTGGATATGGCGGTTGTCGAACCAGTCGTTGAACTCGGCCTCGCGCCCTTCGGCGGGATTGGTCAGGACGATCCAGGTCGCAACGGGGTCCGTCGTGTCACTACCAACACGAGGACCAATCTTGGTCCCGCGCAGCCAGATGGCCTCGTCGAGAGGAGCGCTAGCCTCTGCGCCCGCAGAGACACCGCCGGGATGCGCGATGTCGACGATGGATGCCCAACGCCAACGGGGATTGGGATCGACCGACGCGAAATCACGGCGCGGCAGTGCCTCCAGCTCGGCCGGGACGCCGATGCTCCCATTACCGAGGATGAGCGCAATTTCTTCCATCAGAACCTCACAAGACAAGTCGCGGAGTTTTTGTAACACAGAGACGGCTCGCGAAGCGACCCGAAAGCGGAATGCATTCCAGCCATACTGACATTATCGCGCGGCGAAAGGTCGGCAGAGGGTCGCGACCTTGGCGGTCGTTGATCGAGCGTGGACAGGCAATGGGCGGATCGGGTCCGATTAAATTCCTTCTTTTTTCTGGAACGCGTTTCAGTTTTATGGAAGAGGTGTTAACTGCCATGCATAGCCGGAGACGAATCGTCCGGAGCGCGAGAGGAGAAGGTTTTGGGTCGTGACGGCCGACGTTCCGCTAATCGCCGGCGCATATATGTCGCCGCAGGGCGAACTGCCGGGCCGCAGCCAGCCCGCGGGCTATTGGAAGGTCGCGATTGCCTGCGCCCCGGTGATCGAGGGCGCAGAGCAGCCCGATACCCATATCGAACCCAGTCTTCACGCTTCCGCCGGCAGGACAAGGCATCCTCCGTCCTCCGCGAGTACGTAAGTTGCTAACTTCCACCGCAGCTAATTACGATCAGTAGAAGAAAAACAAACGCCGGCTTGTAGGCCGCGATATTGGGGAGTGTGACATGATATCGATGACAAGCAAAAAGACGAGTGTTCTCGCAATTGCGGTTGCGCTTGGAAGTGCTCCGGCGGCAGCGGCGGTTGAGGGACAGGAGCGGTCCGGCGAGGCGCCAGCAAGCGGAGCGCAGAGCAGTGCCGCCGCCAACCCCGATGGACATCCTAAGGCTGACGCCGCGGCCATGGCGGGCGATCAAGACATCGTCGTCACGGCCAGCCGACGGAGCGAGCGTCTAATGTCGGTACCGATCTCGGTTAGCACGGTCGGCGAACGCCTCCTCAAGGATGGAGCGGCCGCAACATCGCGTGACCTAGGTCAGTTCGTGCCCGGTCTCACCACCACATCGTTCGGCGTGTATTTTAACCCCGCTGTTCGGGGTATTACTTCGACGGGAAGCGCAGGGGACGAGAACAACGTCGCCATGTACATTGATGGCGTATATATGGCCGCGGCCAGCGGAAACCTCCTCAACCTAAAAAACGTATCGCGGGTTGAAGTGTTGAAAGGACCCCAAGGTACGTTATTCGGCCGCAACGCAACAGGCGGCGCGATACGGATTTTCACGAAGGACCCGGACCAAACGACGGAACTCACCGCAACGGCCACGTACGGCACGAAGCTAGAGAGTAAAGAGCTGTCGTTCTACGGGGCAACTCCTTTGACAAGTAAATTGGCCGTTGGTCTGGTGGGTGATGTTTATCGCGACAACGGCTATATCAGGGACATCGTACCCGGCTATACTCACGGGAAGCTGGGCAAGACCCGTAGCTACACCGCCCGCTTAAAGATTGCCTGGGAGCCATTCGATGACTTCAAGGCCGTCTTCGCGGCGGACAAAAATCAAAACCATTCCGATGTCGCGCTCGATCTCGTACCCGTCGATGGCGTTAACGCAAACCGCAATGCCGCAGGCGTGATCTTTCCTGCCGAGCCATGGACGATCTCCTACCTTTTCCCTCCGACAATCAAAAACGATACCAGCGGTTATTCCCTGTCGATGGAATATTCTCCCGATACCTACTCGCTTTCATCGACGACGGCCTACAGAACCAATACTGCGACAAGCGTATTGGACAGTGATCGCGTCAACTTGCCTATTGCCGATGCGATTTCCAATAATGGATCAAATTGGTTCCAGCAGGAATTATTGTTCACGTCCAAATTCAGCGGACGGCTGAACTTCATCGTTGGTGGCTTCTATTACTATAATAACTCTGACGCCGTTTCTCAAGCGTTCACGGCCGGACCGGTGGTTACGCCGGATTTCTACGTAACCAGCTTGGGCAATCTCACCCAGTCGGTGCAGGGTCACGTCAAGACGTGGTCGGGCGCCGGTTTCGCGGATGCGGATTTTAAGGTCACCGATTCTTTGAAGCTCATTGGCGGTTTGCGCTACACCACGGAAACCAAGCACCTTCTTATTTATCCTCTCGTGCCGGTCCGGCCGCAGCTGACGGACAGGCTTAATTCGGGCAACGTCAGCTTTCGTGCAACCGCTCAATATGAGCATGGGGGGACAAACCTCTATGCAACTTATTCTACCGGATTTAAGTCTGGAACCTATAACGCCATTTCCGCCACCTCCGTTCAGCGGGCTCTGCCGGAGAAGATCAAGGCGATTGAAATCGGGCTGAAGCAGCGTTTCTCGGTCTTCGACTTCACGATCGCTGGATATCATTATGATTACAGCAATATTCAGGTATCCCAAAATATATCTCAAAACGGTACTCAGCAAGTCATTCTGAGCAATGCTGCGAGGGCCAAGATAACGGGTCTGGACGCCGACCTTACGGCGCGGGTGACACGGCAGCTTCGGCTTAACGCCGGTGTAGCTTGGATGCCGACCGCCAAATACGTAAGTTACCCAGGGGCGTTGGACTTCGTCCCCAAGGGATCGCCGGACTCCTTGAACCCAGCACTATGCCCGGGTGTAAATTGCGGACTCGGAAACGATTCGATCGTGAGGGACGTCAGTGGCACACGTCTGCCCAGAGCCCCCAAGGTGACGATCAATGTCGGCGGCACTTACGATCAGGACTTTGCAGGCGGTAAGCTTCAACTGACGGTGAATGCCTATCACAACAGCGGAATATTCTGGGTGCCCGGCGCACATATCGGCCAAGGCGCTTATTCCTTGCTGAATGGAACGATCGGCTGGTCGCCCGCGAACGGGCATTTCCGCTTTTCGGTATGGGGGCGGAATCTCACGAACGAACATTATCAAATCTACAACAGCCCCAACGCGACCGGCGTTTCAGCCGCTTACGCCGCACCGCGTGAGATCGGGCTAAGCATCGATTTCAAATTGTGAGGGCTTTGGGGCACCGGCCGCGCTTTGTGCCGGCAGAAAGTCGCGAAGCATGAGACAAACACTATTTGTCCCTCCAGGATCACGGTCGGACGCGGCCAGATCCATTCATCAGGGATGGGTCGCGGTGGGGATCTTTATGATCCTCTACACGATCGCTTACCTGGATCGGCAGGTCATCAACCTGTTGGTCGACGACATTCGCACCGACCTCCATGCAACCGATGTCCAGATGAGCCTGTTGCAGGGTGTCGCGTTCGTCGCGTCGTTCTCGCTTTGCGGATTGGCGATGGGGTGGGCCATCGACCGGTATCCGCGACGATGGATCGTCTTTCTCGGCGTGATGATCTGGTCGACAGCGGCAACGGCAGCGGGACTTTCGCGATCCTTTACCCAGCTCTTCACGGCCCGGCTAGGCGTCGGGGCGGGCGAAGCCGCCTTGAATCCCGCCGCCTATTCGACGCTGGCGCAGATTTTCCCAAAGGACCGGTTGTCGGTCCCGATCGCGGTATTCACGTGCGGCGCTTCCATCGGTGCGGGGCTGTCACTCATATTCGGCGGGTTGATAGTGGGTTGGGCGCACGCGTATGGCACGGTCGTCGTGCCCCTGATTGGGCTATTGAAGCCGTGGCAGCTGACCTTGATGATCACCGGGGCTCCGGGGTTTGCTCTGGCATTTTTGGTATTCGTAATCACGGAACCGATGAGGCCTGCACTAGCGAGCAAGGCAGACTCATCGCAAATCACGGTCTGGCAGCAATTCCGACGGCATCCGACATTCTATGCTAGCCATTTTATCGCATTCAGCTTTCTTAACATGCTGGCGCAAGGCTGGAATAACTGGTCACCTACCTATTTCGCGCGCGCGATGCACTGGTCGATCCCGCGTGTCGGAGCAACGATCGGGACGTTAGGAATCGTCGGCGGCGTGGCCGGCCAGCTCAGCGGCGCCGCGATCGCAGACTTCATGTTTCGACGAGGCATCTACGATGCGCATCTAAGAATCTACATCGCTGTGGGGCTTGCGCTCGCCATCCTCGGCGTGACCCTTTCAGCGGCGGTTGCCTCAAGCAATTTAGGCCTGATCAGTATATGCGTACTGCTGATCTACGTCGGGATTTCATTCCTCGCAGTCGCTTCGAGCGCCCTGCAGATTGCAACCCCGGCGCATCTTCGCGGGCGTATCTCTACTATCTTTCTGCTGGTCTACAACGTCACCGGTTATGGACTCGGACCGCTTGCTGTAGCCCTGATGACGCAACATGTATTTAAGGATCCTGCGCTCGTCGGCTCCGCGATTACGTGCGACTTCCTGATCTTCGGCGTACTCACGGCAGTCACGCTGGGCTGCGGTCTGAAAGCGTCTCGGCGCGCGGTGCGCGAAGCGAGGATGTCGGACGCGGCAACATTTCGACTCATCGAGAAACCCATATGATCGAGGCTTCGCGCCATCATTGGCCGCGGCAACGAACCTATGCCGGCTTTCCACCAGGCTGGACGATCGGGTTCGACTTAAATGACTTTTTTGTGGAGTAATTATGTCAAGCATCGTCGTATCACCACTGGACAATTCCCCTATCGGAGCCCAGATAACGGGCCTAACTCTGGCTAACGTACAGAGTGATGAGGTTCGCTTACAGGTAAGAAATACCTTTGAGCGCACGGGTCTGGTTGTCTTCAGAGAAATGGAGCAGTCGAACGATCTTCAGATGGCGGTCAGCAGCATCATCGGACCGCCACAAGCGCACGCCCTTAAAGAACTGAATCGTGATCCTAATTCGCTTGGATTGATCGAACTCTCTTATCAAGGAAATATTCTTGAAGAGGAGGGGCGAAACGTTGAAGGCTTGGTCCCTTGGCATTTTGATGCTTGTTACTCAAACAAGTTGAATAGAGCCGCATTGCTGCGGGCAACCAAAATTGCCCCGGAGGGTGGCCTGACCGGCTTTGCCGACGGTGTACAACTCTATAAAGCGATCTCGCCGGATCTGCGCGAAGCATTTAATGATTTGAAGATTATTTATCACCCAACCGCGACACACAATAACCAGCGGTTCGGTAGGACGACGGGTCGCAGATGGGTCAGCCTTTCCGAAAAGATGAGAAGCCTTTACGCCGCTAACGAAGACGCACCTCGCGCCATTCACCCGGCCATTTGGCAGCGCGATTCCGGCGAATATGTTCTCCATGTATCTCCATGGCAGGCGGTTGGCGTCTGGGAGCATGAAAACAGCGAAGGCGCGGCATTGCTGGAAGCCCTATGCCAGCAAATCTACGAGGTGATGGAGCCTTATTGGCATAAGTGGAGACCGACAGACTTTGTATTGTGGGATAACTGGCGTTTCATCCACTGTGCGGGCGGGAATGATCCGAAATATAAAAGGGCGATGAGAAGAACGACTATCGAGGGCGACTATGGTCTCGGTTCCTACGAGGCAGATCTCATCAGCGGTTCGGTGGCCTGATCTCCAAATTCACCGGCGGATAATGACAATGGCAAGAATCAAGATCAATGGCGTCACTTTGGCTTATGAAATCATCGGGCATGGCGGCCGCTCGGTCGTCATCACCCCTGGCGGACGATATTCCAAGGATACGCAAGGGGTCAGGCGTTTGGCTGAAGCTCTCGCGTCCGGCGGTTACCGGGTTCTTATCTGGGACCGGCCGAATTGTGGTGAGGCCGACATATCGTTTGTGGGTGCAAGCGACGCACGAGCGAGTGTCGATGCGCTTTCAGGCTTACTGGATGCATTGCATCTTGGCCCCGCTTTACTGGTCGGAGGCTCGGCCGGGTCTCGTCAATCCATCTTGATGGCGCTGCGATATCCCGATCAAGTGAAGGGCCTGTTCGTGTTTTGGATGAGCGGAGGAGCCATCGGGCTGGCGGCCGCATCGATGCATTATTGCGGCGCGGCGGCAATGGCGGCCGCTCAGGGCGGGATGGAAAAAGTTGTCGGTCTCGATATATTTGAAGAGTCGCTTGCAAGAAATCGCGGTAACCGAAACAGACTTCTTGCCATGGATCCTCGTGACTTCATCAGCAGGATGCAGGCTTGGACAGCTGCCTTCTTTCCATCGCCGGGCTGTCTGATGCCGGGTTACCCGATGGAGTCTCTCGCCAAAATCTCGGTCCCGGTCATGATCGTCCGTGGCGACGAGCTAGATCTGAATCACCCACGGTCGACCAGCGAAGAATTACATCGCGCTATCCCCGGGTCACAACTCGTCGACCCCGTTTGGGGCGACGGCGAGTGGGCAAGGCGTATTGATGCGCGCGCCGAACACGGCGAAACTCTCTTCACGAACATACCGTCGTTGTCTCCGCAAATACTCGACTTCTTCGATACAGTGAATTGATTAATTAGCTGCGGTGACATATCTAACTCGTGACTGGTGTGTTGATACTTCCGCAAGAACAAATCGCATTATTTGCAAGGCAGACGGGTAGATACGAGATTTACTTTCTGGACAATGACTTCGCCTGGGCGTGAGCTTTGGATTAAATCTAGAGGCTGTTATGAACCTGTGGCGAGTGCGGCGGCCTGTTTGACGAGGCGACGGAAGCGGGTTGCCCACGCGAATGATCGCTCGACCACCCAACGGCGTGGCAGCAGGACGAAGCCGCGCTTGGCCTCGGGCAAGTTTAACGACGTTCAGCGCGATCCCGTGTGCGGCGGCGGCATCGGCGGCGCGCAGCCAGCACTGCGTTTGCTGGTACACCGCTGCTCAGGGCGGCAGAGCCTGCCCCGGCGGAGGTCGGGGTCATTCGGCATCCAGCGCCACGGCACACCCGTTTTCACGATGTAGCGCAGTCCGTTGAACACCTCGCCCAGATCATACTCACGCTGGCCAGCGTCCGCCCGCTGCAACAGCAAATACGGTGCTACAAGCGACCACTCGTCGTCGCTGACGTCAGACCGATACGGTTTACGGTAAGTGCTCATCCATAACTGGATGAAGCACCAATGCGGAATTACGGTGCGCCGTTGGCACTATCGTGAGCATGCCTGGCCTTGAGACAGCCATTGGCCCGGTTCTCCTGGATGCCACCGGGAGTTATCGACTTTGAATCTTGGCGATGATAGCGGTGGAGATGATTGGCTTGCTCCTGATCGCCAGCCCGGGACGATATCCCGAATATACTGCTGAAAATACGCCGCTGGCGTCGCGGCTCAGTATTGAGAGTATCGGTACTCATCATCCGCGCCGAAAGGAAATATCGTGACAACACTCGATATTGGTGGGACCCAAGTAGCCTACGAAATTCGGGGTAAAGGCCCGAGAAATTTGGTTATTACGCCAGGCGGCCGATATTCCAAGGACGCCGATGGAGTGAGGCAGCTCGCTGATATTTTAGCCGGAGCAGGCTTTCGAGTGCTGATTTGGGATCGCCCCAACTGCGGCGAGGCCGATATCTCATTTGCGGGTGAGTCCGAGTCCGTAATGTGTGCGGATGCCTTGGCCGCCCTCCTAAAGGCTCTCGACTTCGGCCCCACCCTCCTCGTGGGGGGCTCGGGCGGTTCTCGTCAATCACTCATTACCGCGGCCCGGCATGCCGACGTCGTCAAAGCGATGTTTCTATTCTGGCTTAGCGGAGGGCCTATCGGAATGATGGGCGTTGCGATGCACTATTGTGGGGAAGCGGGAATAGCGGCGACTCGCGGTGGCATGGAAGCAGTCGCCGAGCTGCGGATGTTCAAAGAGCCGATCGAACGCAATCCGGGCAATCGTGACCGGATCCTCAGTCAGGAGCCGAAGGCATTCATTGCTCGGATGCAGGCTTGGGCGAACGGCTTTTCGTTGCGAGACGGCTCTCCCATTCCCGGTATGGAAGCGGACCAGTTCCGCTCATTGACGATGCCGACTATGATTCTGCGAAGCGGCAGCACGGATATCCACCACCCGCGCGAGACCAGCGAAGAGGTGCACAGGCTCATCCCGGGGTCTCATCTTGCCGAGCCGCCTTGGGGCGACAACGAATGGAATGAGCGCCAGGTGGCAGCCGCGCAATCCGGGGTAGGCCTATTTTCGCGGTGGCCGCTTCTGGCTCCGCAGATCATTGCATTCTTCAGTACGTTCGAATGACTAGGCTGGGCGATAAGGGAAATAAACGCCGGTAGCCGACATACCCTGCCTTTCATGAACTATCACCGAGGTATTGAATGACGGGTCCACATGACGCTGAGCTGCTACCCGATCTTGGACCACCCGGCTGGGCGTCATCCAGTTCCTGCCGGCCAGGGCGGGCCATTTGCCGCTGACCGGTTCACCAGCGATATCGGCGGCTTTTTGCCGATCGCGCTATGTGGCCGCACCTCGTTATAGTCTCTACGCCAAGTCTCGCATTTTCCGACCGCGTCGTCGAGACTCATGAACCAGTGCTGGTTCAGGCATTCCGCCCGGAACTTGCCGTTGAACGCATTGTCGGTCGGCGTACCCTGCTGTCCCGAATGGGCGGAGGTAAGGACGACATATTGGGCCTTGGCCATCATATTCTCCTGGCGTCAGCCCGCGAACAGCAAGGTCAGCCATTCCGCCACGACGGCCGGCTGATCCTGGTTTTCCACTTCTATCCGGCATTCCCGACGGTAGAATATCCCCTGGCCCCGCGGTTCGGCGGCGATGATGGTCTCACGCAGCCGGATCCGCGCTCCGACCGGCACCGCGCTGGTGAAGCGTACCTTGTCGAAACCATAGTTCAGCCCTCGCACGACCTCGGGATAGTCAGCGACCTCGCCGGTCAGGCCGCCGATCATCGAAAGGATCAGGAAACCGTGGGCGATCGTGCCCCCGCGTTCCCGCGTCGCGCGATCGACATTGACGTGGATCCACTGGTGATCACGGGTCAGCCGCGCGAAATCATCGACCATCGCCTGATCGATCTGGACCCAAT
>CAXTMT010000005.1:21941-36921 GCA_964245355.1 uncultured Sphingomonadaceae bacterium
CGGTGCCCGCAAGGCCGGCGAGATCAGCGAGATGAAGCGTCCGTGGCATGTCACCTCTGACTTCGGCAATGCGTCGCCCGGTATCCTACAATTTATTCGCGTCCCGGCGCGCGGGATTTTGCGCGAAACCGTATCGCATTTCTCCCCACCCGGCCCGGCCGATCTTGCTGTACCTTCGTCACGCCCGATCAACTACGGGCGGGAGCGGCAGGACGATGTTGGATGAGACCCACGATCCCGAGGTTATAAGCTGGGTCGAGACCGCAGCCGGTCATCCGGACTTTCCGATCCAGAATCTGCCTTACTGCGCATGGCGACATGCCGGTTCATCGGCCCCATTTCGGATCGGCGTCGGCATCGGGGATTTCGTGTTCGATCTGGCCGGTCTTCAAGCGACGATGGAGGTGCCTGAACAGGCACGGGCGGCCATCGCCGCCGCCGGCTCAAGCGACACGCTCAATCCGCTGATGGTTTTGTCGCCGAAGGACTGGACCGCGTTGCGGCGGCTGCTGTTCGGTCTGTTGCGCGCGGGCAATGGCGCGAGCAGCGTCCTGGCGCAACACCGCCTCGTCCCGCAAAGCGGCTGCGAATTCTCGGTGCCGGCCACGGTCGGCGATTTCACCGATTTCTACGCCTCGCTGGCGCATGTCCTCAACGGCTCCAGGATTAACCGGCCGGGCGACGCTTTTCCGCCCTCGTTTAAATGGATGCCGCTCGGCTACCATGCCCGATCGTCGTCGATCGTCGTCTCGGGCACACCGGTGACGAGACCCGCCGGCCAGCAATCGGATGGCGACCGGCCACGCTTCGGCCCGACCCGGATGCTGGACCATGAAGCCGAACTCGCTTTCTATGTCGGCCAGGGAAATCGGCTTGGCAAGCCGATCCCGATCGCATCCGCCCATGAGTATCTCTTCGGTTGCTCGATCCTGATCGACTGGTCGGCACGCGACATCCAGACTTGGGAGATGAAGCCGGTCGGCCCGTTGCTCGGCAAGGATTTCTGCACGACGGTCTCACCGTGGGTCGTGACGATGGATGCGCTCGCGCCCTTCCTGCTGCCGCGCCCGGCCCGGCCCGCCGGCGATCCCGAGCCCCTGCCCCATCTCGCCGGCCCCCGCGCTCGGGCGTGCGGCGCGATCGCGATCGCGATCGAGGCGACGCTTCAAAGCGAGGACATGCGCTCCGATCCGATCATGCCCCCCAAACTGATCAGCCACGGCGCCTATCGCGACCATTATTGGACGATCGCCCAGATGGTTGCGCACCATGCCAGCAACGGGCTTAACCTGCGGCCGGGCGACATATTGGCGACCGGAACGATCTCCTCGGATACGCCGGAGGGCGGCGGGTGCATGCTGGAACTGGCGCACCGTGGTGCAGCGCCGATCCTTCTGCCCGGCGGTGAAAGCCGTTCCTTCCTGGAGGATGGCGACATATTGACCCTGCACGCGCGTTGCGAACACGGCAGCTTCGCGGCGATCGGCTTCGGTTCCGCCAGCGGGCAGATCGTGCCCGCCGAATGAATCAGGTTTTGGGCGCGAGCGGCGCGGTGAAACCCTCGCGCGTCTTCCCCTTGAATTCCTCGGATACGTGGGAAATCTGGTGCGTGTCGAAATGCGCCATCAGCGATGCGCGAAAGCCCTGGATGTCGAGCGTACGGTGCAGCGAACGCTTGACCAGCCGGATCGCGAACGGCGGCATCGTCGCGATATGTTCGGCCAGTTCGAGCGTCGCCTTCTCGAGATCGGCGCGCAGCACCAATCGCGACACCATCCCGCAATCATAGGCCTCCTGCGCGCCCATGCGGCGGCCGGTGTAGAGCAGGTCCTTGGCCTTCTTGAGCCCGAGTACGGTCGGGTGGACCAGCAGGCCAGCCCCGGAGGACGCGAAGCTGCCGACCACCGGATCGGCGAAGAAGGCATCGTCGGCGGCGACGATCAGGTCGCAGAGATTGGCGAGGACGAAACCATAAGCAACGCAGGCGCCCTGTACGCTGGCGATCACCGGTTTCGGCAGATCCCAAATCTGCATTGAAAGATCGAACGAATGGCGCGCCTCGAAGGCATAACGCTCCTCGACCGTGAAGCCGGCGCCACCCTTCTCGGCGCTTTTCAGATCGTGGCCGGCGGAGAAATGATCGCCCGCCCCGGCCAGGATGACGACGCGGACATCGGGATCGTCCCCGGCCCGGCGGAAAGCCGCCGCCATCTCGATCATCGTCTGTTCGGCCTGGGCGTTGCGGCGCTCCGGGCGATCGACCTCGATCCGGGCGATCCCGCCGCCCAATTCATACCGGAGATGTTCGAAGCTTTCCACGCGCCCTCCTACGGCCGATCGGCTACGGTGGCGAGCCGCTGGCGAATGCGCCCGTCGGTCCCCGGGGTGGTCGGCGCGACGTCGTCGAGGTCGGTGATCCGCGCGATCGCGGCGTCGAACATCTCGACCGTCACCGGTTGCGCCGGATCGAATTGCACGCCGGCCGTTTCGAAATAGTGAAGTCGGCCAAAGCCGCCCGCGGCCGCAGTGATAATCGTCGACGTGATATCGCAACGCTCGCTGGCCAGCCATGCGACAGCGGGGGAGACCAGCGCGGGATCGAGCTTCGACAGGAACGGATCGTCGGCCGCGGCGTCGCCCGACATCCGCGTCAACGCGCCGGGAGAGACAGCATTGACCAGGATATTGTTACGCGCGCCTTCCAGCGCCAGCGTACGCATGAGCCCGAGCAAGCCTTCCTTGGCGGCGCCATAATTGGACTGGCCGAAATTGCCGCTGGTGCCGGACACCGAGGTGGTCATTACCAGCCGGCCATATTTCTGGTCGTTGAGCAACGGCCACACGGCCCGGGTGCAATGAACCGTGCCCCAGAAATGCACGTCGATCACCGCGCGAAAATCCTCGGGCGCCATTTTCGCGAACGTCCGGTCGCGCAGGATACCGGCATTGTTGATCAAGACGTGGACGCCGCCGAAGGCATCGACCGCGTCATCGACGATGCGCCCGGCCCCCTTCTCGCTCGCGACGCTGTCGTAATTAGCGATTGCGGTGCCGCCGGCGGCGCGGATTTCCTCTACGACCGCGGTCGCCGCCGCCTCGCTGCCCCCCTGCCCGTTCACGCTGCCGCCCACATCGTTGACGACGACATTCGCCCCGCGCGCAGCCAACAGCAAGGCGTGGTGGCGGCCAAGCCCGGCACCGGCACCGGTGACGATCGCCACGCGTCCCTCGAGCGACAGGGTCATCGATCGTCTCCTTCGGACAGCGTGAACATCGGGACCGCTTCGCCGTCCACGGTCTTGAAGACGAGCGATACTGGCGTACCGATCGCAATATCCTCCAGGGGGGAATCGACGATGTTCGAGAGCATCCGTGGCCCCTCCTCGAGTTGGACATAAGCGATCGCATAAGGCTCAGCGTGTCGCGTGATGCTGTAACTGTAGATCGTCCCCTTGCCCGAACACTCCTGCCAGCGGACTTCGGTGCCGAGGCAGAACGGGCAAAAACCGCGCGGATAGTAATAAGGACGTGCGCATGCGTCGCAGGTTTCGATGATCAGCGTACCGCGGCTCGATCGCCATTGTGGCGCGCTGTCCCGATCGGGCCGAACGCACTCATGATCCGCCATGGTCATAGCCTTTCCAGAATGAGGGTGGCGCTGCCATGGCGTGTGCCGATCGACCCGCCGGTGCCGTGGGCGAGTGCCAGGCCGCAATCGGGCACTTGGACGGCGGGATGGGCTTCGCCGCGCAGCTGCCGCACCGCCTCGATGACCTTGGTGATGCCGCCCCGGTTGGCGGGGTGGTTGTTGCACAGGCCGCCGCCGTCGGTGTTGAACGGCAGGCGCCCCACCCCGGAAATCAAATTGCCATCGGCGACGAAGCGCCCCCCCTGGCCCTTTTCGCAGAAGCCGAGATCCTCCAGGGTCAGCAGGACAGTGATCGTGAAGCTGTCGTAGATCGAGGCGTAGCGGATATCGGCCGGCTTCACGCCGGCTTCGTCGAACGCCGCGCGTCCCGACCAGACACCGGCCGTGAACGTCAAATCCGGATAGCCGCCGGCGCTATGCTTCACTGCCTCACCCGACCCGCGGACGCTGACCAGCGGGCGCGCAAGGCTCTTGGCCACGTCATGCGCCGCCACGATCAAGGCGCCGCCGCCATCGCTGATCACGCAGCAATCGAGGCGGTGGAGCGGATCAGCGATCATCGGCGACGCCAACACGTCCTCCACGCTCACGACCTGCGGCAGCATCGCGCGGGGGTTGTGCTGTGCGTGATGGGAGGCCGCGACCTTGATCCAGGCGAGCTGTTCGCTGGTGGTGCCATATTCGTACATGTGGCGCTGCGCGGCCATGGCATAATAGTTCGGCAGATTGCCGCCGAACGGCCGTTCATAAGGCACGTCGGGAATGAGCGGATCGATGAACGGCGTCGTTTCGACCAAAAGTTCGGACCGCGACCTCGGCATGCCGGCCAGGGTGATGAGCGCAATCGAGCATTTGCCGGCGGCGATCGCCTGCGCGGCATGCCCGACCGCCAGCACATAGGCCGATCCACCCGTATCGGTATTGTCGACGTAGCGCGGCTGAATGCCGAGATATTCCGCCATCGTCAGGCTACCGAGCCCCGGGGCGTCGCTGGCCGCGAACAGGCCGTCGACATCGCGCGGCGACAGGCCGGCGTCGGCCAGGGCACCGGCGGCCACCTCCGCATGGAGCTGCGCGATCGTCTTGCCGACAGCCTTGCGCGTCGGGTGTTCGTAGGCGCCGACGATATAGGCTGCATCTTTCGTCAAACCGGCTCGCTCCCTATCCTTGCGGTGATCATGTCAGACGAACAGCTCAGCATCCCGCGTGACGCAGTCGAGAATATAGTCGCACACGATGCGGTAGCGTTTCACCGTACGCAGATCGCGATGGATGATGAGCCAGAGGTGACGGACGACCTTGATGTCGCTCTCGAGAACGGGGACCAGTCCCGCTTCGCCGCGCACCATGTATCGCGGCAGCAGGCAAAGACCGCCGCCCGCGACCGTGGCGCGCAACTGCGCGACGAGGTTGGAGCTCGCGAATTCCGGCGTCGCCAGCTTCGTATAAGCGACAGCGGTCGGATCGAGTTCGGGATAATAATCGAAGTCTCGCATATAACCCACGAAGCGGTGCGCATCGAGATCAGCGGTGGTGCGGATCTTCGGTGCCGCCCGCAGATAATTCTCCGAGCCGTAGAGGTAGAGCGACACGTCGACGAGCTTGCGGATGAAGTGACGGCTGTGCGGCGGCCTGTCGATGACGCAGGCGATGTCGGCCTCGCGCTTCGACAGATCGAACTGGCGCGATTTGGCGATCAAGGTCACGCGCAACCCGTCATGCTGGTTGCAAAGCTCGACCAGCTTGGGCGCGAGATAAAAGCTTCCGAAACCGTCGGCAGCGCCGATCCGCACCGGGCCGGCGATCTCCGTATCGGTCCCCGACACTTCGTCGGACGCGCCGAGCACGATGCCCTCGACGATCTCGGCGGACTCGAACAGCTTTTCGCCTTCGGGGGTGAGATGGAACTGGTCCTTCTGCCGATCGAAAAGCTTCGTACTCAAGGTGCGCTCAAGTGCGGCCACCCGGCGACGAACGGTGGTATGATCGACGCGCATCATCTTGGCCGCACGCATCGCATTTCCGGCTCTCACAAGGTTCAGGAAGAAGCGGAAGTCGTCCCAGTTCAACTGACTCACGATGCCGATCCGCCCTGCTTCATTGTGATCGGTGACCAGGATTAGTGCACACGGTAGGCGAAGCAACTTCGCTTGGGATCACGATCGCCATCGTCAGGCCCCCGACGCCTCGGGCGCGGGCGTGGGGATCGTCGAATATTCGGCCGGCAGGCAGATCTCGAACACGACGTAATCGGGCGAGAAATCGGCGACATCGTGGCGCATACCCTGGGCGAGACACATCGCGTCGCCCGCTGCCATCCGCACCGGCGGTTCGCCGTCCACGGCGATGACGACCCAGCCCTTCACGACGTAGAACATCTGACTCATCGAATGGACGTGCCAGCCGGTCCCCCCCTCCATCACATCGATCGCCCGGACGACATGGACATGGACGCGGCCGCCGGTCGCCTGGGCCGTGCCAAGGTCGCGATAGACGAAGAAGGTTCGCGGGCCGCCATCGGGCTGGAAGGCATCGGAGGTCATGCGGCGGAGCCCAGCCGGAACTTCACCGGCCTCGAACGCCAGCGTCTCGAACGGGGCGACCCGCGCTCCGTGCGCCGGCGTCACGATCTCGAACCCCTGGAAGTCCTCGCTCCACGACACGGGGCCGAGACCGAAGACGATATCCTGATACGCGCAATCGTCGTGTTTCAGACTGATCGCGCTTTCTCCCTCCCCCAAGGTGATGGCGCCCGCCGTCACGTAGAGCATGCCGAAGGTTGGGACGGCGCCGTCATCCCAGGCCGCGGCCTCGCCGGCGGCGGTGGCGGCAATATGGCGGGCACCGAGCTGGCCGCTCGATGCCGTGCCGAGCTTCAGGTCATAATGGCGTAAGCCGCGATGCGGGCCTTCGCTCCACGTCGCATCGGCCGAGGTAGACAGCGCATAGTGCATCGGCACCGACGGAAATCGACTTAAGGATGGCGCGTCGAAATGCTTGCGCATCTGGGATCTTTCAGCTGTCCGGAATATGCAGAAAGCATAACGACGCCATCGGCCTTTGTTGACCGCTAAGTGCGCGCAGTTTTGCAATTTGGCTTCGCATCAATCGCGATTGCACAATAGCTTGCGGCATCGGACAGCCCAGTTCCATGGGGCCTTCCGTCGTGCCCGTCCGCGGTGCGGCGACACGACGGGCGCGACGAGGAAGAGGATAGGCGATGGGTACGGCGATCGTGACCGGGTGTCTGGGCGCCATCGGCGGCGCGATCTGCGCCGAGCTAAAAGGCGCCGGCTACGATATAATGGGGCTCGATCGTCCGCCGAGCGCGGAATTCGCGCATGGCCTCTATCTGGCTTGCGACCTTGCCCACGCCGCCGCCGTGGCGGCCATACTCGCCGAGATACGTTCGAGCGGCGCGAAGCCCACGCTGCTCGTCAATAACGCCGGTTATTACGATCCCAAGCCCTTCTTCGAAACCTCGCTGGAGGATTTCGCGAAAGCTTATGACATCAATGTCCGGGCGATCTTCCAGCTAAGCCAGGAGGTGGCGCGCTGGATGGTGGCCGATGACATCAGGGGCGCGATCGTCAATATCGCATCGATCGCCGGCAAGATCGGCAGCCCGATTGTGCCTTATGGAACGACCAAGGCCGCCGTCCTCGGACTGACGCGCAGCCTTGCCAAAGTGCTGGCGCCGTCCGGTATACGCGTCAACGCGATCGCCCCGGGGGTCATCGCTTCGCCGATGAGTCAGGCGATCGATGATGCGCAGATGCGGACGCAACTGGCAATCACCGCGATGGGCCGGGTCGGCGTACCGGAGGAGATCGCGACCGTCACCCGCTTCCTGGCGAGCGCCGACGCCAGCTACATGACCGGCAGCATCGTCGATGTCGCCGGCGGCTGGATGTCCTGAGCCATGGCAAGCGAAGAAACCGGGAGAGACGATATAAAGGTCGCGCTGATCACCGGCGCCGGCACCGGCTTCGGCCTGGCAACCGCGCTGCGCTTCATCCAAAACGGCGTCGCCGTGGTGGGGACCGGCCGACGCGCCGACAAGCTGCAGGATCTGGTTGTCCAGGCTGGCGATCGTGCCGATCTGGTCGCGACGCTGGCGGCCGACATCACCGCCGACGAGACGCCGGCAGAAGCCGTGGCACTCGCGATCGCGAAATTCGGACGGCTGGACTATCTGGTCAACAATGCCGGCTTCGGCAGCCCAAAACCGCTGCATGAATCGAACGATTGCTTCATCGACGCCAGCCTTGACCTTATGTTGCGCGCGCCGCTGCGCCTGACGCGCGAGGCGCTGCCGCACCTGGGTAGCGGCGCCTGCATCATCAACGTCAGCTCGACCTTCGGCCTGATCGGCGGCCTTCGCGCCGGAACCTACGCCGTCGTCAAGGCTGGTCTGATCGGGCTCACCCGTCACCTCGCTGCCCAATATGGCAGCATCGGCATCCGCTGCAACGCGGTCGCACCCGGCGTGATCGCGACCGGTATGATGATCGATCGGCTAAAGGACGAGACGGTCAAGAGAATGAACTACGACATGACCCCGGCCGAGGGCTGGGGCACACCCGAAGATGTCGCGGCGACAATCACCTTCCTATGCTCCGGCGATGCGCGCTGGATCAACGGCCAGGTGATCGCGATCGACGGGGGCTGGTCGACAACCAAATATATGTCGGAGCAGGCGCTCGCAGCCGAGCGTCAGGACGTGGCGCCGACCTTCACCCATAGCGGGCGGTCGCTGCCCGAAGCCTAGCCTGCCCGCCGACCAACCGGCGGCGCCCTCATCGAAGGAAAGCTCATGGCCTAACCTTCACGACGCCCCCTGCCTTGCAGACCGCGGTCGCTTACGGATTGGGGAAGGATGCGGCCTATTTTGCGGACATGCGCGCCGGCTTCCAGCACTCCCGCGATCGCCTTGCGGGGCTGCTCGATCGTGCCGGCTATCGGGTGCTGCGTCCGACGGCACTATTTCTTCTGCATCGATCTCACGGCGTCCGGTATCGATCGGCGGGGTCGCGAATTCTGATTGGACGCCGTCAATACGGCCGGCGTTGCTGCCATCCGCGTGTCCAGCTTCTACGCCGCCGACGCGCCGACCACCATCATCCGGCTCTGTTTTGCCAAGCGCGACGCCAGCCTGGATATGGCAGCTACGCGTCTGGCGGATTTGCTGCCTACCGCCTGACGCCTGCCGGCCATCCGCGATCAGAATTTGTAGCCTGCCGTGACGCCGACCCAGCGCGGCTTCTGATAGGCGACGATATCGTTTAGAGCCGAGGTGAAGATCTGCGCGATAACACGATCATTGGTCACATTCTGCATGAATACCGACAGGCTGAGGTGATCGCCGGGGGCCCGCCATGTCACCGACCCGTTCACCAGCTTGTAGGACGGCTGATAGAGGCGGTTGAGCACGTCGGTGTAGAAGCGCGAGCTGATCAGCGCATTGGCGGCGAACGTCAGCGAACCCATGTCTCCCAGCGGCACGGTATAATCGGCCGATAGGGTCAGCGTGAGCTTCGGCGCGCGGATCAGGCGGTTGCCGGACACATTGCGCGAAACCGTCGAATTGCCCGACGGCAGCCCGGCCGCGACACCCGTGGTGGGAATGATCGGCACGGTGACCGACGCATTCGGGAAGTCGTTGATCCGGGTGTGCAGATAGGACAGGCCCGCCCCCAGCGTGAGGCTGCGGGTTGGCCGCGCCTGCAGATTCGCCTCGAGACCATAGATGGTCGCGAGGTCCGCATTCTGCAGGAAAGAGATGATGCCGCCGCCCGAGTTCAGCGCTGTGCCACTGACCTGCAAATCCTGATAGCGATAATAGAAGGCCGCCCCATTGAAGCGGACGAAGCGTGAAAGATCGGATTTGAGGCCGACCTCGAACGCATCGACCTTCTCGGGCTTCGCGGCATTCACGGCGCCGAAGGCGGTCCCAGGATTGAAGGTCGCGCTCTTGAAGCCACGGCTAAAGGACGCATAGACGTTGGAGCTATCGCTGAACTTGTAGCGGATCACCGCGCGAGGCGAGAGATTGTTCGATTTCGTGGAGGCGGCGGAGACCGCGCTGATGTTCGGAACGGCAGCCGTACCGAGCGACTGGAAGAAGGATTCTTTCCGATCGTAGGTGTAGCGTACGCCGCCGGTCAGGAAGAGGCGATCGACGACCTCGTATGTCGCTTCGCCAAAGGCCGAGGCCGAACGCGTCTTCTGATAGTCGTTGATGAAGGTGCCGTTCGAGTTGAACGGCAGCTGTGCCGACTTCGCGAAGAAAGCGTTGGCGCCCAGGGTCCACTGGAAACGGCTGGCGCCACGTGAGGTCAGCACCGCTTCGGCGATATAAGCGCGGGTCTTGCGGAAGTCCTCGTTGAACGAGATCGGGATTGGCGATCCGTCCGCCTCCGATAACACGTCCGCATAATTGTGCTGATAGGCGCCGAGCACGGAGAGCGTGGTCTCGCCGATGTCTGCGGTCAGGCGCGCATCGAAGGCGTCCTGCTTGGCATGGGTGTTGGGAACGAACTGGGTCGCCGTCTCGTAATCGCCTTGCGGTATCAGGATGTTGAGCGGATAGTTGCCGGCCGCCGCGTTGGTACGGGCGTTGGTGTTCCCGTTCAGCGGATGGTGGCTGAAGGTGTCGTTGGCGTCGCCGACCGAATAGAGGGCGGTGGTGAGCAGGCTCACGCTCGGCGAGAGCTGGAACAGCAGCTTGCCGCGCACCGCCGTCGAGCGGCGCCAGCCCTGCATCCCGCCCAGGAAGACGTTGTGGATATAGCCGTCGTCACCCAGCTTGATCGCGGTGATGCTGGCGGCAATCTTGTCCTCGACGATGGCGCCGGTCAGGTAGCCAGTGGCCTTGTAATAGCCGAACCGGCCGTAGCTTAGGTTGAAATCGCCTTCCGGGCTGAAGCTCGGCTTCTTGGTGATGATGTTGATCGCGCCGCCGGTGGCGTTGCGGCCGAACAATGTGCCCTGTGGACCCTTGAGCACCTCGACCCGCTCGATATTGGCGAGCTCCATGATCGTGGTGAATTGTTCCGGCTGATAGACGCCGTCGAGATAGACCGCAACGTTCGGCTCGTCGCCGATGCTGGCGTTGCGGGTGCCGATGCCGCGGATCGTCGGCTGCGAATTGGCGGTCGACCGACCCCAGACGAGCCCCGGCGTCAGGTTGGTCAGGTCGACCGTGCTCAGCGCGCCCGCCTTGGTGAGCTGCACACCGCTCAGCGCCGTAATCGACACGGGAACGTCCTGCAGCTTCTCGCTGCGGCGCTGCGCGGTGACGACGATGTCGGTGATGCCGTCTTCGGTACGCGCGGCCGCCGGCGCCGGGCTCGTCTGTGCCATCGCGACGCCCGACAGAGCGAAAGGCGCCACAGTCATCAGCAGCAGGTTGCGATAGACGTCTTTCATGACTTCTCCCCTTGTTTCGTGGATGCAGTCGATCTCTGCCGACGCTTGTTGGTGGACCTGCTAGAACAGCCGGGGGAGCGGAACTTCAACAAGCTAAATTGCAAAGACCCGTGGCGATATTCCACATAGAGGATGCACTGGTCGGGAGGCGCCGATTTGCTTTACTGAACGGACGCGGGATTTGCCGAAAGCCCGGCCTCCAGCGGATCGCCCTCGTCCTTCGGAGCCTCGAAACTCGGATAGGGGCCGAGGCAGAGGAACAGGGTCGACGAGAGCAATGCGATCGGGATGAAACCCCACAACACAGGAAAGTAAGAACCGGTGCGATCGTAGACGAAGTTAGCCAGCAGCGGCCCCTGCCCGCCCGCGAAGATCAGCAGACCCATGATCGTACCGAACAAGGTGCCGAAGCTGCGCATCCCGAACAGCCGGCTCGTCAGATAAGCGACGGCATCATATTCCGATCCGAACGCCACCCCGAGGATGAACACTGCCGCGATCGATGCAGGCACGTTGCCCGGAAACGCAATCAGCAGCAGGCAGGACAGGATCGGTGACGCAGCACAGACCGCGGCCACCCGGCCGGCGTTGAAGCGATCGAGCAGCAGACCGCCCGACAGCCGCCCGATCACCGTCGAGATGCCGGCAACGCCTGCAATCTCAACTGCGGTCGCGCGGCCGATGCCGGTGAAGCTCAGGATCGGCACGATGTTGGTCATGCACGATGTGGCGGCGATCGAGAGCGCGACAGCGGCGATGCAGAGCTTCAGGAACACGAACGATGTCAGCCCTTGCTTCGGGGTCAGGCCGGGCCCGATCGCGCGCTTGGAGACGATGGCGCTCTTGTCCGTTCGCCTGCGGTCGCTGGCGCTCGTGAAGAACAGCAGCACCAGCGGGATCGCGATGAAGCCCCAGATGAGCGCAAGGCCGATATAGGCGCCCCGCCAGCCGAAATGCTCGATCAAATGGTAAGCGATGAGCGGACTCAGCGCTGAACCGAGCCCTGAGGCGCTGAGTGTCGCCGCCAGCGCGAAACCGCGCCCGGAATCGAACAGGCTCGATACCCCCGCCGCCCACACCGTCGGCTTGGCGAACAGCGTCGCAGCCGCGACGACGATCCACAGCGACCACCAGGTCCAGATGTTGTTGGTCGTCGTCGACAACCCCATCAGCGCCGCGCAGACCGCGAAGACGCCGAACACGCCGATCCGGCGCGCGCCGAACTTGTCGATCGCCAGCCCCATGAAGGGGGAGAACAGTCCGCCGATGGTGGCTGCGACCGAGGGGCCTGAGGAGATTTCCGCCCGGCTCCAGCCGAACTCCTTCTCCAGCGGCGCGATCATCACCCCGATCGAATAGGCGTGGACGGTGGCGAGCGAGATGCCGGCTCCGGCCGCGGCAACGACTTTCCAATGCTGCCGCCATTCGGCCATCGCCGGCCCGTTGAGCTTGCCCGTCACGCGTTCCCGCCCCTTGTCTTTTTTCGGTCGCGATCAGATTACCCCGGCCGATTTAAATCCAGCGATCCGGTCATCATCGAAACCGAACTCGCCCAGCACCTGTTCGGTATGCTCGCCGAGCTTGGGCGGTCGCCTGTACGAGGTGCCGGTCGCAGACATACGAATCGGGTTGGCGACCAGAGAGAGCGACTGATCAGGATCATAAGGATGCTCGGTCTCGACCTTCAGCCCGCGCTCTTCGGCATAGGGATCGGCATAAACGTCGGCATAATCGTTGATCGCCGAGCAGGCGACGTTGTTGGCGAGCAAAACCGCCTCCAGATCCGCCTTCTGCCACTGCGCGAGCAAGGGTACGCAGACCGCATCCCATTCGTCGCGGTGCTTGTAGCGCAGCGTGATCGTCCCGAACTCGGGCCGGTCGACCAGCTCCGGCACACCGAGTACGCGGCAGATCGCCTCATGCTGCCCATTGTTGCCCGAGGTGATGTAGATCGCCCCGTCGGCACATTTGAACAGGCGCGAAGGATAGCCGCCATTGCCGAGCGTCCCCTGCCGCGGCGGCACGTTGCCGTCGACCAGATAGCCCTGAACGCCATGCGGCTGCATAGCCACGCAGGTATCGAGCAGCGCGACATCAAGATGCTGGCCTTCACCCGTTTTCTCGCGGTGGTAGAGCGCGGCGAGGATGCCGATCGCGGCGTTGTAGCCGGTGACGACGTCGACGATGCTGGGTCCCACCCGCATCGGCCCGGCGCCGGGCTCGTCGTCGCGCGCGCCAGTGACCGCCATCAGCCCGCCCTGCGCCTGGAAGATCGAATCATAGCCGCGGCGATGTTTGTAGCGGCCGTACTGGCCGTAGCCGGTGACCGAGCAATAGATCAGCCGCGGGTTGATCTCGCGTACGCTTTCATAATCGAGCCCGCTCCTGGCGAGCGTACCGACCAGAAAATTCTCGACCAGGATATCAGCCCAGGCGGCCAGTTCGCGCATGATCTCCTGCCCCTCGGGCTTGGCGAAATCGACCGCGATCGAACGCTTGTTGCGGTTGGCCGAGAGGTAAAAGCTGGAATCGCGGGTCAGTTCGCCCTTTTCATCGCGCAGCCAGGCGGGGCCGTAGCTGCGGCTGTCGTCGCCGGCACCGGGCCGCTCGACCTTGATCACTTCGGCACCGAAATCGCCGAGCATCTGCGCCGCGACGGGGGCGGCAAGCACCCGGCTGAGATCGAGTACACGGATCCCGTCGAGCGCGCCGGGGAGAACGGGGGAAGCGGACATTCAGCGGCCTTTGAAATCGGGCGCGCGCTTCTCGCGGAAGGCGGCGAGGCCCTCCTGAAAGTCGGCGCTTTTGCTAAGTTCGGGAACCAGATCGGTCTCGATCTGGATGGCTTCCTCAAGGGTGTCGATCGGCCGCGAGAAGGCCGCCTTGGTCGCCGCGGTCGCGAGTGGCGCCGCGCCCTCGAACGCGCGCGCCATTTCCAGCGCGACGGCGAACGCCTCGCCCGGTGCCGCCTCCAGATCGGCAAGCCCTTCGCGCACCGCCTGCGCGCCGCTGAATGCCTCCGACAGCAGCATCATCCGCTTGGCGCGGTTGCGGCCGACCCGCTGGGTCACCGTATAGAGCGAGCCCAGTTCGGGGAGCAGCCCGAGTTTGGCGAACGCGGAACTCAGCTTGGCGCTTTCGGCCGCGACGACGATGTCGCACGCCATCGCCAGCGCCAGCCCGCCCCCGACCGCGATGCCCTCGATCGAAGCGATCACCGGCTTCGGGCTGCTCGCGATCGAACGGATGAAGCGGACCGTATCCTTCATCCGCTCACGAAAGGCGATCGTGGTCATGTCCTGGGTCGGCGGGATGCGCGAGATATCGGCGCCCGCGCAGAAATGCTCGCCTTCGCCGCGGATGATAATCGCGCGGACCGTCGCATCGCTGCCCGCCGCATCGATCGCATCCGCCAGCGCGGTGCGCATTTCCGGCGTGAAGGCGTTGCGACGGGTGCGGTTCACCAGCGTCGCGACGAGCGCTCCCCCCTCCCTTTCGAACCGGACGAAACGATCATCCTCTCCCTGATCGCCCATCCGCTTATAGCCCCCCGGGGAAGAGCAGCCGGCCGTTATCGATGTAGAATTTGCGCATATAATCCTGCGGAAGACGCTGCAGCCATTTGCCGAACTTGCCGTAGGGATCGCGGCTGCCCTCGATGTGCGGATAATCGGTGCTGAAGCAATAGACGTCCTCGAGCCCGTAGCGATCGACCATCAGCGCCAGATCCTCATGCCAGAACGGCGTGACGCGAACGTTGCGTACCATGAATTCGCTGGGGCGCATGGCATATTTGCGCCCCAGCTTGGCCTGGAAATCAACCCACAGGTCCATGCGCTCCACTGCCGGGCCGACCCAGGCGGCGCCGAGTTCGATGATCCCGAAACGCAACTTCGGGAA
>CAXTMT010000005.1:36978-39288 GCA_964245355.1 uncultured Sphingomonadaceae bacterium
GTTGGCGGGCTCACCGCGCAGTGCTGCGGCATTGCCCCAGCCCCGCTCGGGCAGCATCGGCTCGCCTTCCGCGACCATCGATTCCTTCTTCTTGTTGGACATCAGCCCACCCGAGCCGAGGTGGAGCGTCGCGACGCAATCCGCCTCTTCGAGGATCCGCCAGAAACGGTCCCAGCATTCGTGCGCGGGGGAGACGCCCGCCGGCGGTAGCGCGGTCGGCAGCGTCACCACCTGAGCGCCGGCCTTGATCACCCGCTCGGCCTCGGCACAGGCCCAGTCGACGTCGCCCATGTTGATCTGCATCGCCACGCGCGCCCGCCCGCCCGAGGCGCGCGCCCATTCGAGGCCATAGTCGTTATAGCGCTTGCAGGCGGTACGCGCCGCATCGGAATCGATCCGCACCTCGCCGCTGCCGGTGTTTGAGAAGACCAGCTGGGCCTTCGCGCCGATCTGATCGAGCACCTCGACCCGCTCGGCCGCATCGAGCGCGCCCAAGGCGCCGATGCCCTTGATGGTGAAGATTTCCTTCGGGCTCCGCGAGCGCGCCTCTACGAAATTCTCCGACTTCATATAGTCTTCGAGGAAGTCGACCATGTGGCCGCCGTCGAGATCGCCAGCGACCTGCCGCATCGTATCGGCGTCCATGTACATGTGACCATCGCAATCGAACACTTCGCCCGGAAAAGGCGAGTCCATCGCCGGCACCGGCGCCGTCTTGAGCAGCGGATCGTTCCGCAGAGCCTCGTTCATTGCCATCTCCCAAAGATCGGGTCGGCTCCAAGCCGCACCCACCATAATCGCATTTAGATAGACGCGCTAAACGGATGCGCGCGCGCTGCCACGGGGGAAATGCACCAAAGCTCTTTGCAAACATCCCAATTGCCTTCGCGGCACCCCGCTCCGTAGGGCGTCATCGAGCATCCGCGCAGAGCGGAAGATCTTGGGAGGAGCGGGCGATGGGCAAGTGGCTGAAGGACGGTGACGATCTCCTGACTTTCGAGGTCAGGGACCATATCGCCTATATAACGCTGAATCGCCCCGACAAACGCAACGCGCTCAGCTTCGCGCTGATGTGCCAGATCAACAGCGCGCTGATGGAGGCCGACGATCTGCGCGATGTCCGCGTCGTCGTGCTCTCCGGTAACGGCATCGACTTCTGCGCGGGCGCCGATATCGGCGACGGCCCGGTGCCGACCCCGGTGCCGACCGAGACAAGCAAGGGCTATGATCCGGTCGACTACCGCGTCCGCGACGAGAATTTCGACGACGACAATTGGTTGACCGAACTCGGCGTGGCGCAGCGGATGTTCATCCATCACATGCACAAGCCAGTGATCGCCAAGGTCCACGGTAATTGCCTGGCCGCCGGATCCGACATCGCATTGCTATGCGATCTGGTGGTGATGGCGGACGATGCGAAGATCGGCTTCCCCGCCGGCCGCTCGATCGGGTCGCCGGCGACGCATATGTGGACCTATCTGCTCGGGCCGCAGTGGGCCAAGCGCATGCTGATGACCGGCGACGTGTTGAGCGGTATCGACGCGGCAAAGCTGGGCTTGGCGCTCGATAGCTATCCGGCCGATCAGCTTGACGAAGCGGTCGATAAGCTGGCGCGGCGCATCGCGCTCATGCCGTACGATCTGCTCGCCACGCACAAGCGCATCGTCAACCTCGCGCTCGAAATGATGGGCTGGGATACGATGCAGCGCTTGGCGACGGAGAACGATTGCCGCGCCCACCTCACCTCGGGCTACGAGAAGTTCTTCTCGGACAGCAAGCAGCATGGTCTCAAGGAAGCGCTGCGCCTGCGTGACACCCCTTATGGCGACGAGACCGGCGATCACCGCAAGGACAGCGTGGTGAAGGTCAACTTCTTGCGGCGCTAAGCGGCGAGATAGACGATCGGTTCCAGCCTCAATGCTTTGTTTCGTGGAGTAATTATGTCAGCCATCGCCATATCGCCGCTGGACGGATCCGCTATCGGTGTTCAGGTAACGGGCATCACTCTTGCTAACGTGAATAGCGATGACGTTCGCCAACAGGTAAGAACGACCTTTGAGCGCGTAGGTCTCGTTGTCTTCAGGGAAATGGAGCAATCAAACGAACTCCAGATGGCTGTCAGCAGCATCATCGGGGTCCCGCAAGCCCACGCCTTAAAAGGGCTGAACAGCGATCCCAATGCTCTTGGCCTAATCGAACTTACCTACAACGGAAATATACTCGAAGAAAACGGAAAGAGTATAGAAGGCTTAGTGCCATGGCATTTTGATGCATGCTATTCAAATAAGTTGAACAGAGCGGCGCTACTCC
>CAXTMT010000005.1:39298-40987 GCA_964245355.1 uncultured Sphingomonadaceae bacterium
TTGCTCCAGAGGGTGGGCTCACTGGCTTTGCTGATGGCGTTCAACTTTATAAAGGCATTCCTCCAGATCTACGCAAAGCGTTCGATAAGTTGAAGATCATTTATCACCCGACGGCGACACACAATGATCAGCGATTCGGTAAGACAGAGGGCCGCAAATGGGTCAGCCTCTCCGAAAGAAGGAGAAGCCTGTATGCCGCTAACGAGGGCGCACCTCGTGCGGTTCACCCGGCCATTTGGCAGCGTGAGTCCGGCGAATATGTTTTGCATGTCTCCCCTTGGCAGGCCGTCGGCGTGTGGCAGCACGAAGACAGCGAAGGCGAAGCATTGCTGGAAGCGCTGTGCCAGCAAATATACGAAGTCATGGAGCCTTACTGGCACAAGTGGGAACCGACAGATTTCGTGCTGTGGGATAACTGGCGTTTCATCCACTGCGCGAGCGGGAATGACCCGAAATATAAGAGAGCGATGAGAAGAACGACGATCGAAGGCGATTATGGGCTCGGCTGCTACGAAGCAGACCTCGCGGCTTCAGTCGCCTAATTTCCGGGTCACTTGCGAGCAAAAGACAATGGAAAGAATGGAAAGAATCGAAATAACGGAATCATCTTATCCTCGGCGCGAGCCATGATCGCACCCCATCACCGGGAGCTTACTCACGAGTTCGGTGCCGCAGTCAGCGGCGATCAACCGCCAGTAGGCGTCGCAGAAAATACGGGCTGGTCATGCTCTTCGAAGATGGCCGCGTAGGTCGTGGCGCGGTTCGAGGAGTCGCTTCTGGTGAGCTCGCCGCGCGCACCGGCGCTCTTGAGCGCTTCCAGAAATCCTAGCGGATTGTCGCATTCAAGTTCGTAGATCGCCATATGTTGATAGGAACTTTCGCCCAGCATTTTTGCGACGAGGCTGTAGCGCTGAGCCTGTTGCATCCCGGGATGAACGCTCAGAACCTCTGGGATATGCGTGTTCTGGTACCAGTCTTGGAATTCCGCTTCCTTGCCCGGAACGGGAGTCGTGAGAGCAACGAGCTTGAACTTTGGCATCCCTGCCTCCCTCTACAAGCTCACAGGTCTGGGAAGAGGAATTTCCCTTCCATCCAGGCGCTTGTTTTCAAGCAATTATCACCGGTCAACATGCCGGCTTGCGAGAAGCCACCTACTGCAATCCAAACTCAAATTGCTATTGCTATTTTGATTGAATCGACGAGTGATGAGTGCTGCCTTTACCGGGGTGGGTAATGAGCAAAACAATGAAGCGGCCGAGCCGAATTACGGTGAAACGGCCCGCGAGTTTGCGATGGGCCAAACTTGTTATCATGGCGCTCAGCGTCGGAGATAGGGCAGGAGTGATACGGCCGAAGGCACGAGGCGGACTTTCAACAACGGCATCCTTAGCCGGGTCCAGCACGTGCAGGGCAATCGAATGATCGCGAGCGCGCTCGGCGACTACGACCATTCCGCCATCGCCCATGCGCTCGAGTGGAAAGCAGTGCGGGTCGAAACCGAGGCGGAGGTGCGCGACGGACTGCGCGAGGCGCCCGCCAGCAAAACCCCGATGCTCCTTGATATCGTCGTCTCGGGCGATGGGAGTTGGGAAAAGGTCGCTTCGGCGCTTCGCCTGTGCCCCGCATGAGAAGCGTCGCACAAGAAGTCAGCAATGCCATCCGGACCGCCATGAATGCGCCGGCATCTAC
>CAXTMT010000006.1:0-5190 GCA_964245355.1 uncultured Sphingomonadaceae bacterium
GTATCGACCACCTTCGCGCCGCTCGCTACCGCCGCCGCCGCGGTGGCGGCGGGTGCGGTCGTGGTCTGGGCCAGCACCGGCGCGGCGATCATCGCACCCGTCATCATCAAAAGGCCAAAGCTACGCATCAGACATCTCCTGAACAGTTTGAAAGGATTGGATGGTCGTTAAGGATTTGGTGAAAGAATGCGCGACATCGCCCAAGGTTTCATGATGTCGCGCGGTTGGCCTTCATTCGATACGCTGGGCGCGGTGTGGATCTTCTCGTCCCACACGTGCGATGGCAGGTGAAACTGCCGTGTTGTTCGTTGCTTTGCGGGCTTCGACCCCGATCAGCATTCGCCCTGTCGGTTCGCAGGACATCCAGAAATATCGACGGCGAACATAGCTCGGCTCGATCGCGCGATGTCCAGCGGGTTGCGTGGGTCGGGAGGCCCGGCCATAGCCCGGCCACCATGCACGACATCCGCGCCATCGCCGACGATCCCGCCGCCTTCGACGCCGGCCTCGCACGCCGCGGGTTGGCGCCCTTGTCGGCGGAACTGCTGACACTGGATACGACCCGTCGCGCAGCGGTGAGCGAAGCGCAGGCGCTGCAGACGCGCCGCAATGAAGCCTCCAAGGCGATCGGCGCGGCGAAGGCGGCGAAGGACGAGGCGACCGCGAGCGCGCTGATGGCGGAGGTCGCGAGCCTCAAGGAACGGCTCCCCGAACTGGAAGCCCAGGAGAAAGCCGCCACCGCCGAACTCGATCGCCGGCTCGCCGCGATCCCCAATATGCCGCTTGCCGACGTGCCGATGGGCGCGGACGAGGAGGACAATGTGCTCGTCCGTTCGTGGGGTGAGCCGCGCACCTTCGACTTCGCACTCCGCGAGCATGACGCGATCGGCCCGGCGCTCGGCATGGATTTCGAGACGGGCACTCTACTTGCCGGCACCCGCTTCACCGCCCTGCGCGGCCAGGTCGCGCGCCTCTCCCGTGCGCTCGGCCAATATATGCTCGATCGGTTGGTCGAAAACGGCTTCGAGGAGGTGAATCCGCCGCTGCTGGTGCGCGACGAGGTCGCCTTCGGCACCGGCCAGCTTCCGAAGTTCGAAGAGGATCTGTTCCGCACCACCGATGGCCGCTGGCTGATCTCCACCGCGGAAATGTCGCTGACCAATATGGTGCGCGAGTCGATCCTGTCCGCCGCCGCGCTGCCGCTGCGCTTCGCCGCGCTCACGCCCTGCTTCCGCTCGGAAGCGGGGGCGGCGGGGCGCGACACGCGCGGGCTGATCCGCCAGCACCAGTTCGAGAAGTGCGAGATGGTGGCGATCACCGCGCCGGAGGAGTCCGAGGTCGAGAACGAGCGCATGACGCGGATCGCCGAGGGCATGCTCGAAGCGCTCGGCCTGCCCTATCGCCGCATGCTGCTGTGCACCGGCGACCTCGGCTTCTCGATGGCGCGGACCTATGATCTGGAAGTCTGGCTGCCCGGACAGGCGCGCTACCGCGAGATTTCGAGCTGCTCGACCGGCACCGATTTCCAGGCGCGGCGGATGAATGCTCGCTATCGGCCCGAGGGCGAGAAGGGGACGAAATTCGTCCACACGCTCAATGGTTCGGGCCTTGCTGTCGGCCGCACGCTCGTCGCGGTGCTGGAGAATTACCAGGAGGCGGACGGTTCGGTGCGCGTACCGGAGATGCTCAAGCCCTATATGGGCGGCATCGAAATTCTAAGCCCGGCGGCCTGATGCGCACCTCCCTTTCCCCGCTCATCCCGAGCGAAATCGAGGGACGGACAGCATCGAGCGTAGTCGAGATGCGAAGGTTCGTACTCCGCCAGACGCATCTCGACTTCGCTCGATGCTGCGATATCTCGACTAAGCTCGACATGAGCGGGAGGGAGTAGGATGCGCATCCTGATCTCCAACGACGATGGGATCGAGGCGGCAGGAATCAAGCTGCTCGAACGGATCGCACTGACCTTCACCGACGATGTGACGGTGGTTGCGCCCGATAGCGAGCAATCGGGCAAGGGCCGCTCGCTCACCCTGACGTCGCCGATCCGGATGCGCGCGCTCGACGATCGCCACTTTGCCGTCAGCGGCACGCCGACCGACGCGGTGATCATGGCGCTGGGCGTGGTGATGAAGGACTCGCCCCCCGACCTGATCCTCTCGGGGATCAACCGCGGTGCGAACCTCGGCGAGGATGTAAGCTATTCGGGGACCGTCGCCGCCGCGCAGGAAGGCGCGCTCGCCGGCATCCGCTCGATCGCGCTCAGCCAATGCTATCGCAAGCCCGCGCCCGGTCATGACGTGTCGTTCGACACCGCCGGGGCTTGGGCGGCGCGCGTGCTCGAACCCTTGCTGGCGGCCGAGTGGGCGCCGCGCACGTTGGTCAACATCAACTTCCCGCCGGTCGACGCGGGCGATGTCGCGGGCATCAAGGTCGTCCGCCAGGGCCTGCGCGATTACGGCCAGCCGACATTGACCCACGGCACCGATCCGCGCGGCTTCGATTATTGGTGGATGGGGCTCGGCCGGGTGCGCAACACCGACGAGCATGACACCGATCTGGAGGCGGTGGCGGAGGGCTTCGTCACGATCACCCCGCTGCATCTGGATATGACCCACATGACCAGCCACGGGCAGCTTGAAGCGCTCTACCGGTGATCGGACCGGCCGCCTTGCTTGCGCTGGCAGCCGCGGCACCTGCCGTGCCCCCGGCCGCACCGCCTGCATGGGAGGTGCGCAAGGTCGATCAGAATGCCGTCGATGTGAAGGCGCAGACCTACATCGTCAAAGCCGGCGAGACGCTGAGCCACGTCGTCCACAAGACCGGGGCCGGGGCCGATGCGATCGTGCGCGGCAATGCGCTTTCCCCGCCTTTCACCCTGCGCCCGGGCCAGAAATTGCAGATCCCCGCCGGCCGCTATCACCGTGTCGGCAAGGGCGAGAGCGGCATCGCGATCGGCCGCGCCTACGGGGTCGACTGGAGCCGGATCGCGACGCTCAACCATATCGAGCAGGGCGATCTGCTGCGCGAAGGCGATCGGCTGCTGGTGCCGAGCCGGCGCGAGGTGGCTGTCATGAGCATCGACGAGCGGGCGCGGGCGTTCGATCTGGATATCGACGATCTGGTGACCGGCACCCAGCCCGCGCTCGCCAGGCATGCCAGGCCGGTCGCTCCGGTCAAATCCGCCGCGACGCCGCCGCCGGTCGATCAGCCGGTCGCCGAGCCCAAAGGCAGCTTCACCGGCAAATTCGCCTGGCCCCTGCACGGCCGCATCGTCCGCCCCTTCGGACCGCTGCCCACCGGCGCGCGCAACAACGGTATCAACATCGCAGCAAAGGGCGGCGATACCGTGACGGCGGCGGCGGATGGCGTGGTGGCGTTCGCGGGGACGCTGGCGGCGTTCGGCAATCTGGTGCTGATCCGCCATGCGGGAGCGTGGAACACGGTCTATGGCCACTTACGCAAGCTGACCGTGACGCGCGGGCAGGCGGTGAAGCGCGGCCAGCCGATCGGCGAAGCGGGCGCTACCGGTGCGGCGAGCGAACCGCAGCTGCATTTCGAAATCTTGAACGGCCGGCAGGCGGTGAACCCGATCGATCGGCTACCGGCGGAGTAATTCAAACCCCTCTCCCGCGAAGGCGGCAGAGGGGTTTTAGCGATCAGCCCTGCCAGGTGCAGTGGCGGATCTTGTGGTGGCGGTGATCCCAGCGGGTGGTGCAGACCTGATGGCGGTGACCGCCCACGCGCGCATGCTGCTCGTGATGAACGACGACTTCCCTGTGGACGACGGTGGTATGCTGCGCGGCGACCGGCGCCACGGCGATCATCGCAACGGCCATCATGCCCAAAATCTTCATGACACTCTCCCTTAACCCACGATGGGTTTCCGGCGAGCGCACGACTTTGGTTTTGGTTCCGGTCGACCTGCTGATCCCCACCAAGAAGGAAGGTGAAGGCCTGAGTTGAATCAACATTTGAAAGAGGCGAACGATCGATGCGTCGGCTTTTCCTTCATCCCGGCGCAGGGCACCCACCAAAGTATTACTTTGGCGGGACCCGAAGGCCGGGATCCATTTCCGTACTCCGATAGCGGGGGAGTACAGAAGGGATGCCGATCTTCCTCAGCATGACGGGATTTGGGGTGCCCCGATCCGCCTCACTGCGCTGAACGGCGATACATCCTACCGCCGCGCCAGCCACGCCGCCGATTGGCTGGCGATCAGGTCGAGCATGTTGCCCTGCACCAGGCTGATATCCAGCGGGTGCAGCCCCCAGCCGGGTGCGGCGGAGGCGGCGCGGCTGAGCGCGTAGTTCAGCAGATCGGCGTTGGGGCCGGGCTCGATATGAATGCGCAGGACGGTGCCGGTGGCATCGGTGAAGCAATCGGCGCTTAGCTGGCCGACCGTCTCGATATAGGGCGGGTCGCTGGCGGGCAGCATCGCGGGTTTCGAGAGATAGGATTTGAGCAGGCCCTTGTTCCCGCCCGGCGCACCCGGATTGACGCACAAAGCCGAGGCCGCAGGTTTCGCGGTGGCGAAGATGTGGCCATCGGTGCGCCCATCGAGAAAGCTCGACCAGGCGACGACGCAGCCGGTCTGCGTGGTGCCGGCACAGGGGGGCACCGCCTTGAAGCTTTTCGTCGTCAGATCGAGATTGCCGGCGAGATACGCCGCGACGAGGCGCTTCTGCACCGGCTTGCCGTCGATCTCCTCGGCGATCAGCCTTTTGACCAGCACCGCGCCCTGGCTGTGGCCGACGAGCACGACGCCCCGCCCCTGATTGTCGTGCGCCAGGTAAGAGCGCCATGCCGCGACCACGTCCTTGTACGGCGTATCGAAATCGAGGCTGGCGCCGCTGTCATGACGCGCCATGCTCCAGTGCAGCGCGGTGATGGTGAACTGATGATAGATCGGCGCGAACACCCGGCACACCGATCCCAGCCGCGCCGCCTGGCCGTGCACGGTGCGCCGTTCCTCCGCGCCCGCGTTCATGTCGCTGAACAGGGTCGGGTCCTGCGAGACGGTGGGATAGATGTAGAAACAGTCGATCGGCGCGCTGGAATCGGGTTTGTAAGGCGCGGGCGTCCGCTTGCCGGCGGCGTCGATCTCCGTCGCGTCGAGGTTGGCCGCACAGGGGCCGTCGTCGACGCCGGGGCGGCAGCGCCAGGTCGCCGCATCGGCATAATTCGGC
>CAXTMT010000006.1:5200-23380 GCA_964245355.1 uncultured Sphingomonadaceae bacterium
GCGTCGCTCGGGGCCTCCGCCAGCACGGGCGTTGCCGCCAGCAAACCCGCCGCCATCATCGTCCGCAACCGAAGCTTCATCGCCCGCCCTCGCAAAATCCCCGCGAACCGCTTATGTGCGCCGCCTTCACGATGGTTACGACACTTCCTTCCCCGCCGAAAGTCGGCATGGTTTCCTTGGGCTGCCCGAAGAACCTCGTCGACAGCGAGCGCATCCTGACGCGCCTGCGCGCGGACGGCTATGCCATGTCGCCCGATTATGCCGGCGCGGACGTCGTGCTGGTCAACACCTGCGGCTTCCTCGACAGCGCCAAGGAGGAGAGCCTCGAGGCGATCGGCGAGGCGATCGCGGAAAATGGCCGCGTCATCGTCACGGGCTGCATGGGCAAGGAGGCCGAGGCGATCCGCACCCGCTTCCCGCAGGTGCTCGCGATCACCGGCGCGCACGAATATGAGCAGGTGGTGGAGGCGGTGCACGAGGCCGCCCCGCCCGCGCGCTCGCCCTATCTCGATCTGGTGCCGGGCGGGGCGGTGGAACTGACCGACCTGAAGCTGACGCCCCGGCATTATTCCTATCTGAAGATTTCGGAGGGCTGCAACCACCGCTGCTCCTTCTGCATCATCCCGGCGCTGCGCGGGGATCTCGTCAGCCGGCGGCCGGATGCGATCCTGCGCGAGGCCGAGAAACTGGTCGCGGCAGGGACGCGCGAACTGCTGGTGATCAGCCAGGATACGTCGGCTTACGGGCTCGACCTGCGTCACGCCTCCTATCCGCTGAAAGGCGGCGGTGAGGTGCGCGCCGACATGACCGATCTGGCGCGGCACCTCGGCGCGTTGGGCGCCTGGGTGCGGCTGCATTATGTCTATCCCTATCCGCACGTCGATCGGGTGATCCCGCTGATGGCCGAGGGCTTGGTCGTGCCCTATCTCGACATCCCGTTCCAGCACGCGGCACCCTCGGTGCTGAAGGCGATGAAGCGCCCGGCGAACGAAGCGAAGGTGCTGGAGCGGATCGCCGGCTGGCGCAGCATCTGTCCCGATATCGCCATCCGATCGACCTTCGTCGTCGGATTCCCTGGCGAGACCGAAGCGGATTTCGATTATCTGCTGCAATGGCTGGAGGAAGCGCAACTCGATCGCGTCGGCGCCTTCCGTTTCGAGCCGGTTGCGGGCGCGGCCGCGAACGATCTGCCGGGGCACGTGCCGGAGGACGTGAAGGAAGAGCGCTACGCCCGGCTGATGGACCTCACCGCGCGCATCTCGGCGGCGAAGCTCGAAGCGAAGATCGGCCGTACGCTCGATGTGATCATCGACGAGGCGGATGCCGAGGGCGGCGCCACCGGGCGTTCGCAGGCTGACGCGCCGGAAATCGACGGGCAGGTCTTCCTGCGCGATGCATCGGGCGTGAAGGCAGGCGATATCGTGCGGGTCGAGATCGAGGATGCCGACGAGCATGATCTGTATGGGGCGCCGGTAGCTATTTAACGTCATTCCGGCAAAGGCCGGAATCCATTGGCACTGCATCGACGGAGTCACGAATGGGTGCCGGCCTTCGCCGGCATGACGGTTGTGGAAACCGCCCGCATCCCCCTAAGGCCATCCGCAATGGAGCAGAAAACGGTCGGCTATCGCATCATCGCGCTGACGGTCTCGACCGCGATCTTCATGCAATTCCTCGATTCGACCGCGCTCAACACCGCGCTGCCCGCGATCGCACACGATTTCCATGTCCAGGCGGTCGATCTCAACGTCGCCTTGCTCTCCTATCAGCTGGCGATGGCGGCGCTCATCCCGGCCGGTGCGGCGCTGGGCGATCGGATCGGGGCGCGCAACGCCTTCGCCATCGCGCTCGGCGTGTTCCTCACCGGCTCGCTGCTTTGCGCGCTCTCGCACACCCTGCCGCAGCTTACCGCGGCACGGGCGCTGCAGGGCACCGGCGGGGCGATCATGATGCCGGTCAGCCGGCTGCTGGTGGTGCGTTCGGCGGCAAAAAACGAGCTCGTCAGCGCGATGAACTGGCTGCTGCTGCCGGGCATCGTCGGGCCGCTGCTCGGACCCGGCCTGGGCGGGCTGATCGTCAGCTATGCGAGCTGGCACTGGATTTTCCTGATCAACGTGCCGGTCGCGCTGCTCGGCATCGCGCTGACCTTCGCGCTGATCCCGAACCGCAAGGAGGCCGATCCGCCGCGCTTCGATCTCATCGGGCTGCTGATCGTCGCACCGGCGATCACGCTGTTCATCTTCGGGCTGGAGGCGGTGACGCGCCCTGATGGCCTGTGGCGGGCCGCGCTGCTGATCGCGACCGGGATCGGGCTGGCTTTGCTCTATCTGCGGCACATGCGGAGCCGGGCGACGCCGCTGCTCGATCTCTCGATCTTCCGCATCGCCTCCTTCCGCCATGCGACCATCGCGTCGACCTTGCTGCGGACGTGGGCAGGCGCCTCGGGCTTCCTGTGGCCGCTGTGGCTGCAACTCGGCATGAAGATGACCCCCGCGCAGGCCGGCGCGGTGCTGACGATGAATTCGCTCGGCGCGCTTTCCAGCCGCGCGTTCGGCAGCCTGCTGCTGCGCCACGTCCACCCGCGCGACATCGCCGTGTGGGGCGTGGCGGCTTTCGCCTTGCTGCTCGGTCTTTCGGTATTGCTGCGGCCCGGCCTGCCGATGCCGCTCTATTTCGCGATGCTATTCGGCCAGGGTATGCTGATCGCAACGCCGATGATGGTGATCGGGGCGGTCATCTATGTCGATCTGCCGGCGGAAAAACTGGGCAACGCCTCGGGCCTCTACACGCTGATCCAGCAGGTCACCTTGTCGCTGGGCGTCACCGCCGGGGTGTGGACGATCGCGGCCACGCGATGGACCTTCCACGCGACGCTCGACGACAGCCGTGCCTATGCGCTGGCCTTCGCGCTGTTCGCAGGGGCTTCGGTCGTGACGATCTTCACCACGCGAAAGATCGATGCGGAAACGACCGAAGTGCTGCGCGCGCAGCCGGTGGATGCCAAAGATATGGTGGCGGTTTGAATGACTCTGTCCCCCTTCCCGCCCATCCTGAGTAGGGATCGAGCTTGTCGAGAGCCCGTATCGCAGGCCATGCCCCGGAGCGTCTTCGATACGCACCCTCGATACGCCTCTACGAGGCTACTCGGTCGCTACTCAGCATGAGCGGGGTTGGGGTTAGTGTCAGGTGGGAGCGTCTGTTGCTCGGTGCGCCGAGTCTTTGAAAGGGTCCGGGGGGTTCTGTTGCTCGGCCCCCCCGGCGGCCGCCGGAATCCGCTTCTGTTGCCCGGTGCGGCCCGAACCGCGTTCAAGCTTTGTAATTTTAGCCGTTAGGCCTCAATTACGCAGCAATCGCGAGCGCCTCGTTATCGTTGGCACTTGTGGTTTTGATCGGTTTTACGGCTCCATCACGCCGGGCAAAAACAAGGTGCCTGTTCACACGTCGATCCTAGTTCGGCCCCGTCATCAACACCCTGAAAGGATGGTGGTGGTGGAGCCGCCGGGTACCGCCCCCGGGTCCGCTGCGCCAAACACAACATGCCATTTATCACCATAGCCGGCCGAAGCCCGCGAGGAGGGATATAGGGAGTACGGGGCGCGGCATCAATCCTCCTAGAGTCGTTCTCGATCATGATTGCACGTATCCGGAGTTTCGGAGGTAATTGTAGCATTCGTTGGGTTTGAACCTGCCGAGGATGGCTTTGAGCGCGTCGCAGATGGCGTCGAACGAACGCGGTGCGGCTCGCCGTAGGAGTGCCTTCACCTTTGCGAAGACCTGCTCGATCGGATTGAAGTCGGGGCTGTAAGGCGGGAGGTAGAGCAGCCCCATGCCGGCGTCTTCAAGGCATTGGCGGACCCCTGCGACCTTGTGGGCGGGGAGATTGTCGCACACGACGATGCTGCCGGGCGGCATCTCAGGGATGAGATGCTCGGCGAGCCATTGTCGGAAGATACAGCCGGTCATCGGCGTGTCGATCAGCATGGGAGCGAGCAGGCCGCCATGCGCCAGGCCGGCGACGAAGGTGGATGTCATCCAGTGACCGTGCGGTGCCTTGCCGAAGAGCGGCTTGCCCTTCGGTCCCCAGCCGCGCAGTCGGGTCATGCTGGTCGTGGTGCCGGTCTCATCGACGAACACCAGGCGGTCGAAGTCGAGTCCGGCCTGGGCTGCCCGCCAGATGTCGCGGGCGATGGCGACATCGAGCCGGTCCTGTTCAGTTGCGAAGATGGTCCTTTTTTTTGTGCCGCAGCCCAAGCCGCCGGACCATCCGCCAGACGCTCGCATAACTGACCGCGAGGCCAAGTCCGGCTAGTTCGTCGCGGACCTCTCCCAGCGTCAGCTCGGACGTCTGCGCCAGCCGCTCGGTGATCCAGCCCGCGTGTTCCGTCAGCTTCGAGCGCCGGTCCCCGCCCATCGGCCGTGCCGCATGGCTCTGCGTCTGCTGATGACGCCGATACCAGTTGCCCGCCGTGCTTGGCGCCACCGCAAACGCCGAGCCGACATCGCGGCAACTACGACCCGCCGCCATCGCCGCTACCACCCGGTCGCGTAGATCATCTGAATAAGGCTTGCCCATTCATGCCGGCCTCCATCCCAGCGGGCAGGTTGAATCAGAAAATCAGCCCCAACGGAATCCCCTGCGATTCAACTCGGTCGATTTCTACTCTAGTCTGACGGCTTCCTTCCTATCCTCCAGGACCAGACGGCTAGACCCGCCAGAGATCGAAGAAGTGATAATCGGCACAGGCCGCGCCAAGGCGCTCGGTCAGTGCTCCGATATTCTCTTCGGACTGATGTGAGATATGGTTGGTAGGCCAGATCAGCAGCGGATAGGCGATGTAGCGCCGCATGTCGTCCCAAGCCGTTTCGTTCGTGGGGATGCGGGCTACCCCCTCCGCGGAGAGGCTCGAGAGGTAGCGTACCAGAAGGTCGCGCTCGTGCAGCCGCCGGTCTTCGATCGAAAGGCCCGTGGCGACGATGTAGCTCACGTCGTAGGCCCATGGCCCCCGCGCGATCGTCTGCCAATCGTAGAGGCCCGCGCCCTCGGCGTCGGTGAAGCAATTCCCGGGATGGGCATCGCCGTGAAGCAGGCAGCGGCCATCCTCGCGTCCCAGCGTCTCGACCATCTTCCAAAACGCCTTCTCGATACGCCCGGCGTCGCGAGCGGCGACCGGCATCAACGCGCCGCGCGGGCCGGCGACGATCGCGCGCAGGCGCTCGCCACCATTGGCGCGCGGCCAGACCGCCGTCGGGCCATCGGCATCGACCGGCAGACCCACCGCCGGCAGGGCGAGCAGTTCGGCGCTCTCCCACCATCGCGCGTGGAGCTTCGCCAGCGTGTCGAGCAGCATGGCGACATCGTCTGGACTACGTGCCGTGGTACATTCCCAGAGGTCCGCGTCGCGCTGTCGCAGATCCTCGATGATCACGACCGAACGGCCGGTTTCGTCCTGCGCCGAGAAATATCCCGTCGGCGCGCGCGATCCCACCGCGTCCGCAAGATAGGCATAGAAGCTCGCCTCGCGAGCGTAGACGCCCGCGCTCTCCATCAAATGGCTGTGATCTTCCCAGCCGGTCTTGACCCAGAGCCTGTCGGGCAGGACGTGCGGGTTGCTATCCCATTCGATCGCGAGAAGGAGCTTGGTGCCCGCGCCGTGCACGACGCGCAGGTGGTTCGCTTCCCGGACCTTCGTGCCCGGCGCGCTGGCCGACAGGACGCGGGTCAGCCATTGCGGAGTGACCGCGGCGGCCTCCGCCGGGATCAGCGCGATTTCGGTCACTGACCAACCTAGCGCACGATCGCGGCGCGAAGCGCGCGGATCAACTCCGGGACGCGATCGTAGACGACATCGGTCGGCTCCATCGTTCCTACCGGGTTGGCGCGCACGATATCGAGCGTCTGGTCGCTCGGTGGGAAGGCCTGGACCCAGTCGATGCAGAGCGATCGGTGCGCGAACAGCCAGCGGCCGTCGATGCGGCGATAACGATCGAAATGCCGATTGACCACGATCATGTTATAGGCCGGCTGCTCGTTCATCCGCAGATAGGCGGAGCCCCGCGCTTCGCTCTGCGCCGCGTCGCCATCGACGTGGATGAGGATGTTGGTGATGAGGTGCGTGGTCATGACGAAGGCGTCCTGAATCACCTTGAGCCATTCGATATATCCGCCGACCGGGCCGTGGTAGGCGCCGTGATCGTCGATCGCGTCGCCGCAATAGAGCGATTCGAGCAGGATGTAGTCACGCCGGTCCGCCGCATGGACGAATCGACTATGGAGATCCTCAATCTGAAGCCTGTCTTCGATCGTCATCCTCGCGCCCCTTCCGTTCCGCCGTCATTGCTCGCTGGTCAGCCAGCGACGATCCGCTTGCCGTCCCAATTGCGCGCCGCTTCCTCCATCACGTCGATATTGCCGCGGATGGCGGGCAGCAGGGCCTCGGCGATTTCGAACATCAGGCCGCCCGGCTCGCCGGTCTCGAAATAGGCAAAGCGCGCATCGAGCGCCCGATTCGCGCCTTCGTGGACGATGATGAAGCCGCGCTCGAGCAGGTCCTGTCGCTTGGCATCGTAGCTGGCATGGTCCTCGAACCAGGAGGCGACATGCTGGGCACCGACGCGGCCACGCTCCAAGAACTCGGTATAGGCGCTCGGCACGTCGTTATGCTGCTGGATCAATTCGATCTGCACGGGTCCCGAATGTGCGAAGCACAAGGTGACCTCCGGCGCGGCGCTCGGCTTGCCGCGATAGATGAAGTCGTCGAAAGTGAAGGGCATGGTGAAGAACGGGCCGACGCCCAGCTTCGCCCACTCTTCCATCGCCTTTTGCGCATCCGGGACCACCATGCCGAACTGACGGATGCCGCCGAAGAGAATGCTCATATGCCTATCCATCCCCTGCTCTCGTTCTGCTCCGCCGAGGCGAGGATCCGCTCGGCGGCGAGCCACGCCATCGCCATGACTGGCCCGTTGGTATTGCCCGAAACCTGCGTCGGCATGACCGAGCAGTCCATGACCCGGACGCCGCTTACCCCTCGGACGCGCAGATCGGGATCCACGACGGACGCCACGTCGGCGCCCATCCGGCATGTTCCGACGGTATGCATACAGGTTCCGTCGAGCCGACAGGACGCCACGATCTCTTCGTCGGTCTGTACCTGCGTTCCCGGATGCTTCTCCCCCACCATGAAAGGCGCGAGCGCCGGTTGGGCAAGCAGTCGACGAGCATAGCGGAACAGGTTTACGATCACCCGCCGATCATGCTCGGTCGTGAGGAAGTTCGCGACGATCTTCGGTGGCACCGCCGGATCTAGCGATGTCGCGCGGACCTGTCCCTGGCTGTCGGAGCGCAGGGGATAGCCCATGAAGGCGAGGCCCGGCCTCACGTCTGGGGCATAGCCCCGCGCCGTGGAATCCGGCGAGATCGCCCAGAAGGTGAGCTGCGCGTCCGGCCGTTCGCGGTCCGGCGAAGTGCGGATGAAGGCGTTGACGTCGTAGGTCGAGGTCATCGGTCCGCTGTGCGTGGCGAGATAGCGCAAGCCGTTGAAATAGGTTCGCCAGCCCCGGAACTGCTTGTTGAGGCTGTGGTCGCGCACCTCCGTCATCAGCATGATCGTCTTGTGCTCGCGTGCGTTCTCGCCGACCTGCGGGCTGTCGTGCACGATCGGTACGCCCAAGCCATGCAGGTGCTCGGCCGGTCCCACTCCGGAAAGCTGGAGTATCACGGGAGACTGCAACGCCCCCGCGCAAAGGATTACCTCCCGGCGTGCGCCGAAGCGAAGGCGCTCCTTCCCCGCGATGCCGCTGACACCCGTTGCACGCCCTCGTTCGAACTCGACCTTTTCGATCATGACGCCCGTCCGCACCGTCAGGTTGGGGCGCCGCATGGCCGGGCGCAGAAAGGCCGTCGCGGCACTGACCCGCCGTCCCTTGCGGATCGTGCAGGGACTGTATCCGATGCCTTCCTGGTTGGGCCGGTTGAGGTCTTCCTTGATCGGCAGGCCCATTTCGCCTCCGGCTTTCAGGATTGCCGCGGTGAGCGGGGTCTGGTTGCGCACGATCGAGATGCCGAGCGGGCCGCCCGTGCCCCGCTCACCATCGTCGCCCAGTTCATGATCCTCGATCGCGCGAAACGCCCGCCGCATCTCCGACCACGACCAGCCGTGGCAGCCGTCGGCTTCCCAGCCGTCGTAATCCTCGGGCTGTCCGCGAAAATAGAGCATACCGTTCAGCGAGCTCGATCCTCCGAGCATCCGGCCGCGAATCCAGGCATGTTGATTGCCGGAAACCGGATCGGGCTCGACGCTGTATTTCCATGAGCGCGTGTCATCGAGGAAGGTCTTGAACAGGCCCATCGGCATCTCGGTGAAGAGCCCGCTGTCGTCCGGTCCCGCTTCCAGCACCAGCACCGAATGGCGACCGCTCTCGGAAAGCCGATTCGCCAGGACGCAACCGGCCGACCCAGCGCCTACTATGATATAGTCGTGGTCCACTCGTGTCTCCTAGTCCTCATCATGATGCGAAGAAGCTGCCGCACGTTTCGGACCCTAGAAGTCCACCCTGACCTGCACACCGAAAGTCCGCGGCAGCCCGAAGGAAGCGGATTCATCGGAGAAGTTCTGTGCTCCGGCCGAACCGCCCGTATAATAGAGCTTGTCGAAGAGGTTCTTGACGAACAGCCCCGCGCGCACCTTGCTGCCGAGCATGTTGTTCCAGTCCAGCCGCATGTTGACGAGCGTGTAGGACGGCAGCGTGGTGCCGGGCTGGATGCTGCCCAAGTTCGAGAAATAGACCTTGGACTGATCGTAGAGGTCTACATGATAGGCGAGTTCGCCCGTGTTGCCCGGCAGGACGAATCGCGCGTCGGCGTAGAGGGTGCCGGAGAATTTCGGCGCGTCCGCGAAGGGGCCGTAGGTGACCGTGTTGCCGAACAGGCGGGAATTGGCCCGGGTGAAGCGGGCGTCGGTGTAGGTTGCCGACGCACCGAGGGAAAGCCAGCTGATCGGCGCAAGGCTGAAATCCGCCTCGATGCCTGTGATCCTAGTGCGCGGGACGTTCACCGTCGCCGAAGAGACCGTTCCTCCGATCACGACATAAGCCGTCTTCTGGATGTCCTTGATCCAACTGTTGTAGACGGCGAGATTGGCCCGCGTGGGAACATCGCCGATCGATCCGCTATACTTGGCACCCGCTTCCACATCGCGCACCGTCTCGGGCAGGAAGTAGTTGCCGCCCGAGGCGTCGGCGGCGGTCATCGGAGTGGGCGTCGGCGGGTTGAAGGGGTTGAAGCCGCCGCGGCGCCAGCTTCCCCGCGTCGTCGCATAGACCATCAGGTTCGGCGTGAGATGGTAATCGATCGTCGCCGTCCAGCTCGGGTCGCGCTGCCTTGCCGTCTGCCTCTGGCCCGCGCCGAAGATCGACTGGCCAAGCTGCACGACTCCGATCTTCTCCCATGTGTACCGACCGCCGAGTGTGATGTTCAGCCGGTCCGTCAACTTGTAGGTGGCCTGCGCGAACATCGCGTAGGACGTGTTGTCGGTACGCGCGTTATATGCGACCGATGCGTTGAACGCGCTGATCCATAGCGGCGAAAAATAGTTCTCCGTGGACGTCAGGTAGAAGCCGCCGAGAATCCAGTTCAGTGCATTGTTCGCACTATGGCCCTGCAATTGGAGTTCGTCCGACCATGTCCGCGTCTTCCCCGTCTCGATTGGCAGGGGCGCCCCGGAGAGCGGTGCGTTCGGCGCATATTGCTGGATAAACGGATAGGGCGAATAGTCGGTGTCGTAATGAATCTTGTTCACCGAATTGGAGAAACCGAATATGTTCTTCAGCGCGATGGCGTTGGTGACATCGTAGTTCGTTTTGTTGACGACCATTTCGCTGTGTGCATGATGATCGAACAAGGAGTTCTGATCGACCACCCGGTCGCCTTGCGCGCGCTGCCAGTCGGCCAGCGTTTCGAAACCACCGGGGTAGACGTAGCCGCCGGGATAATTAGCGAAGATCTGCCCGCTCAGCAATTGTGAAAAGAAGGGTTGGTTGGACGGTGAATAGGTGCACGAATTGAAGCCCGAGGGCTTTCCGCACGGGACGACGTAATAAGCGGTGTTCGGTGCGCTGGTGCCGCCGATCCGGGTGATCTGAACCATGGTGTCATTGGTGAACCCACCGATCGGCCTGAAGGTGATCGACAGGCGCCCGGACCGTTCCTTCCTGTCGCCCAGCATCTTGTCGTCGTAGAGGTTGCGTACGTAAGCACCGCCCGATGTGACCGTGCCGGCCAGCCGAACCAGCAGCACGTCCGATACGACGGGCACGTTGATCGCGGCTTCGGTGACCAGCCTGTCGAGATTGCCATACTGGATCGAGGCATATCCCCCAAAGTTCGGCTTGGGGCTCTGTGCCTGGAACAACACGGCGCCGCCGGTCGAGTTGCGGCCGAACAATGTTCCCTGCGGGCCTTTCACCGCCTGGACGCTCTCGAGATCGTAGAATGGCGTCGAGGAATTGACCGGGAACGGCACTTCGTTGAGGTAGGGCTGCACACCCGGGGGTGAACCGGAATAGGCATCCACGGACTCGCCCCGGATCGTGTAATTCAGTTGGTTGTTATTGTTGCCAGAGCGCACGATCAGACCCGGCATTGCCAGTTGTAGGTCCGCTTCGGTATGTACGCCGCGGGCCTGAAGCGTCGCCGCGTTCAACACCGCCACCGCCACCGGGACGTTCTGAAGGGCCTCGGCGCGGCGGCGCGCGGTGACGACGATTTCGCCACTCGTGGCGCTGTCGGCCGGATCGCTCGCCTCGGATTTGCTTTGCGCATGTGCCCGTGCCGGCACGACGGCACTCGCCACCAGACCGATAGTTGCCAGTCCGACGATCTGCTTGCGCATCGCGTTCTCCCTCCCTCAATGCCGCTGTCGACGCGGCTAATTCTTGCACTTTCGCGCAATTTCCGCCCTCCGGATATGCCGCCGATATGGCAATGTGCGTCAAATAGGATGCCGGTTGTTCCAACCTGCGCGGCGATCGAACCGGGCGGGTGGCGCGGCGACGATGACCCCTTCACACGCGACGATTCGGTTGACCCCTGCCGGACAAGCGCGGATCATGATAGGGCGCCGGCCGGAGAAGCCGGCGAGATGGAGAGGGAAGTGTTCAAGCCGACCACATTGCGGGCCTACGCCCTGCGCGCGGAAGAGGCGGGCTACGACCCGGAAAGCCTTTTCCTCGGCAGCGAGGCCACCTGGCAAGACATCGATCAATTGAAGGCGATGTCGCTCAGCGCGATGGGGGATCCGCTCGATCATCTCGCGCGGCACACGTCCCCCGATTTTCCGATCGAATGTGGGAACAACTGCGAATTGAGCCACTACGGTGTTGTCGGCTTCGCGGTCCAGAGCATGCCCACCTTGCGCGACGCCTTCACCTGCTGGGCACGCTATGGCCTGCTCGCCGGCTTTCCGCTCATCGGAACCATCACCGAAACCGAAACGGAATGGATCTACGAATTCAAGCCCCGGTTTGCGATGACGCACAACGCCAGAAGACTGTGCGTGGAGATTTCGATCGCGGCGCTGGAAGCGGTCATCAGGGAATTGAGCGGCAAGCCTGCGACCACCAATCGTATCGACTTTGCCTTCGAGCGGACCGCCTCCGACCAGGCGATCGCATTGCTCGGCACCCGGGAAATACATTATCGCCAGGAGACATCGCGCTATTTTGGAGATGTGCGTGACCTCGATCGTGCAGTGCGTTCCCACAGCGATGAGGTGTCCAGCCTATTCAGCCACAAGTGCGATCGGCATCTGATGGAATTGACGGGCGCGCTGACCATGTCCGAACGGATCGAGGAGATGCTCGCCCTGTCGGTCGGGAGGGTGCCGTCGATCGCGGAAACTGCGCGACAGCTTCGCACCGGACCGCGCACCATCCAACGTCAGCTAAGCGAGGAAGGCAAGACCTATCTCGGCGTCGTCAGGGATTTCAGACTCCGCCACGCCAAGCTGCTGCTCGGTGACGCTCGGTACAACGTCAAGACCGTCGCCCATCTGCTCGGTTTTTGCGATGCGAGCAGCCTCCGCCGGGCATTTCGGGAATGGACCGGACAGACGATCGGCGGGTGGCAGGCATCCTGCCGGGACATGGAGATCATGCATCGGCCTCGCGGAAGGACAGGCACGGCTGTTGCCGGGCAGAGCATTGGGCTTTGATAGCGCGCGGCGGACGGTGCTGTCAGGGCAAATTACCGCCGCCTTGCGGAAGGCTGCTAGCGCGCTTGGATGCGCTGCTGCAAACCCAAGCCTGACAGTCCGTTCAGATGCTTCATCTCTTCGCCCGAGATCATTCGCCTCGTTGTGATGATGTATGTCCGGTTTCCGCTGTCGCTTCGCACGGCGTCGACATCGGCTAACCGATTGTGCAACCGGAGCGCACCCAGGGGGTGATCGAATTCTGGCCGATCACGTAATCCGTACCAGACAGGATCGACTGAGTCTGACAGCACCGCCACCGCCGAGGGCGACTAGAGAAATGCCTTGAAGCCGACCGCAATTCGACCCGTTTAGCCACGGGGGATATCCTGCTATCGTCCCGCGATGGCACGGTGTTCGGTTCTGGCCTTTGCAAGCGAGCGAGTGGAATGAGCGATCTCGCGAGCGCGCAGCCAAAGGCACAATCGCCTTCCGGGAAGGGAGGTTTCCCAGCTTGCGGGGTCGGTCTAGCAGCGCCGTGGAATGAGGCGGACCGCCTTGCGGCCCTCGAAAAATATGCCATTCTCGACACGGGTCGGGAGAGCGCATTCGACGACGTAGCGGCCCTCGCCGCCGATATCCTGGACGCGCCGATCGCCGTGGTGAATCTGATCGCCGCCGATCGACAATGGTTCAAGGCGGAAGTCGGCATCGGCACCGATAGTCTTCCACTTGATGTTTCGATCTGTCGGCACGCGATCCTCCAGCCGGATGTGTTCGTCGTACCGGACCTCACGAAAGACGAGCGGTTCGACGGTAATCCGCTGATCCACGTCGCGGGGGGGCTGCGGTTTTACGCAGGGGCGCTGCTTGAGACGCCGGATGGCCTGCCTCTGGGCACCGTCTGCGTCCTCGATACGAAAGCGCGGCCCGACGGGATCAGCCCGCGCCAGGAACGAGCATTGAGAGTTCTGGCCTCGCAGACCATGGCAAGGCTCGAACTGCGCCGCTCCGAGGCCATCGCCAAGTGCGAATTCGCCCGTGCGGAAGAACATGCCCGCCGGCTTTCTCTTCTGTCGGAAGCTTCCATACTCTTACTCGCAAACGCCGACCCGACGACCACGCTGCGAACGCTTTTCAAGCTGGTGTCGGATCGGATCGGGATCGACTTCGCTTTCCATTATCGTTGTAATGGTCGTTCGCTTCAGCTTGTCGCCGCGGCCGGGCTTACGCCCGAACAGGAAATAGCGGCTGCGCGGATCGAGTTTGGCCAGACGGTCTGCGGCATCGTCGCGGAAACGCGGGAAGCGGCCTATATCGCGGCGATACAAACGTCGGACAGTCCGCACGTTCAGATCGCGAAATTTCTCGGCATCGACAGTTACTACAGCTTGCCGCTACTTTCGGAAACCGACCTGCTTGGGACGCTGTCATTCGGTCGGAAGAATGGTCCGTTCGACGCCGGTGAATTAGAAACGCTCCGTACTCTGGCCGGTCAGCTCGCAACGGCATTGGAGCGGCGGCAAGCTGAACAAGCTTTGCTGGCCTTGAATGCGGATCTCGAACGTCAGGTAATCGAACGCACCCAGGCGCGAGGACGAAGTTGGGCTGTCAGTCCCGATTTGATGGGAGCGCTCAACTCTGACGGATATTTTGAAACCTCTAATCCAGCGTGGCAAACTTTGCTGGGTTGGTCGGAGCAAGAGGTTCGCGAACAGCCGATTTGGTATTTCCTGCATCCCGACGATGTCGAGGAAACCTCAAGAGGTTTTGCGCTCACGCAAATCGGCCAGGCCGCCATTCAGTTTCCTACCCGTTGCCGTTGCAAGGATGGGTCTTACCGGTGGATCTCCTGGATCGGTGTTCCTGAGGATGGTTTGATTTACTGTACCGGCCGCGACGTCACCGAGCAGAGAGCGCAGGAAGCAGTGCTCGCCGAACGGACCGCCGAGCTCCGTCAATTCCAGGAGATCGTCGAAGCCAGCGCCTCGCCGATCTGTGCGTTCGATACCGAATATCGATTGATCGCGTTCAATACGGCGCACAATTTGGAGTTCCGGCGTGTAAACGGCTTCGATACGAAACTCGGCGACGTATTTTGCGATCTGTTCATTCCTGAACAGCAGCCGGTGATGCGCGCTTTGATGTCCCGCGCGCTCGCCGGGGAGCGGTTCACGGTAACCGAGGAGTTTGGCCGGCCGGAACTAGGTCAGCCACTCTGGGAGATCAGTTACACGCCGCTTCGAAATGATGATGGCGTCATCATCGGGGCGTTCCACCTCGCGACCGACATCTCAGATCGAAAGCGCGCCGAAGCCGATCTGGCGACGGCGCAGGAAGCGCTCCGGCAAAGCCAGAAGATGGAGGCGATGGGCAGCCTTACCGGTGGCGTCGCGCACGACTTCAACAATCTTCTGTCGCCGATCGTCGGCAGCCTGGATTTGTTGCAGCGCAAGGGCCTGGGTGGCGCGCGCGAGCAGCGCCTGATCGACGGCGCGCTTCAATCCGCCGAGAGGGCAAAGACGCTGGTGCAGCGCCTTCTTGCGTTTGCTCGTCGGCAGCCGCTGCAAGCGGAAGCAGTCGATCTGACCGCGCTCGTCCAGGGCATGGCGGAACTGGTCGCAAGCACGTCAGGGCCGCGCGTACACCTGAATCTGCAAATTGCGCCTGACTTGCCTCCGGCCCAGGTCGACGCCAATCAGGTTGAGATGGCCATCCTGAATCTCGCCGTGAATGCGCGCGACGCGATGCCGGACGGCGGTCATCTTACCATCACGGCGGCGGCCGAAATGGTCGACGCTGTGCATCGCGCCCACCTCGCACCGGGCCATTACCTGCGTCTTTCGGTGACGGACACGGGTGAGGGAATGGATGAGGCGACGATTGCACGTGCCATCGAACCCTTCTTCAGCACCAAGGGCGTCGGCAAAGGCACGGGCCTGGGCCTGTCAATGGTTCACGGTCTGGCCGCACAGCTCGGCGGGGGCCTGGCCATCTCCAGCCAATTAGGCGAGGGCACTATCGTCGAGCTCTGGCTGCCGGCCAGCGAGCAGGCAGTGCGGTTGGCGGACCAGGGCGCAGCGACCGTTACGCAGACCTCAGCCAATTGTGGGACCGCATTGCTCATCGACGACGAGGAGCTTGTTCGCATGTCGACGGCGGACATGCTGGTCGAGCTTGGATATGTGGTGGTTGAGGCCGGCTCGGCCGAGGGTGCTTTGCAGCTCGTGGAAGATGGGCTTGTGCCCGACATCGTCGTTACCGATCACCTCATGCCAGGAATGAATGGAGCTGATCTCGCCCGACTCTTGCAAGGCAAGCAGCCGGATCTGGCCGTGCTTCTGGTTTCCGGATATGCCGATGCGGCAGGCATCCCCCTTGATCTGCCGCGGCTGACGAAACCGTTCCGGAGCGCTGATCTTGCAGCCGCGGTGGGGGCGTTGATTCCGGAACCGCGCCGCTAAGATGTTGCGATGTACAATGATCATTGGGCGGCCTCCCGGCGCAAGTTAACTGACGTCGAAAAAATGGGCCGATTGTGCTCTCGCAGCTTTTAGGCGTCCGGATGCGAATGGCGGACCTACAAGGTTCAATAATCATTCATCATCGAGTCGGGCGCAAACCCATTGAGCGCTCACTCGATCGCTCTGATCGATTCTCCTCGCTATCTCCCGAGGGTTCGTCGGCTTATCACGTCGATCAACGAAAGCTTTTAGGGGAGTGTCATGACCAAGAACTATGTTTCGACGATCGCGCTGATGGCTGCGCTGGCGACGCCGGTTCTGGCCGAAAGCCCCAAGCCCAACCACGCGGCGACCGCAGCGAAAACGGTGACGCAGAACCCGCCGGCGCCGGTGGGGGAGAAGCCGGGCGGCATGACCAACAGGGATTGGTGGCCCACTCGGCTCGATCTCGCCGCGCTTCGTCAGCATGAGGACACGCGCGCCAATCCTTACGGGGCCGACTTCGATTATGTGAAGGAATTCAACAGCCTCGATCTGAGCGCGGTCAAGGCCGATATCCGGACGGCGCTGCACACCTCGCAACCCTGGTGGCCATCCGACTACGGCAATTACGGCCCGTTCTTCATCCGCATGGCGTGGCACAGCGCCGGCACGTATCGGATGGCCGATGGCCGCGGCGGTTCGGATGGCGGCGAACAGCGGTTCGATCCGCTCAACAGCTGGCCGGACAACGTCAGCCTCGACAAGGCGCGCCGCCTCGTCTGGCCGATCAAGCAGAAGTACGGCCGCAAGCTCAGCTGGGGCGATCTCATGGTGCTGACCGGTAACGTCGCGCTGGAAGACATGGGTTTCAAAACGGTCGGTTTCGCCGGCGGACGCGTCGATGCCTGGCAGCCCGACGTCGTCTACTGGGGTCCCGAAACCAAGATGATGGGCACCGATCGCTCGAACCCCGACGGTACGCTCAAGCATCCGCTTGCCGCGACGACGATGGGCCTGATCTACGTGAACCCGGAAGGGCCGGGCGGGGATCATGATCCGATCGGCGCCGCTGCCGACATCCGCCACGCCTTCGGCAATATGGCGATGAGCGACGAGGAAACGCTCGCCCTGATCGCCGGCGGCCACACCTTCGGCAAGGCGCACGGCGCGCATCCGCAGAAGGAATGCCTCGGCACCGAGCCGACCGCTGCGCCGATCGAGCAGCAGGGGATGGGCTGGAAGAACAAGTGCGGCAAGGGCAATGCCGAGGATACGATCACATCGGGCCTCGAAGGCGCCTGGTCGGCCGATCCGACCCACTTCACGATGCAATATGTGAACAATCTGCTGAACTACGACTGGGTCAAGACCAAGAGCCCGGCCGGCGCGACCGAGTGGATCCCGACCGATCCCAAGGCGGCCAACCTCGTCCCTGACGCGCATCTCGCGGGAGTGCGCCACGCGCCGATCATGTTCACCACAGACATCGCGCTGAAGGAAGATCCCGGCTTCCACGCCGTGCTGGTGCGCTGGCAGCAGAACCCCGACGAGTTCGCACAGGCCTTTGCCCGCGCCTGGTTCAAGCTGACCCATCGCGATCTGGGACCGCAGGCGCGCTATCTCGGCAAGGACGTACCGACGCAGAGCTTCAGCTGGCAGGACACGCTGCCGCAGCCCAGCTTCGCGCCGATCAACGCCGGCGAGCAGACCCGGCTCAAGGAAATGGTGCTGGCGTCGGGCCTCACCGGCCCGCAACTCGTCCGCACGGCGTGGGCCGCGGCGTCGAGCTTCCGCAGCACCGACATGCGCGGCGGGGCGAACGGGGCACGGCTGGCGCTCGATCCGCAGCGCGGCTGGGCGGTGAACGATCCTGCCGAACTCCAGCAGGTGCTGGCGAAACTGACGCAGGTGCAGGCCGAGTTCGCCAGGCGCGGCCACCGCGTATCGATGGCCGATCTGATCGTGCTCGGCGGCAATGCGGCGATCGAGCAGGCGGCGGCGAACGGCGGCGTGAAGGTGAGTGTGCCGTTCACGCCGGGCCGCGTCGATGCCGATCAGGCGCACACCGACGTCAAATCGTTCGCCAACCTCGAGCCCAAGGCCGACGGCTTCCGCAATTATTACAGCGATGCCGCCGACGTCAGCCCGCCCGAGGCACTGGTGCTGAAAGCCGACACGCTCGATCTCACCGTGCCGGAGATGACCGTGCTGGTCGGCGGGATGCGTGCGTTGAATGCCAACAGCGGCGGTTCGGCGAGCGGTGTGCTGACCGCCCATCCGGGAACGCTCAGCAACGAATTCTTCGTCAATCTGCTGTCGATGGACACGATCTGGTCGAAATCTGCGGCGCCGAATCTCTACGAGGGCAAGGATCGCGCCAGCGGTGCCCCGAAATGGACGGCGACATCGGTGGATCTGATCTTCGGATCGAATTCCGAGCTGCGCGCGGTTGCCGAGGTCTATGCTTCGGATGATTCCAAAGCGAAGTTCGTGAACGATTTCGTCGCGGTTTGGACGAAGGTCATGAACGCCGATCGCTTCTGAAC
>CAXTMT010000006.1:23390-33664 GCA_964245355.1 uncultured Sphingomonadaceae bacterium
ACTGCCGACCCCGACGGCAACATCACGATGGAGCGCGAGGCGCTGACAGTCGAAGCGCTGTCGCTTGCGATGGCGGCGCACAACTCAGGCGGGCTTGTGATCGCGCAGGTCGAGCGCATCGCCGAGCCGCGGACGCTCGCCATTGGCCAGCCGCCGGGCACCTTCGGCGCGCATACCGCCGGCCACGCCTCCCGCCAGCCGTCCGAATGTGCCCAGTCGCGCCAAACGCCCACTCGGCACCGCCCGCGAACCTCGATCTGGATCATCCACCATGCCCACACAGCTATCGGGCGGCTGGCAGGTTCCGTGGGTACGAGCGCGGTGATAAGCGTTGATGCGCCATGATCATCCCCGTCCAACCCGATCCCATCGTGCCAGGGCAGGAAAGCGTCTGGAATTATCCGCGGCCCGCCATCGCCGAACGGACAGGCGCGCATATCGTGATCGAGCTCGGCGGCCGCATCATCGTCGATACGAGGGCGGCGATCCGCACGATCGAGACCAGCCACCCGCCGAGCTATTATGTACCCCGCGAAGACATTCTGCCGGATGTGCTGCTGCCGGCGCAGGGATCCAGCTTTTGCGAATGGAAGGGCGACGCCCGCTATTTCGACGTGGTGGCCGGAACGATACGACGCGAACGGGCTGCCTGGAGCTATTCCGATCCGACGCCGCCGTTCCACTCGCTGCGCGATCACGTCGCTTTCTATGCCGCTGCGATGGACGCCTGCTTCGTGGACGGGGAACGCGTCGTCCCGCAACCGGGCGGTTTCTACGGCGGCTGGATAACCTCGCGTGTCGCGGGTCCATTCAAGGGTGTGCCCGGGAGCCGTTTCTGGTGAGCCGCGCGGCGATCATCGGCGCAGGCGGCGGGATCGGTGCGGCGCTGGTCGCGGCACTGGCAGCGTCCGGGCGTTACGAGACGATCTTCGCTCTGTCGCGTGATCCGGAGACGCGCAGCGGTTCGATCGTCGCCGGGAGAATCGATGTTGCCGATCCCACGAGCATCGCTTCCGCTGCGGAGAGTATCGGCGGCGCGCTCGATCTCGTGATCGTCGCCACCGGTACGCTGCACGACGCGGACGGCGGCCCGGAACGATCGCTGAAAGCGCTCGACCCCGCCCGACTGGCGCACAGCTTTGCGGTCAACACGATCGGTCCCGCGCTCGTGCTGAAACATTTCGTGCCGCTGCTGCCGCGCGACCGGCCGGCCGTGATCGCCTGCCTGTCGGCGCGGGTCGGCAGCATTTCCGACAATCGCACGGGAGGCTGGTATGGCTACCGCGCGTCGAAAGCGGCGCTCAACCAGATCGTCCGCACCGCCGCCATCGAGATAGCCCGCAGCCACCGGCAAGTCATCTGCGTCGCGCTTCACCCCGGCACGGTCGCAACCGATCTGAGCGCCCCGTTCCGCTCGAGCATTCCGGAGGATAAGCTCTTCACTCCCGCGTTTGCGGCGGAACACCTGCTGGCCGTGCTGGGCGCGCTAACGCCCAGCGAGAGCGGCCGCATCTTCGCATGGGACGGTGTCGAGATCGAACCGTGAAGCTCTAGACGCGCGCTAAACCGGCCTCTCGCTATAGGAGCTTGGCGCTTCTGTTCCGATTCATCCGCAGATGACCTACGTCCGGCAGGATGCAGGCAAATCTCGTTTTTGGTTGGCGCACGGCGGTCCTGACACTGGCCATCGGCCAAATGGGAATCCTGACCGTCGCGGTGGCGCGCACATCGATCAATCGCACCGCCAACCGCTGTCTCGCTGCGTTCCTGATCGTGCTCGCTGGGCTGCTCATACCGGATATGATCGGCTTCGCTGGCTTCTATGACGCGTTCCCCTGGCTCAGCTTCGCGCCATTTACTATTTCCCTGGCCGTTGGGCCGCTGTTTTTCTTCTATGGCTACGCGCTGACCCATGGGACCCTGCCACGACATCCGACGCGGCACCTTGCGCCGGCAATCGCACAATTTGTTTTCCTCGCGCTCAGCTTCTGTCTGCCACTCACGCTCAAGAATCGGTGGGATCAAATCTCGACGCCGATTGTGACGCCGATCGTCACGGTGGGCGTGATTACGAGCCTTTGCTGGTATTGCCTGAAAAACCTTATCCTGCTCGGGCGCTATCGCACTGCATTGGCTGATTTGCGGAGCGACGACGAACGCTATGCTGCGCTTTGGCTTAGCCGTGCTGCCGTCGCGATGCTTGCCTTGCTCGCGGCCTGGGCCGCCTACGATGCCTACGATCTGTTCATCAAACCGCTCGACTATTTCGGAGCCTTCGGCCTTTATCTGATCATCGCGGCCGTTGGGCTTTATCTGGGTATCGAAGGCTGGCGCCACGCTGATCGCCGGTTTCCCAAAATCGCATCGATTTCGCCGATCGTGTTAGAGGACAAAGCGGGCCGCGACTGGCCGCTCGTCGCTGCCGGGTGGGCCGAACGGGTGCGCGAGGGGCGCTGGTATGAGGATCAGGAGTTGTCGCTTGCTTCGCTTGCGCGGCTCCTCGGCACCAACAGCAATTATCTCTCCCGCGCGATCAACGACGGGCTTGGTATGAACTTTTCTACTTTCGTTGCGGACCTCCGCTGCGAGGCCGTGGCAGCGGCCCTGCGTCAGGGCAGCACGGTCGATCTGCTGACGCTGGCGCTTAATGTCGGCTTCGGCTCGAAGGCGAGTTTCAACCGCGCCTTTAAGGCCAAGTTCGAGGAAAGCCCTTCGGCCTATCGGCGGCGACATGCCTCAATTCCGAAATAAGTCGCTAATTGCGGAATTTGAGGCGCGTCGGATGCGTCGTCCAGCGATGGCACCCCGGAAGGGAATTCACCATGCACATCGATCTCGACCGAAGGACACTATTGAATGGCGCAACCAGTGCAGGTTTGCTCGCAGCTCTAGGCTCTAACAAGGTCATTGCCGGCACCGCTTTACCAGCGGCTGCGGGCGTATTTCGGGACGACGCCGATCTCCTGGAACGTGCCTACACCGCGCTCCACCCCGGGTTGTACCGATACAATACGCCCTCTGAGATGGCTCAGCGTTTCGCCGCTCTGCGCACTTATTTTTCCACGTCTCGCACCTTGAGCGAGGCCTATCTCGCACTGGCGCGGGTCACCGCCGCTGTGCGTTGCGGGCACAGCTATCCAAACTTCTACAACCAATCGAAGCGGCTCCGCGCAGCGCTTTTTGACAATCCGGATCGTGTGCCGTTCCACTTCCGCTGGATCGGCCAGCGCATGATCCTGACGCGCGATCTGACTCCAGGCGCGATTTTGCCACCGGGCACCGAGATTCTTTCAATCGAAGGACATCGCGCCGCAGAGATTTTGAAGGCGCTGATGCCGCTCGCCCGCGCGGATGGCCACAATGATGGCAAACGTCGGCGTATCCTGGAGCTCGGCGGGACCGATCTGTGGGAGGCCTTCGATATCTATCTGCCGATGGCCATGCCCCAGATTGTCGAGCGCGGGCGCATCCGGATCCAGGTCGAAGAGCCTGCCGGCAAGCGCCGCGATATCATTGTCGATCTGATGACCGCGGCTCAGCGGAAGACAGCGGCCCCACGGCTTGAGGACCAGCCGAAAGCTGCGGTCCTCTGGCGCGTCGATCGCAAGCCCGACGGAGCGGTGATCCTGTCGATGCCAACCTGGGGCGTTTACAATGGCACCTGGGATTGGAAGGCGTGGCTGGAAGCGCAGCTCGACATACTTGCAACCGACGGTACGCGTACGCTGATCGTGGATTTGCGCGGCAACGAAGGCGGGCTCGATTGCGGCAACCCCATCCTGGCGCGCTTGATCGATCGCGACCTTGTCACCATCGGAAACGGCCGCCGCGTCCGCTATCGAAGCATCCCAGCCGACCTGGCCCCGCACGTCGATACCTGGGACGACAGCTTTCGTGACTGGGGAGCTTCGGCATTAGGGCCGCGGCCCGATGGCTTTTACGACCTGACCCGGTGGAGCGATGACGCCAGCGGGCAGATGATCGTCAAACCAAGCGGCAAACGTTTCTCTGGCAGGGTCATCGTTTTGATCGACGCGACGAACAGCTCGGCGACGTTCGAGTTCGCCCAGGTCATCAAGGACAATCGTATCGGAACGCTTATCGGCGAAACCACCGGAGGCAATCGGCGCGGCATCAACGGCGGCGCATTCCTCTTCCTACTCCTGCCCGCCTCCGGGATCGAGATCGATATTCCACTGATCGGCTATTTCCCCCCGACGCCGCAACCGGACGCCGGCATCCTCCCGGATTTGGTCGTAGCGCAAACGATCGGGGATATCGCCAAGGGCCGTGATCCTGCGCTCTCCCGGGCCTTGGTGTGAGCGGGGAGGCAGTCAGCGACCGGAGCACGACAGCGATGTCGCGGGGCATCGCGGCAATACGGCATACGTCATCGTTCAAACGGCGGGTAGATGATCTGACCGTTTTTCACGCGCCCGCCTGAAACGCTTGCCTGCGGAGGGATCGGCGGGAGCGACGATCTCGAACGGTTTTTCGACAAGTGAAGCGAGTGACCGCACTGTGCCCGACGCACAGGCGCCGTTGGTCAAACGGTTCTGCCAGAAAACGGATCAGACCTTATGCGGCGAACTTCAGTTCCGGATGACTAGAACTTCTTGCCGATCTCCACTCGTGCGGTGCCTGCGCGCTCCTTGTCGGCTACTTCCGCGCCGAGCTCGATCCCAAAGGTCCAAGCCGACTGCAATTCCAGGTCGGAGCCTATGGAGAGGTTGAACCGCTCGCGCCGCCAGCCCTCGGTATCGATGCCGTAAAGTGCGGCACCGGCGATATCGGCATAATCCAGCCGCTGCTCGCCACCGCTTTGGAACTCGTGGGTCCATTCGCCACGCGCCCAGGGCGTCACGGCACCGAATTCGGTTTTCTGGGTGAAGGCGATGCGGCCGCCCAGTACGGCGGACAGGCTCGACAGGTGTCGCGTGTCGAAGCGCAGATCGTACAGCCCGGCGCCGGTCTCGCTATAGGCGTTCATGGTCGCTCGTTCATAGATGCCGCGCCCATACAGCGCCCACCGGATTTTTCCGTCCGTGCGGTCGAGGCCGGCGGAGAGCGACCCCAGGATGAGATTGCCGCCACGCGAGCCGATCGCGGAAGATGAGCCAGCGGCGATCAAACGCCTGGTGCGGAAATTCAGCCCGCCGTAGCCCGCAGTGGCGTCGACGAAGCTGCCATCCACCGGTGTGGCACTCAGATAAGCCATGCCTATCCCACTGGTGGCGCGCAGATGTGCCTTGCCGCCGTCGATCTGGACGCCATCGGTCCCGTAGCCGCCGCCGACACCGATCGAGACGCGATCCGATATCCGCAGATCGGCGCCAGCGCTGACACCCACGCTCGCGACATCGAGCTTGGCGCGCCGCGTGGTGGGGTCGAGCGTACCGATCTTGACCGAGCCGCCGGTCCAGAAGGAAGGCCCATTGTTGGACTTGTCGGGATCGCCCGACAGATTGTTGCGGCTGGCGTGGGCGGCCTGGAATGCCGCATCGGCATTGCGCATGTCGGTCGCGGCGGCGAGCCGGCGGTCGGTCAATATGTCGTCCGGGCTGCTCGCGATATTGGTCGGCTGGCGGCTCATCAGCGCGTCGAAGCCGAGCCGGGCACCGAAGGTCGAGCGGTCACGATCGCGCACCCCGTGCAACTGCTCGGTCCGTCGCATGAAATTGTCGATCTGGTCGCGGCCGAGTTGCCGCGCGGCCTCGGCCTGCGCATCGCTCAAGGCGCGTACGGTTGGATCGGCGGAGGGATCGGGGCGCGCGGCGACGGTGATGGTGACCTTTGCCGCAACCGATGTGCCGTAGGCGTTGCTCAACGTGTAGGCCACCACGATCTGACCACTGAACCGCGCCTTGGGCGTGATGCCGAGCGTGAAGCTCGGCGCGGCACTGGTGCCCCCCTGCGTGATCGTGGCAGTTGCCTGATCGGCCGGGGTGATCGAGGCGATCGTCGCGCCCGTGAATGGCCCTCCGGTGGCGCCGGTGCTCAGATCGACCAACACCACCTGGTCGTCGATCGTCGACCCAGTCTTGTCTTGCGCGATCGGCGGGCTGCCGAGCACGGTGATCGCGATCAGTGCCGGAGCCGAGGGACCACCCGGGCCGACCGCGACGAACTGAAAGCTGTCTGGCCCGATATATCCGGCGTTCGGCGTATAGACGGCGCTCACCCCTGAGGTCGCCTGGGTGGTGATCCCGCTGTCGTGGAGGGCACTCGTGTGAATGGCTTGGGGCGTGACGGTCCCGGCCAACGCCACCGTGCCATGTTGCGGCGCGACGACGATCTGGATCGCGCTATATTCACCGCTGATGAGGCTCGACAGGCCAATTGTCGCGGATTCACCGCCGACGACCGAAGAAGACCCCGCCGCTGCATTGTTGCCGTTGACGCTGGTCGAGGTTCCGACCGCAGTCGGCGGTGGCGGAGCAGCAATCGTCAGCGTCACGGTCGCCGGCTGCGAGGTGCCGCCGGGGCCGGTTGCGGTATAGGCGAAGCTGTCGCTGCCCGTGGCGTTGGCTGTGGGTGTGTAGGTGACGATATCGCCGGCGATCGCGATCGTGCCCTTGGCAGGCGCGGTGGTGATCGCCAGCGCGCTATGGACCCCGGTCACGCTCTTCGAAAGATCGATCGCCTTGGCCGCGTTATAGTCGACGTTCACCGCTGCGGCCGATAGCACTGGTGCGGGCGGATTATCGACGGTGAGCGTCAGGGTGGCAGGCCGTGACGTCCCTCCCGGTCCGGTCGCGGTGAACGCCAGGGTATCGACCCCATAAAAGCCTGCGGTCGGCGTATAGCTGATCACGTCGCTCGAGACGGTCACGGTCGCGGTGCCGTGGATCGGTGCCGTGCCGATCGCCAGGCTGGTGTGCACACCGTTGACGCTCTTCGTGAGATCAATCGCGGTGGCGGACGCATTGTAGCCGACCGCTGCCGTTGCCGCCGCGACGGCCGGCGCAGCAGGGGTATCGACCGTGATGCTGACCGCAACTGCCGCAGAGGCCCCGCCGGGACCGGTCGCAGTGTAGGTGAAGCTATCTGCACCATAGTAGCCAGCGGTGGGCGTGTAGGTGATCACGTCGCCGGCGACGGCGGTCGTGCCATGCGCGGGAGCGGCTGCTACCGCCAGGCTGGTGTGTACGCCGCTGACGGAGCCGGAGAGGTCGATCGCCTTGGCGGTGTTATAGCCAACGCTTGCAGTCGCCGCAGCAGCAATCGGGGCGCTCGGTGTGGCGACCGATACGCTCACGGCCGCCGCTGCCGAGGTGCCACCAGGACCTGTGGCAGTGTAGGCGAACGTATCCGCGCCGTAGTAACCGGTGGTGGGCGTATAGGTAACGACGTCTCCCGCCACACTGGCCGCGCCATGGGCCGGCGCGCTTACGATGGCGATGCTGCTGTGAACACCGCTGACGCTGGCACTGAGATCGATCGGCTTGGCAATGTTGTAGAGAATGCTCGCCGTTGCCGCCGCGGCCGTCGGCGCACCCGGGGTCTGGATCGTCACGGTGACGATCGCCGGCGCCGAGGTGCCGCCCGGACCGACCGCTGTGTAGGTGAAGCTATCGGCACCGAAGTAGCCGGTGGCGGGCGTGTAGGTGATCACGTCGCCGGCCAAATTCAACGCGCCATGCGCGGGCGCACTCACGACGGCGATGCTGCTGTGTACGCCGCTGACACTGGAGGAGAGGTCGATCGGCTTGGCGGTGTTGTAGAGGATGCTTGCGGTCGCTGCGGCGGCGGTGGGCGCATTCGGGGTGGCCACGGTGACGCTGACGGTAGCCGCCGGGGACGTGCCCCCCGGACCGGTGGTGGTATAGGTGAAGCTGTCCGCACCGAAGTAGCCCGCAGTCGGCGTGTACGTGACCACGTCACCCGCCACGCTGGCGGTGCCGTGCGTGGGGGCGGTCGCCACCACCAGGCTGGTGTGGACGCCGCTGACCGAAGCCGCGAGGTCGATTGCCTTGGGCGTATTGTAAGCGACGCCGGCGATAGCGGCCGAGGCGGTCGGAGCGCCTGGGGTCGCCACCGTAACGCCGACGGTCGCTGCCGCCGAAGTCCCCCCGGCGCCAGTCGCCGTGTAGGTGAAGCTGTCCGCACCGAAGTAGCCCGCAGTCGGCGTGTACGTGACCACGTCACCTGCCACGCTGGCGGTGCCGTGCGCGGGGGCGGTCGCCACCACCAGGCTGGTGTGGACGCCGGTTACCAAAGCCGCGAGGTCTATCGCTTTGGGCGTGTTGTAGGCAACGCTGGTCGTGGCCGCCGCTACGGTCGGCGCACTCGGGGTAGCCACCGTCACGGTTACCGCCGCCGCCGCCGAGGTGCCGCCTGGGCCGGTCGCGGTGTAGGTGAACGTGTCCGTGCCGAAGTAGCCGGTGGTCGGGGTGTAGGTGACGACGTCGCCCCCGACACTGGTCGTGCCGTGAGCCGGGGCGGTCGCAACCACCAAGCTCGTATGGACGCCGGTGACACTGGCGGAGAGGTCGATCGGCTTAGCGGTGTTGAACACGGTCGACGCCGTAGCCGCCGCGACATTTGGCGCGCCTGGGGGAGCCACCGTGATCGAAACAGTCGCTGCCGCCGAAGTGCCGCCGGGGCCGCTTGCAGTGTAAGTGAAGCTGTCGGGACCGAAGTAACCGGCCGTCGGCGTGTACGTGACGACGTCACCCGCCACGCTGGCGCTACCGTGAGACGGAGCGATTGCCACGGCGATGCTACTGTGAACGCCAATGATCAAGCCGGAGACGTCGGTCGCTTTGGACGTGTTATAGCCTGCGCTAACGGTCGCGGCGGATACGGTCGGCGCACCCGGAGTGGCGACCGCGACACTTACGGTCGCCCCAGCCGACGTGCCCCCAGGACCCGTCGCGGTATAAATGAACGTGTCCGCACCAAAATAGCCGGCGGCGGGCGCGTAGGTGATCACATCGCCTGAGACGAGAGTGGTGCCGTGTGCGGGCGCGGTCGATACGCTCAGGCTCGTATGGACGCCGGTGACGCTAGCAGACAGGTCGACCGCCTTAGCGGTGTTGTAGGCGACGCTCGCGGTCGCCGCTGCAACAGTCGGGGCACCCGGTGCCGCCACCGTTACGCTGACGGTCGTGGCCGCAGAGGTGCCGCCCGGCCCGCTCGCAGTGTAGGTGAACGCGTCTGCACCGAAGTAACCCGGTGTCGGGGTGTAGGTGACGACGTCGCCCGCCACGCTGGTCGTGCCGTGAGCCGGAGTTGTCGCCAACGCCAGGCTCGTATGCACACCGGTGACGTTGGCGCTGAGATCGATCGCCTTGGCCGTGTTGAATGCAGTTGATGCCGTAGCCGCCAGGACGGTCGGAGCGCCTGGGGCCGCCACCGTCACTGTCACGGTGGCTGCGGCCGAGGTGCCGCCTGGGCCAGTCGCAACGTAGGTGAAACTATCCGCACCGAAGTAGCCCGCAGTCGGCGTGTACGTGATCACGTCACCGGCGACGCTGGTCGTGCCGTGGGATGGCGCTGTCGACACCGCCAGGCTCGCATGGATGCCCGTTACGCTGGCAGACAGATCGACCGCCTTAGCGCTATTGTAGCCGACACTAGCCGTCGTGCCCGCTGCGGTCGGGGCGCCGGGGGTCGCCACCGTCACGCTCACGTTTGCCGCCGCCGAAATCCCCCCGGGACCAGTTGCGGTATAGGTGAATGCGTCCGCACCGAAATAGCCGGCGGTGGGCGTATAGGTAACGACGTCGCCCGCCACGCTGGCCGTGCCGTGAGCAGGAGTGGTCGCCACTGCCAGGCTCGTATGCACTCCGGTGACGTTGGCAGAGAGATCGATCGTTTTGGCGGTGTTGAACGCGGTTGATGCTGTAGCCGCTATGACGGTCGGAGCGCCCGGGGTGGCAACCGTTATGCTGACGGCCGCCGCCGCCGAGGTGCCGCCCGGGCCGGTCGCCGTGTAGGTGAAGCTGTCCGCACCGAAGTAGCCGCTGGTCGGCGTATAGGTGACGACGTCGCCTGCCACACTGGTCGTGCCGTGAGCCGGGGCGGTCGCCACCGCGAGGCTTGTGTGTACGCCGGTAACGCTGGCGGAGAGGTCGATCGCCTTGGAGGTGTTGAACGCGGTTGATGCCGTAGCCGCCGCGACAGTCGGAGCGCCCGGTGTCGTCACCGTGATGGAGACAGTCGCTGCCGTAGAGGTTCCCCCTGGACCCGTGGCGGTGTAGGTGAAGCTATCCGCGCCGAAGTAGCCGGCGGTCGGCGTGTAGGTGACCACGTCGCCAGCCACGCTCGTG
>CAXTMT010000006.1:33764-38349 GCA_964245355.1 uncultured Sphingomonadaceae bacterium
CCGTGGCCGCGGTCGGAGCGCCCGGCGTCGCCACCGTGACGCTCACCGTCGCCGCGGCAGAGGTGCCGCCAGCGCCGGTGGCGGTATAGGTGAAGTTATCGGCGCCGAAATAACCGGTGGCCGGCGTGTAGGTCACCACGTCGCCGGCGACGCTCACCGTACCGTGTGCCGGGGTGGTCGCCGCCAGGCTGGTGTGGACCCCGGTCACCGAGCCGGACAAGTCGATCGCAGTACCGCTGCTGTTGTAGCCGATGCTCGCGGTCTTCGCCGCGGCGGTCGGCGCGCCCGGGGTGGCGACCGTCACGCTCACGGTCGCTGCAGCGGAGGTGCCGCCTAGGCCGGTCGCCGTGTAGGTGAATGTGTCCGCGCCGAAGTAACCGGTGGCCGGCGTGTAGGTGATCACGTCGCCGGCGACGCTCACCGTACCGTGTGCCGGGTTGGTCGCCGCCAGGCTGGTGTGCACCCCGGTGACGCTGGCGCTCAGGTCGATCGCCTGTGCCGTGTTGTACGCCACGCTCGCGGTCTTCGCGGCAGCCACTGGCGCGGCCGGGGCGGCGACGGTTACCGTCACCGTCGCCGCGTTCGACGTACCACCCACGTTGCTGGCCGTGAAGGTGAAGCTGTCGCTGCCGGCGAAATTGGCGGCCGGCGTGTAGGTGACCGCATGACCGCTGGCCGTGGCAGTGCCGTGCGCCGGATTGGTCGCGACCGCGACCGGATTGCCGCCGCCACCGGCTGCATAAAGGTCGATATTCACCGGCGTCAGATAGGCGGTCGAGGCCGTAGCGTCGGTGGCGGTCGGCGCCGCGGGGACGGCGATCGTCAGCGAAATGACACCCGCAGCGGACGTACCGCCGGGACCGGTGGCGGTGTAGCTGATGCTGTCGGAGCCGGTATAGTTGGTGGCAGGCGTGTAATTGATGTCCGTGCCCGAAACCGCCGCGGTGCCGTGCGACGCACCCGAGGTGATCGCGATCGATGTAAAGACGCCGGTCACCCGGGAACCGGCGGAGATCGCCTCGCCCGAACTGTTGTAGGGGATAGCGAGCGCGAAGCTCCCGGCCACCGGCGCCGGCGGTGTCCCCACGGTTATGCTGACGGTCGCAGCCGATGACGTGCCTCCCGGCCCCGTCGCCGTGTAGGTGAAGCTGTCGCTTCCGGAATAGGTGCCTGCCGGCGTGTAGGTGACGACGTCGCCCGCCACGCTGGTCGTGCCGTGCGCGGGGCCTGACGCCACCGCAATGCTCGTGTGCGATCCGCTGATCGAACCCGAAAGGTCGATCGCCTTGGCAGTGTTGTACGTCACGCTGGCTGAAGCCGCAGCGACCGTCGGGGCAGGCGGTGGCGTCACCGTGAAGCTCTGCGCAACCTGGGTCGCCGCGTTGTAGTTGGTGTTGCCTGCCTGATCGGCGTTCACCGTGCAGGTGCCGGTCGTGACGAGCGTCAGCGTCGTCCCCGACACCGTGCAGACGCCCGTCGTCGCCGAGGCGAAGGAAACCGATAGCCCCGAACTCGCCGTCGCCGACAGGGTCAGCGGCGAAGCCGATATGGACGCGTTCGACAAAGCCCCGAACGTGACCGTCTGGCCGGCCTTGGCGATCGTCCCCGACACGGTCGCACCGGTCGCGGTCGCCGGTGTCCCCTGGCTGTCGGTCGCCTTGATCGCGTAGCTGTAGGAGCCCGCCGTCGTCGGTGTGCCGGTGACCGCGCCGGTCGAGCTGCTCAAGCTCGTGCCGGCCGGCAGGGTGCCCGACGCGACCGCATAGGTGTAGGGCGCGGTGCCGCCGCTCGCCGGGTTGCTCTGGCTGTAGCTGCCGCCTACGGTCGTGCCGGTCGCCGTGCCCGGCGTCACCGCCAGCGTCGCCGGCGTCACCGTGAAGCTGCGCTGCACCTGGGTCGCGGCGTTGTAATTACCGTCGCCCGACTGATCGGCGTTGACCGTGCAGGTGCCCGCCGACACCAGGGTCAGCGTCGTCCCCGACACCGTGCAGGTGCCGGTGGTCGCGGAAGTGAACGTCACGGCCAGACCCGAACTGGTGGTGGCGGACAGCGTCAGCGGCGAGGCCGACAGCGAAGCGTTGGACAGCGCCCCGAACGTGACCGTCTGGCTGGCCTTGGCAATCGAACCGGATACGGTCGCGCCGGTCGCGGTCGCCGGTGTCCCCTGGCTGTCGGTCGCCTTGATTGCGTAACTATAGGCCCCTGCCGTCGTCGGTGTGCCGGTGACCGCGCCGGTCGAGCTGCTGAGGCTGGTCCCCGCGGGCAGGGTGCCGCTCGCCACCGCATAGGTGAAAGGCGCGGTCCCACCGCTCGCCGTATTGCTCTGGCTGTAGCTCCCGCCCACCGTGGCGCCCGTCGCGGCGCCTGCCGCTACGGACAAGGCGGCGGGGCTCACCGTGAAGCTCAGCGTACCGCTCGTCTGCGTGAACGGCCCGGTGCCGGTGGAACTGTCGGTGACCGAGACGGTGAAGGTGAAGGTGGCCGGCGCCGATGGCGTGCCGGACAGCGCGCAGTTCGCGGCCAGCGTCACGCCCGACGGCAGCGATCCGCTGATCGGCGTCGTCGCGCAGGAGTAGTTCGCCTTGCCGCCCGAGGCCGTGACCGACACGCCCGACAGCGCCGTGCCGACCGTTCCGCTGGTGCTCGACAGCGCGATCGTCAGCGTCGGATCCGAGACCGGCACGGTGACGGTCGCCGCCGACGACGAGGTGCCGCCGGCGTTGGTGGCGGTGAAGGTGAAGCTGTCGTTGCCGCGAAAGCCAGCGGGCGGCGTATAGCTGGCGGCGCCCGAGGCGTTGATGCTGACGGTGCCGCCCTGGCTGGTCGTGGCCGAGCCGACCGCATAGCTGGTCGGGCTGTTGGTGGCGTGCGAGGCGACGCTGATCGTCGTCGCCGAAGCGGCACCCGTGTTGTAGGCGACCGCCGAGGCGGTGAAGGCCGAGGCCACGGGCGGCGCGATAAAGGTGTAGGCGCCCGCCAGCGTACCGGTGCCGCCGCCGGTCGTCACCGATACGCCGACGATGCCGCTGCCCGCCGGCGCTGTCGCGGTGATCTGGGTGGCGCTGACGACCGTGAAGCTCGTCGCGGCGGTGGCGCCGAAGGCGACGGCGGTAGCGCCGGTGAAGCCGGTGCCGGTAATCACCACACTCGTCCCGCCACCGCTGCCGCCCGAGGCGGGCGCGATCCCGGTGACGGTAGGGGCGCCGCCGGTGTAGGTGAAACGGTCGGCGGAGACGGCGCCGCTCGTGCCGATCGGATTGGTGACGAAGATGTCGACCGTGCCGCTGCCGGCGGGCGCGGTGGCGGTGATCGAGGTGGTGCCGTTGACCGTGAAGCTCGCCGCCGTGGCGCCGAACCGGACGGCGGTGGCGCTGAGGAAGGCGGTGCCGGTGATCGTCACGCTCGTTCCGCCCGCCGCCGGGCCGGACGAGACGGAGAGGCTGGTCACGGCGGGCGCGGAAGCCGGATCGACGATGACCGTGACCGTCGCCTGACGGACCGGATTGCCATTGTCGATCTTGAAGGTATCGGTGCCGGAAAAGCTTGGGCTTGGCGGCCGGTACGTGACTTCGCCGGGGACGGGGTGGTTGAGCCCGCCGCCTTGCGCAGTGGCGTTACTGAGGGGGCTGTTGATATTCTGCCCCGTGTCGGTAGCGGGATCGACCCCGCGTATCGTCGTCAACTGGCTGAATCCCGTGCTGCAGCCGGTCGCCTTGGCGTTCGCGTAAGTGAGGCCGATCGACTGGAACGATCCGTCGCCGGCGTTGGTGAAGTGCAGCGTCGGGATCTGCGCGGGGCTGAGGGAGCAGACGACGGTGCCGGTAACGGCGCTGGCGGGCGCGGCGCACAGGCCGGCGACGATCGCCGCCGCCGCGATCAGCCACGCGAGCGCGACGCCGCGAAAGCGCACGATCCTGGCGCCATGACGCCGCAAAATTTCCATCGCGATCCCCCGCATCGCTCCCCCCGAGCGACGGCCTGCAGCTATGCAAAGCTATGATATGTTAGCCCGATCGACGCCCAAGGTCCAGCGAAATGTCGTGCCAAGACAAGGGGTGGATCCTGAAACAAGTTCAGGATGACGAAGAATTGCGCTGAGCCTTCGCAGAGAGGGGGTTCCGCCATAACGGGTCCGAAACCAGTTTGACTTTCGCGCGCGGGAGCGTTTTGCTGCGGACCACGCACCGGCCGAGTCGGTGGACGAGGAGGAGGGATCGGATGGCGGATTATTTCCTCGGCCAGATCATGATGACCGGCTTTACCTTCGCCGCGAAGGGCTTCGCGGCCTGCAACGGCCAGACGATGCAGGTCAATCAGAACCAGGCGCTCTTCTCGCTGCTCGGCATCCAATATGGCGGCGACGGCAGACAGACGTTCATGCTGCCCGATCTGCGCGGCCGAACGCCGGTGGGGGCCGGCGCATCGAGCGATCCCGGCTGGCAGCCGACGCCCTATGCGCAGGGCGCCGTGAACGGGGTCGAGGCCGTGACGCTGGCCGCCCAGCAGATCCCGCCGCATACCCATCCGCTGATTGGATCGTCGGTCGCCGCCGATCTGAGCGATCCCAGCGGCGGCACCTTCGCGC
>CAXTMT010000007.1:0-7781 GCA_964245355.1 uncultured Sphingomonadaceae bacterium
GACGTGGATCGTGGCCGCGCTGTGCGTGGTGGGCGCCCTCGCCCTCGCGCTGTGGATCCGCCTCGATCCGATCGCACCGAGCGTCCCGGTTTATTCGGCGGACAAGCGCTAATGCCTGTCCTTCCCCCGCCGGGGGGGGAGGACTGAATTGCCCGCATCGCCCTCGCGATGCTGTGCATGCTTATTGTCGGATGGCCCCGCGATTATTTCCGGGCGGGGGCGTTGGCTGGCAGAGCCGGATGAACGCGGAGCTGAGGAAGATTGCAGGTCTCTAAGGGGGCTGTTCCCGGAGTTCGTGCGCCTCAATCCTTACGGCTTTTGCCGAAGCCACTGGCGAGGTATCCATCCCCGCCAGATATTCCGGACCGAGCATCAGGCCGGAGTTCGCCATGACCCGGGAGCGCGCCCAGCGGGTGCCGACGATGCGGGTCAAACGGCTCACCCCATTCGAGGCGGGAAGGGTGCCGAACTTGCCTTCGGGAAAGGCATAGCCCGCGCTCTTGGCCCGATCGCGATCAGGGTTCGCGCAGGTCGGCGGTTTCCACCGCGCCCAGCGCATCGATCGGCACCGTCCAACGCTCGACGGCGCGGCGGATGGTGGCGCGGAACAGCGCCTCCTTGTCGGCCTGCTCGCGCGTCGGGCGGCCCGCGCCTGGACGCTCAGCGGGCGGCAATGGCATCGGCCAGCGCAAGCAGGCGCCTGGCCTCGTCGACGTGGAGCTGCTCGACCATCTTGCCGCCGATCCGCGCGACGCCGAGACCCTGGCGCTGTGCTTCCTCCCAGCCGGCCACCAGCTCGCGGGCGGCGGCGACTTCGCTGTCATCGGGCGCGAAGATCCGGTTGGCGGCGTCGATCGAATGGGGGTGGACGAGGCTCTTGCCATCGAAGCCGAGCGCGACACCCTGGCGACAACTGGCCTCGAACCCTGCGAGATCGTCGAGATCGAGGTGTACGCCGTCGATTGCCGCCAATCCATAAGCGCGGGCGGCGACTATGGTAAGGCTGAGCGCGGTCAGCAGAGGTTCCCGGCCGGGGACATGGCGGGCATGCAATTCCTTGGCGAGATCGTTGGTGCCGACGACGAAACCGGCCAGCCGATCGGACGCGGCGGCGATCTCGGCAGCGCGGAGCACACCCAGCGGCGTCTCGATCATGCACCAGATCGGATGCCGGGTCGCAGCGGCGGCAACGCGCACGGTTTCAGCCGTTTCGACCTTGGGCAGCAGCACCCCATCGATCGACAAGGATTCCGCAAGCGCGAAGTCTTCGGCGATGTCGAGACCGCTGACCCGCAGGATGAGTTCGCGCTGTCCGTACCCGCCCGCACCGATTGCCCCGGCGATGGTCTCGCGGGCCAGCGCCTTGTTGGCGGGCGCGACCGCATCTTCCAGGTCGAGGATCAGGCCATCGGCAGCGAGGGTACGCGCCTTTTCCAGCGCCCGCGCCTTGTCGCCGGGAATATAGAGCAGCGAACGGCGTGGGCGGATTGTCTCGATCATCGCCGCTGTTTGGCCCCGGCGGCTATTCCGCGCAATCCGCTTGTCCCCCACGTCCTGCTGAAAGCCGCGCTGTCAACGGATGCAAAAACCTTTCGCCGCAGTGCAGCATTCGCACTTGACGACTCGCAAAAGAATAACTAACCTAACTTACTATCAGCAAGATCGGTATCATTGCGAGATTACCGCAGTGTTGGAGACGTCACTATGATCAAGATCATCGCCACCGCCCTTCTCCTCACCGTTGTCGCTGTCCCGGCGTTCGCTGAGAGCGTCGGTGAGACCTCGGCCACGCTGCCTGTCGCCGCCAGGGGCAAGATGCTCGTCGCCGCCGACGGCTCGCGCCTCGCCCCCGTCTATCGCGTTTCGGCCGATGGCGCCCAGATCATCCTCGATGGCCGCATGGTCACCGTGCCGGCCGCGTCGATCAAGACCGTCGACGGCAAGCTGACGACCTCGCTGTCGAAGGCGCAGGTCATCTCGCTTCAGTAGTTTCTGCTTCGGCCGGCGCGCGGGTGCCGGCCCGGACATTGCATATTCTCCCGACTCTCCCGATCCAGCTATAGGCCGCTGGGTCGGGATTTTTTTGCCGCAAGAGCTGCGCCGCCGGCGCCTTTGCGAGGTCAGTGGTCAAGCTGCCTCGCCCGGCTCGATACGCCGTACCGTCTTGCGCCGGGCATCGAGCATATTGGCCTGTAGACGATCGAGCAGGGCGCCCAATACCCCCAGTTCCTCTGCCGTAACGCCCGCGAAGATATCCTCTTCGTAGGTCGCGGCCGCCGTTGCGAGCTGATCGAGGATCGGTTGCGCGGCGGGCGTCAGATAGACGCAATACGCGCGGCGATCGTTGGGATTTTCGCGCCGTTCGAGCAGGCCATCGGCGCTGACCCGGTCGATCATCCGACCCGCCGTCACGTCGGTGACTTCGAGCAGCGATGCGATCATCCGCTGGGTCAGTCCGGGGCGCCGGGCGACCGTCGCGATCAGCATATATTTGGCGCGCGTCACGCCCATCGCCTCGACCCGCTCGTCGAAAAGCTGGCGTTGCTGCCGGGCGAGCACCGCGATTTTGATGCCGATCTGGCGGGTCGCCGAATCCAACGTCAGAGCCGCTCGATGATCATCGCGGGGGCCATCCCCCCGGCAGCGCACATCGTAACGAGCCCGCGCTTGAGATCGCGCCGTTCGAGTTCGTCGAGCAGGGTGCCGGTCAGGATCGTGCCGGTCGCGCCGATCGGATGGCCGAGCGCGATCGCGCCGCCGTTCACGGTGATCGTCTCGCGATCGATCTCCAAATCGCGGATGAATTTCTCGACCACCACGGCGAACGCCTCGTTCACTTCCCAGAGATCGATATCATCCTTGGTAATCCCCGCCTTTGCCAGCACTTTCGGTGCGGCCGGCCCGGCGCGTTGGGCATCAGCGTCGGATCGTCGCCGACATTGCCCGCTGCCAGGATGCGCGCGCGCGGTTTCAGACCATGCGCCTTGGCATAATCGGGCGAGGCCCGGAGCACGGCGGCCGCGCCCGAGGGCATGCCCGACGAATCGCGCGTCCATCAATGTTCTCGCGACGGCGTCGGGGTGTGCGGTTTCCCGATCCGACGTGGCGGTGTAGAAGCAACGGATGAGGACCCTCCCCCGATGAGCGCCGAACTCGATTTCGAGCTCGGCGAGACCGCGGACATGATCCGCGAGACCACCCGCCGCTTCGCCGCCGATCGCATCGCACCGCTGGCCGCGGCGATCGACCGCGACGATCGTTTCCCGACCGAGCTCTGGCCCGAAATGGGCGCGCTGGGCCTGCACGGCGTGACCGTCGAGGAGGCGTATGGCGGCCTCGGCCTCGGCTACCTCGATCACATCGTCGCGCAGGAGGAGGTGGCGCGCGCTTCGGCCTCGGTCGGCCTCTCCTACGGCGCGCACAGCAATCTGTGCGTCAACCAGATTCGCCGCTGGGCCAGCCCCGAGCAGAAGGCGAAATATCTGCCGAAGCTGGTTTCGGGCGAGCATGTCGGCAGCCTCGCCATGTCGGAAGCGGGCGCGGGTTCGGATGTCGTCTCGATGAAGCTGAAGGCCGACAGGGTCGAGGGCGGCTGGCGGCTCAACGGCACCAAATTCTGGATCACCAACGCGGCCTATGCCGAGACTTTGGTCGTCTATGCCAAGACCAAAGCCGACGCCGGATCGAAGGGCATCACCGCCTTCCTGATCGAGAAGGATTTCGCCGGCTTCTCGATCGGCCAGAAGATCGACAAGATGGGGATGCGCGGCTCGCCGACTGCCGAACTCGTGTTCGACGACTGCTTCGTGGCGGACGAACAGGTGATGGGTCCGCTCGATGGCGGGGTGAAGGTGTTGATGAGCGGCCTCGATTACGAGCGCGTGGTGCTCTCGGGCATCCAGCTCGGCATCATGCAGGCGTGCCTCGATACGGTGCTGCCTTACGTCCGCGAGCGCAAGCAGTTCGGCGCCGCCATCGGCACCTTCCAGCTGATGCAGGCCAAGATCGCCGACATGTATGTCGCGCTCAATTCGGCGCGGGCCTATTGCTATGCGGTGGCGCGGGCGTGCGATGCGGGGCGGACGACGCGCTTCGACGCAGCGGGCGCAATCCTGCTCGCCAGCGAGAATGCGGTGAAGGTCGCGAACGAGGCGGTGCAGGCGCTGGGCGGCGCGGGCTACACCAGGGACTGGCCGGTCGAACGCTACCTGCGCGATGCCAAGCTGCTCGATATCGGCGCCGGCACCAATGAGGTGCGCCGGATGCTGATCGGCCGCGAATTGTTCGGGGCGGACGCATGATCGCCCTCGCTTTGCTGCTCGCGGCTGGGGAGCCCAAGCTACCGGCATGGGACGCCCTCGAACCGCCCCCTGCGGCCGAGGCGGCGGTGCTGCAGCCGGTCAACGCCCTGTTCGCCGCGCTCGCCGCCCGCGACAGTGCGGCGATCCTGGCGCAAGGCGTCGAGGGCGGGAACGCTACCTCGATCGCCGAAAACGCCGACGGGACACGCACCGTGACGCACTGGAACTGGGCCGGCTTCGCCGCACACATCAAGCCCGGCCCCGAGCGTTACGAGGAGCGCCTCACCGATCCGGCGATCGAGATCGACGGCGATATCGCGATGGTCTGGTCGCCCTATCTGTTCAGCATCGACGGCAAGGTGCACCATTGCGGCGTCGATCATTTCGACCTGATCCGCCAGAACGGCGCGTGGAAGGTGCTCAACATCACCTGGAGCAGCCGAACGACGGGGTGCAGCGGCTAGGCTAGCGCGCGCAGCCCGCCTATGCTGCCGGCCATGAGGCCCCAATCCACGATCAGCCTGTCCATCCTGTTGGCCGGCACCACACTTGCCCATCCCGCGTTCGCCAGCGAGACGCCGCGTTACGAGCCGATGCCCACCTGGGTGATCCCGGCGCCGACGCCGTCCGCGGCCGGGGATGCCGCACCGCTGTTCCAGATCATGGACCAGCAGGATCGCATCGCCGATGGCGGGGTGTGGAGCTATCACGAGCTTGCCGCCCGCGCGATCTCGGCCGACGCGCTCGCCCACATCGGCACGATCACGCTGAGCTGGCAGCCGTTCCACGGCGATCTCGTCGTCCACCGCGTCGAGATATTGCGCGATGGCCAGCGGATCGACGTGCTGAAGGCCGGACAGAAATTCACCGTCATCCGCCGCGAGCAGAAGCTGGAGGAACTCGAACTCGATGGGCTGCTGACCGCCACCCTGCAGGTCGAGGGGCTGCGCGTCGGCGACGTGCTGGATTATGCTTTCTCGGTCACCTCGAAGGACCCCGTGCTGAAAGGCCAGGTGCAGACCGCCGGCCCTGCCATGTCCGAACCGTTCAAGGTCGGCTTCGCCCGCGCGCGCTTCCTCTGGCCGACGGGTACGCCGATCAAATGGAAGGCGCATCCGATCGGCATCGTCGCCAGCGAGAGCGACAAGGGCGGCTGGCACGATCTGACCTTCAGGCTGCCCGCGCCCAAGCAGCCCGAATTGCCGGGCGACGCGCCGCCGCGCTTCCACCGCCTGCCCGGCGTCGAGGCGACGAGCTTCGCCAGCTGGGCGGACGTCTCCAAGACCAACGCGCCGCTCTATGACACCAAGGGCCTGATCGCACCCGGCAGCCCGCTCGCGCAGGAAGTAAAGCGCATCAGCGCGGCAACGCCCGATCCCAAACAGCGCGCCGCCGCCGCGCTCGCGCTCGTCCAGGATCGCATCCGCTACTTCCTCAACGGGCTGAACGGCGGCAATTACCAGCCGCAGGCGCCCGACAAGACCTGGACGGTCGGCTATGGCGACTGCAAGGCCAAGACCCTGCTGCTGCTGGCGCTGCTCGACGGGCTGGGGATCGAGGCGGAGCCGGTGCTCGCCAATATCGGCGACGGCGATCATGTCGCCGATCGGTTGCCGTCCTTCGCGGCGTTCAACCACATCTTCGTCCACGCGCGCATCGGCGGCGAGGATGTCTGGATGGACGGGACCGGGCGCGGCGGCCGGCTGGAGGATCTGCAGGATCCGCCGCCGTTCGGCTGGGTGCTGCCCTCGCGCAAGGGGGGCGCGGAGCTGCTGAAGCTGCCGAACCGCGCCCCGGTGCGGGCGACGCGGACGGTGGCGCTGACCATCGACCAGAGCGCCGGCATCGGCATCCCCGCGCCCTTCGAGGCGACGGTGACTTTGCGTGGGGCCGCCGCGGATTCGCTGCGCGTCGCCGCCGCGCAGCTCGACAAGGATCATCTGCTCGCGCTGGCGATGGCGAGCCTTGGCGGGGCAGCGGGACCGAGCGCCTTCGCCGCCACGCAGAAGTTCAGCTTCGATCCGGCGGCGGCGACGGCGACGATCGAGGTTTCGGGCGTCACCGTCTCGTCGATCTGGCCGCGCGGCGATCACCGCTATCGCTATCGTCCGGCGAGTTCGTTCGGCGGGGTCAACCTCGGCGCCGATCGCTCGCGCGCCGCATGGAAGGATTTGCCCGTAGCGACCGGCCAGCCCAGCCACACGCTGACCACGTTCAGGATCCTGCTGCCCGACAACGGCCGCCGGATCGCGCTGGAAGGCGATCAGGCCGCCAATATCGCGCTCGCCGGCCATACGCTCGCCCGCAAGGCGACGCTGGCCGACGGGATCGTCACCATCCAGGAGGAAGCGACCGCGAGCGGTGCCGAGCTTCCCGCCGCCGATCTGCCCGCGGCGCGCGCCAAGGCGGTCGCCGCGGGCAACCGCCTCGTCCGCCTGACGACGACCACCGATTATCCCGCGCCTTACGTGCAGATCGTGGAATCGAAGCGCGCCCACAAGCTCGACAAGCTCGCCGCCGGCTTCACCGCCTGGATCGCCGACAAGCCCGACGACGTGAACCGCACCCTGGCCCGCGCGACCTTCTACGAATCGACCTTCCAGTGGCACGAGGCGCAGGCCGATCTCGATCGCGCGGTCGCCGCCGATGCCAGCCTGCCCAACCTCCAGCGCCACGCGGCGCTCGCCAGGCATCTCGGCGACAAGGCGAAGGCGGCCGAGGATTATAAGGCGATGATCGCGCTCGATCCGACCTCCAAGCTGGCGATGGCGCAGCTCGGCGTCCTCCAGGTCGATCTCGGCCAGAAGCCCGCCGCGCTCGAGCAGATCGCCGCCCAGATCGACACGGCCGGCGAGGACAAGCCCGAATGGCTGAGCGCCAGGGCCGAGGTGCTGGCCGAGCAGGGCGACGCCGCCGGCGCGATCGCCGCGCTCGACGAGGCGGCGACCACCAAGCCCGGCAACCCCGCGTTCCTCAACGAGCGCTGCTGGGTGAAGGGCACGCTCAATGCCCAGCTCGATACCGCGCTGCAGGATTGCACCCGCGCGATCGAGCTTTCGAGCAACAATGTCGCCGCGCTCGATAACCGGGCTTTGGTCTATTACCGGCTGAAGCGCTTCCCGGAGGCGCTGGCCGATGCCGATGCCGCGCTCGATCTGGTGCCGGGCCTCGCCAACGCTTTGTTCCTGCGCGCGGTGATCGAACGGGCGACCGGAGACCGCACCCACGGCGATATCGACCTTGCCGACGCCAGGCTGATCGCGCCGCGCATCGTCGAGGAATATGCCCGCTGGAAGATCGTGCCGTAGCGAGTCGCGGACGTCGAACGGCGCCGAAGTTGAGGAAGTTGAGGGTCTGTCACCCCCCGGTGCGCTTCTCCGCCGGGGGCCAGCGGGTGCCGAAGTCCGAGGTCTTCGTCGGACGTGGCGAGCAAGCGCCACCCCGGCGCGTACCCGCGCACGTCCCGCCGAAAGCCATGGC